>JARRKQ010000087.1:0-16792 GCA_037387885.1 Alphaproteobacteria bacterium | reverse complement strand
CAGGCACCGGGCGGCGTGGTCTGGACCATCATCGCCATGAACGGCACCTGGGTGATCGCCAGCGTGGCACTCCTGTTGAGCGGTCTCGTTGTCCCAACGGTGTGGGGCAATGCCTTCGTGATCGCCCAGGCCGTGATCGTCGGCGCCTTCGCCGAGCTGCAGATCATCGGCGTGCGCAAGGCCGCAGTACAAGCCGCCGGATAAGGAGGGCCATCAACCTGTTTGCCCGATTTTCGCGAGCGGCTAGTCTGACCCGATAGAGCCCTCGCCCGCCGCCCGGACACGCGTCCCCCGTCCGGGCGGCAAGGGCGGGCCGGCCATCGCACCCGAAGGAACCGCAGGATGACAACAAAGAACCTCGACGAGCTGAACGACATGATGATGCCCTTCGCCAAGCTGCTCGGCATCAAGCTCACCCGCGCCGAGGCCGATCTCTTTGAGGCCGAAATGGACGTCCGCGACGAGTTCTGCACCCTGCCCGCGATCCTGCATGGCGGCGCGATGATGGCGTTCGCCGACACGCTGGGCGGCATCGGCGCCTTCGCCAATCTGCGCGAGGACCAGTCCGCCACGGTGACGGTGGAAAGCAAGACCAACTTCATCGGCGCCGCGCCCACCGGCACCAAGGTGATCGGCCGCTGCACGCCAATCCACAAGGGCCGGCGCACGCAAGTGTGGCAGACGCGCGTCGAGACCGAAGACGGCAAGCTGGTGGGCGTGGTCACGCAAACCCAGCTGATGACCTGAATCAAAGCGCAAGGCGGGGAAACGCGATTAGGTCAGGCCTATCACAAAATAGGAGACGTTGGTCATGTCAGTTGGCACTGGCTCGACCCCGGTTCGCGAGGCCGTTGCGGTCTTCGAGGACGCGGAAACCTTGCAAGAGGCGATCGACGAACTGCTCAGCTCCGGGTTCGCCCGCGCCGATCTCAGCCTGCTCGCCAGCGAGCCCACCGTGGCCGAAAAGCTTGGCCACAAGTACGAGAAAACCAGCGAGCTTGAAGACGACACGGCAGTGCCGCGCAGCGCCTATGTTTCGACCGAGTCGATCGGCGATGCGCAGGGCGGGCTGGTCGGCGGCCTGGCTTATATCGGCGCCGTCGCCGCCGCGGGCGCAATCGTTGCTTCGGGCGGCACCATCGCCAGTGCCTTCGCGGCCGCGGCGCTGGCCGGCGGCGCCGGCGGCATGTTCGGCACGACACTCGCGAAGTGGGTCGGCGACCACCACGCCGACGCTCTGCAAAAGCAGATTGACAAGGGCGGTCTGCTGCTTTGGGTACGCACCTGGGACGAGGCGCAGGAAAAGCGCGCCCGTGATATCCTGTCCAGCCATTCGGCCCACGACGTCCATATCCACGATCTGCCCGGCCAGGGCGAGTGACCGACACCGAACCCGATTGAAGGAGAGCACCCATGTCGAGCGACGGACTGCATGCACCGCGCGAACGACTGAGCAAGAAAACCTTGGCGATGCATCAGGCCATCGTCTCGCTGATGGAGGAGCTGGAGGCGACGGACTGGTACCGCCAGCGCGCCGACGATTGCGACGACCCGGCGCTGAAAGCCATTCTGCTGCACAACATGCGCGAGGAGATCGAGCACGCCTCGATGGTGCTCGAATGGCTGCGCCGCAACAGCGAGGATTTCGACAAGGAGCTGAATGAATATCTCTTCAGCGAGGGCGACATTGCCGCCCTGGAGGATGCCGCGACGCACGATTGATCGGTCCGGGGTGGCGGCCCGGTGGCGGCTTGGCGGCTGCCTGGTGGCAGTGAAAGCGGCCCAAATTAACCTCTGAAACCCTCGCCGGCGCCCCGAAAGCCGGCCATTTCTGCGGCTTTACCGGATCTTAGGCAGCAACGCGGTTAACTTCGGTCATTCGACCGCACCCCCGCAACGCCGAGGCCCGGGCCGTTCGATGACCGCTTCCCTTTCCGCGCCCCGGGCACGCCGGCTCGAGGCGATCGC
Organism: Alphaproteobacteria bacterium; assembly: GCA_037387885.1. Classification (GTDB taxonomy): domain Bacteria; phylum Pseudomonadota; class Alphaproteobacteria; order JAPULJ01; family JAPULJ01; genus DATKZM01. The sequence goes on along the minus strand of JARRKQ010000087.1, from coordinate 14,824 downwards.
CCTCTTTGCGCCGACCATCTTCCTCAGCGCCTGGCTCCTGTTCCTGGTCCAGCCGCTATTCGCGAAGATGGCGCTGCCGCTGCTCGGCGGCACGCCCAATGTCTGGAACACGGCGCTGGTCTTCTTCCAGGCGGTGCTGCTGCTGGGCTATCTCTATGCGCACCTTCTGAGCCGCTTTGCGCCGCCGCGCCTGCAGCTCGGCCTGCACGCGCTGGTCCTGGCGCTGGCCTTCATCGTGCTGCCGCTCGGCATCGATGCGGTCTGGCGCAATCCGCCGGCCGAGGCGCCGACGGGCTGGCTGTTCGCCCTTTTCGGGGCCTGCGTCGGTCTTCCCTTCTTCGCGATTTCGGCCAACGCGCCGCTGTTGCAGCGCTGGTTCGCGCGCACCGGCCACGCGCATGCGCACGATCCTTACTTCCTCTACGGCGCCAGCAATCTCGGCAGCGTGCTGGCCCTGCTCGCCTATCCGGCGCTGATCGAGCCGCTGCTGCCGTCGCGCGGCCAGAGCTGGCTGTGGACGGGCAGCTATGCGCTGCTCGCGGTCATGATCGTCGGCTGCGGCCTGATCGCCGTCCGCGGCCGGGACACCCATCCCCGTGCGGCACCCGTCTCCACCGATCGTGCGGGCGTGGGCTGGAACGAGCGTTTGCGCTGGATCGCGCTGGCCTTCGTGCCGTCGGGGCTGCTGCTCTCGGTGACGACCTTCATCACCACCGACCTCGTCGCCATCCCGTTGCTCTGGGTGGTGCCGCTGTCGCTGTTCCTGCTGAGCTTCGTCTTCGTCTTCGCGCGCAAGCCCGTGATCAAGCATGACTGGATGCTGACGGCGCAGGCGCCGTTGCTGATCGCCGCCGCCAGCGTCATCTTCGTCTTCGGGAGCAGCGGCGCCTTCTGGCTGATGGGCGTGGTGCTGGCCGCCTTCTTCGTCACCGCCATGGTCTGTCACGGCGAGCTCGCGCGGCGGCGGCCGGCAACCCGGCACCTGACCGAGTTCTATCTCTGGATGTCGTTCGGCGGCATTCTGGGCGGCGCCTTCACGGCGCTGGCAGCGCCGCTTCTGTTCGACTCGGTGCTGGAGTTTCCGCTGCTGCTGGTGCTGGCGGCGCTACTACGGCCGAAGAGGCCCGAGCGCGAGACGCGCGACCAGATTGACAAGCGCGAGACGCGCAGCACGACAAATCCCAGCCTCGTCCGGCCGCGGCTGCTCGATGTCGGGCTGCCGGCGCTCTGCATCCTCGCCGCCCTGGCGCTCAACCCGCAGATGCCCGATGTCGGGCGCTTCGAGGCGGCGGCGATCATCCTTCTGCTCGGCTTTTGCGGGCTCACCCTCGCGAGCGGGCTCAACCGGCCGCTCCGCCTGGCGCTCGGCCTCGCGGCGCTCATCGTGCTCGGGCACGAGGCGGTCTACTGGTTCAAGCAGGAAAACAGCCTCTATGCCGGGCGCAGCTTCTTCGGCGTCTACAAGGTGACGCGCACCGGCGACGGCGCCTTCACCATGCTGACCCACGGCACCACCATCCACGGCGTGCAGAGCACCGAGCCGGCGCGCCGGCGCGAGCCGCACACCTATTATCACCACGAGGCCGGGATCGGCCGCATCTTCGCCGCCGCCGCCCAACGCGGGATACCGCTCGGCCGGGTCGGCGCGGTCGGGCTCGGCGCCGGCGAGATCGCCTGCTACCGCCGCCCGAAGGCGCGCTGGACCTTCTTCGAGATCGACCCGATGGTCGTGCGCATCGCCCGCGACACGCGCCTCTTCCACTTCCTCTCCGACTGCGCGCCCAAGGCGCGGATGGTGGTGGGCGACGGCCGCCTGATGCTGGCCCGCGAGCCGGACCGCGCCTACGACATGCTGATCCTCGACGCCTTCAGCTCCGATGCGATCCCGGTCCATCTGCTGACCCGCGAGGCCTTCGCGGTCTATCTCGCGAAGTTGCGGCCGGGCGGCGTGCTCGCGGTGCATTTGAGCAACCGCTACATCAATCTGAAGCCCGTGGTGGCCGCGCTCGCCGAGGACGCCGGGCTCGCCGGCGCCGTGCTCGACCACTACGTGGCGGCGGGATTGCGCAAGGGCGGCTACATCGCCTCCTCGACCTGGGTGGCGCTGGCCCGCAGCCCGGCGACGCTAGAGCGTTATATCGACCGCAACCGCGCGGCCGGCCCGCATTGGCAGGATCTCGCGAAATGGCGCGGCAAGCGGCTCTGGACCGACGACTATTCCAACGTTTTGGGCACGCTGCGCTAAGGCGGAAGCGCCCGCCTCGGCCCCCTCTTCACTTCTATCTCAGAAGCGCTCCGCCCAGGGACGGACGTCGAGCTCGTGCGTCCAGGCCGAGCGCGGCTGGCGGTGGACGTGGAGATAGTTGGCGGCGATCGCGTCCGGCGCGAGCAGGCCGTCGGGGCCGGCATCCTTCATCATCGCCCGGCCGCGCTCGGTATCTATCACGCCGTCGATGATCACGTGGGCGACGTGGATGTTCTCCGGGCCAAGCTCGCGCGCCATCGCTTGGGCGAGCGCGCGGAGGCCGAACTTGCCGACCGCGAGATTGTGGAAGCGCGCGCCGCCGCGCAAGGACGCCGTGGCGCCGGTGAAAATGATCGTGCCCGAACCCCTCGCCTTCATGGCTGCCGCCGCGGCGCGGCCGACGAAGAAGCCGCCGAGGCAGTTGATCTTCCACGACTGCTCGAAATGGTCGGCCTCGGTTTCGAGCACGCTCATGATCGAGAAGGTGCCGGCGTTGAAGACGACGAGATCGGGGGCGCCGAGATCCTTCGCGACGGCCTCGAACAGCGCCTCGACTTGGTCTTCCTCGGTGGCGTCGCAGGCATAGGCCTTGCCGCCGATCTCCTTGGCCAGCGCCTCGACCGTGTCTGCCTTGCGCGCAGCGAGCGCCACGGTCATCCCGTCGCCTGCGAAGCGCCGTGCCAGAGACGCGCCGAGCGCCGGGCCGACACCGACGATGAGAGCGGTTTCGTGTCCGGCCATGACGGTCGCCTGCGTCTAGACTTCTGCGACGTCGACCGCGTCCATGCGATCGGGATAGAAGGCCATGTGGTCCTTGATCTCGACGACCTCGTCGAAGGGGATCTCGTAGGACCAGACGGCGTTCTCGGAATCCTTGTCGCCGACCTTGATCGACCAGTAGGCGGCATCGCCCTTGAAGGGGCAGTGCGTGCTGTGGTCGGTGCGGGTCAGCACGTCGGCCCGCACGTCGTCGCGCGGCAGGTAGTACATCGGCGGGTAGTTGGCTTCGCGCAGCGTGATCGCATTCGTCGACTCCGCGATGGTCTCGCCGTTGAAGACGACCGAGACGCGCTTGCCCTCGCGCTCGAGCGTGATGGTGTGCTCGGGCGCTCTGGCGTAACCGGGTCCGGGCCCGGCGGTTTGTGGCTGTGCGGACATGCTTGCCTCCGTTGGTTCGGTGGACGGCGCCCTACTCCGCCGCCTGCGGTTTCTTGGCCTTTTCGGGATGGCGGAAGAGGTCGAGGAGATGGTCCTTGTGCACCTTCGCAGCCTCCATCGCGCGCTCCTTGATGTGGCCGTAGCCGCGGATCACCTCGGGCGTGCGCGCGATCTCGACGGCAATGCCGTGGTTCTCCTTCTTGAGGCCCGCGATGATCTCTTCGACGGCCGCCTCGTAGTCGGTGATGAGCGCGCGCTCGGCCTTGCGCTCGGCGGTGTAGCCGAAGACGTCGAAGGCGGTGCCGCGCAGGCCCTTCAATTTCGCCAGCAGCTTGAAGGCGGTGAAGACCCAGCGGCCGTAGGTGCGCTTCTGCAGCTCGCCGGTCCTGGGGTCGCGCGGCGCTAGCAGCGGCGGGGCGAGGTGGAACTGGAGCTTGTAGTTGCCCTCGAAGGCCTGATGGAGCGCCTTGCCGAAATCGCCGTCGGTGTAGAGCCGCGCCACCTCGTACTCGTCCTTGTAGGCGAGCAGCTTGTAATAGTAGCGCGCGACCGCTTGCGTGAGATCGCTGGCGCCCTTGGCAAGCGTCTCCTCGGTCTTGCGCACGCGGTCGACGAGGGACGCATAGCGCGCGGCGTATTTAGCGTTCTGGTAGTCGGTCAGATCGGCGACGCGGCGTTCGATCAGCTCGTCGAGGCTTGCCGAGAGCACGCGGTCCTCGGGGCGGTCGGTCTTGGGTTGGGCGATGCGCGCGACGGTCTCGAGGTCGACCGCGGCGCGGCGGCCCCACATAAACGCATCCTTGTTCGCCTCGACGGCGACGCCGTTCAACTCGACCGAGCGCATGAGCGCGGCCTCGGAGATCGGCAGCATGCCGCGCTGCCAGGCATAGCCGAGCATGAACATGTTGGCGGCGATGGCGTCGCCCATGAGCGCCGTGGCGATGCGCGTCGCATCGAGGAAGTCGACCGAGTTGTGGCCGACCGCCTCGCGGATCTGGCTTTCGAGCGCGGCGGCGGGGAACTGCAGATCGGGCTGGCGGGTGAAGTCGGCGGTGGTCGCCTGGTAGCTGTTGATGACCGCGCGGGTGCGGGCCTTGGCCATGCGGGTCAGCGCATCGCCGCCGCCCGCCGTCACCATGTCGCAGCCGATCACCGCGTCGGCCTCGCCCGCGGGGATGCGCACGGTGTGGATTGTCTCCGGGTCGTCGGCGATGCGGATATGGGAGAGCACCGCGCCGTTCTTCTGGGCGAGGCCCGTCATGTCGAGGATGGTGGCGCCCTTGCCGTCCAAGTGTGCCGCCATGCCGATGATCTGGCCGACCGTGATCACGCCGGTGCCGCCGATGCCGGTGATGACGATGCCGTAGGGATCCTTGGAGGTCGGGATCTCGGGATCGCCGACGGGCGGTGGCGCCTCGGTGACCTGCGCGGCTTCGCGCTTCCTCGGACGCCCGCCGAGCACCGAGACGAAGGACGGGCAGAAGCCCTTCACGCAGGAATAGTCCTTGTTGCAGTTCGATTGGTCGATGGCGCGCTTGCGGCCGAACTCGGTCTCCAGCGGCGTCACCGAGACGCAGTTCGATTTCTCGCCGCAATCGCCGCAGCCCTCGCAGACGCGCTCGTTGATGAAGATGCGCTTGGGCGGATCGGGGAAGGCCTTGCGCTTGCGGCGCCGGCGCTTCTCGGCCGCACAGGTCTGGTCGTAGACCAGCACCGAGACGCCCGGCCAGTCGCGGAGCTCGCGCTGGACGTCGTCGAGGGTGTCGCGGTGATGGATGGTGACGCCCGGCGCGAAGTTGGCGCCGATCGGGTACTTGTCGGGCTCGTCGGTGACGACGGCGATGCGCTTCACGCCCTCGGCCCAGACCTGGTGGGTGATCTGCGGCACGGTCGGCTGGCCCTCGACAGGCTGGCCGCCGGTCATGGCGACGGCGTCGTTGTAGAGGATCTTGTAGGTGAGGTTGACGCCGGCCGCGACCGTGGCGCGGATCGCCAGCAGGCCCGAGTGATAGTAGGTGCCGTCGCCCAGATTGGCGAAGATGTGCTTCTCGTTGGTGAACGGCGCCTGGCCGATCCAGGGCGTGCCCTCCGCGCCCATATGGGTGAAGGTCGCGGTCGAGCGGTTCATCCACAGCGCCATGGTGTGGCAACCGATGCCGGCGGTGGCGCGGCTGCCCTCGGGCACGCGCGTCGAGGTGTTGTGCGGGCAGCCGGAGCAGAAATAGGGGATGCGCTGGAAGTCGGTCTTGCGGTGGGTGAGTGCTGCGTCCTTTTCCTCCAGGAACTTCAGGCGCGCTTCGATCTCCGCCGACTTGTGAAAACGCGCAAGACGCTTGGCGATCACCTTCGCGACCATGCCCGGCGTGAGGCCGCCGGTCGAGGGCAGCAGCCATTCGCCGGTCTCGTCGAACTTGCCGACGACGCGGGGGCGGACCGCTTCGTCCCAGTTGTAGAGCTGTTCCTTCAGCTGGTTCTCCACGAAGGCGCGCTTTTCCTCGACCACGATGATCTCTTCCAGGCCGCGCGCGAACTCGCGGATGCCGTGCGGCTCGAGCGGCCAGGGCATGCCGACCTTGTAGAGCTTGATGCCGAGATCGGCGGCCTGCTGATCGCTGATGCCGAGATCGCCCAAGGCCTCGCGCACGTCGGAATAGGCCTTGCCGGAGGCGACGATGCCGAGACGCGGCGTCTTGCTATCGAGGATCACCTTGTCGATGCCGTTCGCGCGCGCGAAGGCGAGCGCGGCATAGACTTTGTAGTTGTGCAGCTTCACTTCGGCGCCGAAGCGGTCGTCACGGATATCGATGTTGAGCCCGCCTTCGGGCATCTCGAACTCCGGCAGCGTCACGTGGAAGCGCGCGGGGTCGATCGCGACCGTGCTGGCGCTTTCCGCGACCTCGGCGATCACCTTGAAGCCGACCCAGCAGCCCGAGAAGCGCGACATCGCCCAGCCCAATATGCCGAAGTCGATCATGTCCTGGACGTTGGCCGGGAACAGCAGCGGCGACATCACCGAGGCGAAGATGTGGTCGGTCTGGTGGACCACGGTCGAGGAGCTCGCCGTGTGATCGTCGCCGACGCAGACGAGGACGCCACCGTACGGGCTGGTGCCGTGGTTGTTGGCATGGCGCAGCGCGTCGCCCGAGCGGTCGAGCCCCGGGCCCTTGCCGTACCAAAGGCCGAAGACGCCGTCGTAGTTGGCGCCGGGGAAGAGGTTGAGCTGCTGGCTGCCGAGGACAGATGTCATTGCCAGGTCTTCGTTCAGGCCCGGCTCGAAATGGATGTGGTTGTCCTTCAGGTGCTGGCGCGTGCGCCAGAGCGTGAGATCGAAGCCGCCAAGCGGCGAGCCGCGATAGCCGGAGATGAAACCCGCCGTGTTCAAGCCGGCGGCAAGGTCGAGCTGGCGCTGCATCATCGGTAGACGCACCAGCGCCTGGATGCCGGTGAGGAACACGCGGCCTTCATCTTGGGTGTAGCGATCGTCGAGCTTGGCGTCTTGAAGCGTGGCTGCCGTCACGGCCATCTTGCGTTCCGTTCTGTCCCGAGTCTGGGCTGCGTCCTGGCAGGAAGGTAATACTCAACCTGCCCCGCGGCAATCGGGGGACGTATGCATGGAATGAGCGGCTTTCATCCTTCGAGGCCGCCTTCGGCGGCACCTCAGGATGAGCGGTCGTTCAACATTCAATTCGTCATTCCCGCGAAAGCGGGAATCCATGCGGTGTTGAAACCGCGCGCAATGGCTAGCATGGACCCCCGCTTTCGCGGGGGTGACGGCCGGAGGGGCGGGCCTGGAAGGACCAGCCGGCTGGCAGCTTAAACCGCCATGCCCGCATAGTAATGCGGGCGCATCGCGGGCGCGACGGTGAGCGGGACACGGCCCTCGACGTCGCGGCCGAAATAGCTGAGCGGCGCATCGAAGTGCCGGGCGAGCGCCAGCATCGCCTCGTTGTCGGCCTGGGTGAAGAAGAGGATGCCGGCCAGTCCCCGCGCCCGCGCCTCGCTGGTGGCGCGTTCGAGCAAGCGGCGGCCGATGCCGCGCCGGCGCCGGGGGTGCTCCACGGCGACCGCAAGCTCGCCGTCGCCGCCGAGCCATTCAACATCGGGCCAGGCGAGATGGGCCGCGCCCCGCACCGTACCGTCTTCGATATGCGCGAGGACCAGCGCGCGCGACCAGTCGATCTCGGCCACGAAACGGGTGAGCGTCTTGTTGTCGATCGGGCGTCCGAAGCGGTGCCGCCGGCTTTCCGGGTCGAGACGGACAAGATGAGCGAGATAGGCCCCCGCCTCGTAGGAGAGCAGCGGCCGCACGGCGCTTTGTCCCGCGCCCAGCTCCATCGGGATCGGATCAGGGTCGGCCGGCCGGCTGCTGCGCCGCGACAACCGGCGCATCAGGCACGAGCGGCCAAAGGGCCCGATGCCCAACAGCCGAGAACTGCGATGTGCTTCAGCCTTAAAACGAACGTTCGTTTCTATTCGACTGGCATCCGGAGGCTTTTGGTCGTTGGTTGGCATGTCGATTGGATCCGGTCCTGGGTGGAGAAAGCTGGTGCGTCAAAGGTTCAATGGGTTTGGGCGGAAGCGACGGCGTTGGGCGCGCCCTCGCGGGCGTCCTTCAGGAGACGACGGAAGGCATCGCGGGCGTATTTTTCCCCGTTCGGGTCGCGCAGCAGGCGCTGGGCGTTGTGATAGCCGAGCGCGATCGCATAGATGTCGTGGGCAAAGGCACGGGTGTCGAGATCGTCGCGGAAATCGCCCTGCGCCACGGTCTTCTCCGCGGCGGCGGCAAGCACGCCGAGCCAGGTCTGCTGGGCCCAGACCAGATAATCGCGGATCGGGCCCTCGCGGTCGTCCCACTCGACCTGGGCGGCGACAAAGGGGCAGCCGCCGGAGAGTGTCTCGGAATTCGCCCAGGCCATCCAGTTCTCGACCAGCGTGATCAGTCGGCGGAGGCCGCGCGCCTCGTCGCGCGAAGGCTTGATGACCTGCGCCGCAAAGCGTGCCGAGGCGACCTCGAGCACGGCGAGCTGGAGCGCTTCCTTGGAGCCGAAATGGGCGAAAAGCCCCGATTTCGACATGCCCGTCTCGGTCGCCAAGGTGCCGATCGACAACGCCTCCAGCCCCCGGACCGTGGCGAGGTCGAGGGCCTGATCGACGATAGCTTCGCGGGTTCGTTCGCCTTTTCGCATGGAGGGTTAAATAGTACGAACGTTCGATTATGTCAAGGCATGGATTTGATCCCTTGATTGCCGCACCCAGCCATCGGACACTCGGGCCTCAGGCCGCTCGTCGGCCGGCAATCCGGGCACATGGGGAGAGACACAATGAGCGACAGCGCGCTGCCGCAAGAGGGCGGCTGCCTTTGCGGCGGGTTGCGATATCGGGCCACCGCCGCGCCCGCCAGAGTGACGATCTGCCACTGCCGCTTCTGTCAGCGAGCCACCGGCTCGGCCTATTTCGTCGAGCCGATCTTCGAGCGGAGCGAATTCGAGATGCTGACCGGTACGCCGACCGAGTTCGTTCACCGTTCAGAGGGCAGCGGCAAGCAGGTATTCGTCAATTTCTGCGGCGCTTGCGGCACCAAAATCTTCCTGAGTTTCGAGCGGTGGCCCGATCTCGTGGGCATCTATGCCGGAACCTTTGACGAGCCGAGTTGGTTCGAGATCCGGCCGGACAACGCCAAGCACATTTTTCTCGACTCAGCGAGAGCCGGCACGGTCATCCCGGCCGGCATCGATACCTATCGCCAGCACGCGACCGAGAACGACGGCACCCCGATCCAGCCGACGGTCTACTCCGAGCCGCACGTCATCTGATCCGCACCACCTGTCAAACACGCGAACCCAAACGGCGGTAGCCTGTCCGGCCCGCAAGCATTTCCATTTCCGCGCCGGAGACTAAATTACCCCTGAACGCGAACGGCACGACCAATCGACACCTGATAGAGCTCCTTGGTGTAGTTCCACAGGTTCGGAAAGTCGTAGATGCGGCGCTTGTTGCATTTGAAGTGGCCGAAATAGACCGGATCGAACCGCACCGGCGTCGGCGGCTTCAAGGCCGAGCCCGGCCGCTATCACCTCAATGTCGCCTATGCCTGCCCCTGGGCCCATCGCACGCTCATGGTGCGCAAGCAGAAAAAGCTCGAGGACGTGATCGACGTCTCGGTCGTCCACCCCTTCATGGGCAAGATGGGTTGGAGCTTCGAGCATGACGGCGACGCGCAGGGCGATCCCCTCTTCGGCTCCAAATACGTCCACGAGCTCTATATCCGGGGCAAGTCCGATTATACCGGCCGCGCCTCGGTGCCGGTGCTGTGGGACAAGGAGCGCGGCACGGTCGCCTCGAACGAATCGTCGGAAATCATCCGAATGTTCAATTCGGAGTTCAACGAGTGGGGCGATGCCTCGATCGATCTCTATCCCGAGACGCTGCGCGCGGAGATCGACGCGGTGAACGAAGGCGTCTACGACAACCTCAACAACGGCGTTTACAAATGCGGCTTCGCGACCTCGCAGGAAGCCTACGAGGAAGCCTTCCACGCGTTGTTCGACGAGGTCGAAGGCCTCGAGGCGCGGCTCGCCACCACCCGCTATCTCGTCGGCGACCGCATCACCGAGGCCGACTGGCGGCTCTTCGCCACGCTGGTGCGGTTCGATCCGGTCTATTTCGGCCACTTCAAATGCAACAAGCGCCGCATCTACGACTATCCGAACCTGTGGAACTACACCAAGGAGCTCTATCAGGTGCCGGGCATCGCCGAGACCGTCAATCTCGACCACATCAAGCGGCATTACTACGGCAGCCACGAGACCGTGAACCCGACGCGGATCGTCCCCGTCGGGCCCGAGATCGACTATTCGACGCCCCACGACCGCGAGCGGCTGAAGGCGGCCTGAGGCGCCGCATCGGCCAAGAATTCTAGAAGGGATCATCAATGATCGAGCTTCGCCCTTACGATGACCTCGGCCATTTCGAGAACGACTGGCTGACATCGCGTTTTCATTTCAGCTTCGCGGAATATTCCGATCCCGAGCGGATGAACCACGGGCCGCTGCGGGTCTGGAACGACGATATCTTCGCGCCCGGCGGCGGCTTTGCGATGCACGGCCACCGCGACATGGAGATCATCACCTATGTCCGGCGTGGCGCGGTGACCCACGAAGATCACCTCGGCAACAAGGGCCGCACCGAAGCGGGCGATGTCCAGGTGATGCATGCCGGTACGGGGATCCGGCATTCGGAATACAATCACGAAGCCGAGCCGACCGAGATCTTCCAGATCTGGATCATGCCGGCGAGCCCTGGCGGACCGCCGGGCTGGGCGACGCGCGAATTCCCCAAGGCCGAGCGCGACGGCGCGCTGGTGACGCTGGCCTCCGGACGGCCAAACGTCAATGGATCCGCGCTGCCGATCAATCAGGATGCGAGCATGCTCGCGGCGACGCTGACCGCGGGACAAAGCGCGACGCATGATCTCGAGCCCGGCCGGCGCGCCTATCTGGTGGTCGCCGACGGCGCGATCGAGGTGAACGGCGTTGCCATGCGGGGGCGCGACGGAGCGGCGATCGAGGACGAGACGCGCCTCACCATCACAGCCACGAGCGACGCTGAGATCATCCTGATCGATCTGCCATAGGACCACGTTGGACGCGCGCACGAATGATGCAGACCCTGCCCACGCTCTTCCTCTCGCACGGCGCGCCGACGCTGCCGCTGGAGGACATTCCGGTCTCGCGCTTTCTGAAGGGGCTCGGCGCCGAATTGCCACGCCCGCGCGCGATCCTGATGGTCTCCGCGCACTGGGAAACGCCGACGCCGACTTTGGGCGGCGACGAAAACCCCAAGACGATCCATGACTTCTACGGCTTTCCCGATGCGCTCTATCAGCTGCGCTATGCCGCGCCGGGCGATCCGGCCTTGGCGGCGCGCGCGGCGGCGCTTCTGGAGGCCGCTGGGTACGAGGCGCGTGTGCATCCACGTCGCGGCCTCGACCATGGCGCCTGGAACCCTCTGATACTGGTCTATCCCGAGGCGGATATTCCGGTGGTGCAGCTCTCGATCCAGACGGCGCTCTGCCCAAAGCATCATTTGCAGCTCGGCGAGGCGCTCCGGCCGCTGCGCGACGAAGGCGTGCTCATCATCGGCAGCGGGAACACGACGCACAATCTGGGCGACCCGCGCCGCGCCATGGCGCATATCGAGCCGCCCGAGGACGTCCGCGCCTTCGACGACTGGCTGATCGAGGCGGTTGAGGCGGGGCGGACCGACGATCTGCTGAACTACCGCGCGCTCGCACCGACGGCGCCGCATCAGCATCCGACCGAGGATCACCTGTTGCCGCTCTACGTCGCCATGGGCGCGGCGTCGAACGGGGCGGATGCGCAAGGGGCGCAGGGCCGCCTGCTCCATCAGAGCTACTGTCTCGCCATCCTGGCGATGAGCGCCTTCGCCTTCGGCGAAACCTAAATCGGGTTCAAGCGGCGAGGCCGGAGCGATAGCTCGCATAGCGCGGGCGCCAGCCGAGCTCGGCCTTGATCTTGGCATTGGAAACGCGGAACGAGGCGAGACCAAGAGGGCCCCCGGTCTCGGGCGGCCGGCCGCCAACCAATCGCGCGACATATTCGGTGAGCTCGCGGTAACGCACAGGCTCGTCATCGACGGCATTCCAGACGCTGCGGCCCTTATCCGATTCGATGGCGGCAGACGTGGCCTCGGCCATATCGGCGACGTGGATCAGCGAGATGAAGCCGCTGCCGTCGCCGGGCATGGCGTAGCCGGGCTTGCGGGCGGCCGCGATCCATTCGGCGCCCTGGCCCGTGCCCGGCCCATAGAACGAACCGCCGCGCAGGATGCGCCAATCGAGGGGACTGGCGCGGGTTTGCGCTTCGGCCTCCAAGACCGAGGTGCCGCGGCCGCTTCCCGGCGCCTCGTCCTCTTCGGTCTGCGGGCGGTCGTCGCTGGCCGTGAGGACCATGGCGATGCTCTGCTGCAGGTAGCGCTCGACACCCGACCGCGCACAGGCTTCCAGGAGATGGCCCGTACCCTCGCGTCGGATGCGGTCGTTGACCGCCCAGTCGCCGGTTCCCCAGGCGGTCGGGATCGCGGTCGCGAGGTGGAGCGCGGCCTCGCAGCCGGCGACCGCCGCATCGAGGCTCGCGCGGTCGAGAATATCGGCGCGTACCGGCTCCGCACCGAGGGCTGCGACCAGCGCCTCGCCCGCCTCGTTGCGGGCCGTCCCGCGCACCTGATGCCCGCGCTCGACGAGACGCGGGATGAGATGGCGGCCAAGCACGCCGGTGGCGCCGATGACGGCGATCTTCATGCCGGAATCCTATCCATATGCCCCTCCTCCGTCTCAGGCCGCGAGCGCGAAGGGGATCTCGACGCCAACCTGCGCCATCAGATCGGCCGGGTTCCAGTAGAAGCGCTCGCCCGACATGAGCCCGTCGGCGAAAGAGACGAAGATCGCCATCGGCATGTCGACGGGTTTGCCGGTCGGCGCGATGCCGAGGAAGGAGCCTTGATGGGTCCCGACGAAGCGCGTTTCGACGATCAGCATGTCGTCCGATGGGGTAAAGCGGGTCGAGCCCTCGGGCTTGATCGCAAAGCCGTCCCACCACATGCGGTAATAGTCGCGCGCGCCGTCACGGCCATGCCAGACGCGCCCGAGCGCCCGGTCGTCGAACACGCAATCCTCGCTCAGCGTGGCCAAGGTGTCGTCCATGCGGTGTTCGGTTTCGGCCTCGACATGGGCGATCAGAACCTTCTGGTATTCCGGCGTCAGCATGCCTGGTAATCCTCCCGCTTTTCCTTGTTATCAGTACACGAATATATTATCAGTGCCCTGATAACATCGTCAAGCGCATGGCAACGCAAACAAAATCGCAACCGACACGTGGGGACAGAGGCTTGCCGAAACGCACGAGCGAGAAGCACGGCAGCGACGAGGACGGGCATATCGGCTATCTGCGGCGCCGCGCGCAGGTCGCGGTGCGCCACCACATCGAGCGCGCTCTGGCCGATCTCGGCGTCACCCATCCGCAGTTCCTGGTGCTGACGATGGTGAACGCTTACGACGATCTTTCCTCCGCCGACGTCGCGCGGATTTCCCTTTTGACGCCGCAGACGGTGAACGTGATCGTGCAGAACCTCGAGCGCGACGGGCTGATCGAGCGCAGCCCCGATCCGGTGCATGGCCGCATTCTGCGCCTCGCCTTGAGCGACCAGGCGCGCCCGCTTCTGAAGCGTTGCCGCGGCCGGGTGAATACGATCGAGAAACGCATGCTCGTGGGCCTGTCGGCCACCGAGGAACGCGCCGTGCGGCGTTGGCTCGCGGGACTCGCTGTAACCTTTGGCGAGAAAGACGGCGTTTAGGCGGTCAGCCCGTCTGCCGGGCTGGATCTAGCGCGCGGTCGTCAACGCAGAAGGGCTTCGCATCCGGTCGGACAGACCTTGAGCGTGTTGCGAAGCCGTCCCTTCGACCAGATGCGCCAGACATAATCCGGGTTCGTGATGTCGCCCTTGTCGTCGAAGGTGAGGCGGCCGATCACGGTATCGTAGGCGTTCCCGCGAATGGCTTTCGATACGGCCGCCATCTTGAGCGAGCCGGCCCGCTTCGCCGCCGCGGCCCAGACCTGCACAGCCGCATAGGTGCGCAGTGTGGCGCCCTTGGGCTCGACGTTCTGCGCCCGGAATCTCGCGACGGTCAGTTTTGCCGCCGGCAGCGTGCGGGGGTCCCGCGCCTGCGAGACGAGCGTGCCTTCGGCCGAGGGGCCGGCGATCTTCCAGTATTCGTCCGTAGCGAGGGCGTCGCTGGAAACGAGCTGCGGCGTGTATCCCTGCTCGTGCGCGTGACGCATCAGCAGGGCCGCGTCGACGTGATATCCGCCGAGATAGATGACCGTGATTTCCGCTTCCTTGAGCTTCACGACCAGCTCGGCGTAGTCCGGCTCGCCCGCCGCGAAGGCGACATAAAACGGTGGCGGCGCGCCGGCGGCAATCATGCTCTCGACCGCTTTGTCGGCCAGGTCTTTTCCGTAGATGGACTGGTCATGCAGGATCGCGATCGTCTTGCCTTTGAGGTTCGCCGCCAGATACTTGCCCGCGACCCGCCCATGATCGTCGTCGCGCCCGCAGACGCGGTGGACGTTCCGCCAGCCCCGCTTCGCCGCGCGGTCGGTCAGGGCAGGGTTGGTCGACGAAGGCGAGATCTGCAGGATACTGTTCTTGGCATAGATCTCCGATGCCACAATCGAGGGGCCGGAGCAGAAATGCCCGGCGACGAACTGCACGTTCTGACGCGCCAGAGCCTTGGCGACGGTGGCCGCCCGGACCGGATTGCAGGCATCGTTGCGGACCACCAGGCGAACCTGCTGGCCGGCCACGCCGCCCCTAGCGTTGAGGTCCCTAACCGCCAGCGCGGCG
>JARRKQ010000086.1:0-22904 GCA_037387885.1 Alphaproteobacteria bacterium | reverse complement strand
GCCGTTGCCAACAATCAATCCGACCGCTGACCCGCCTGCCACCCACCAGGGGCTCTTGAGCTTGATGTCGTTCATCCGCGTGCCCCCGCGCGGTCTTTCTATTCCGCTGCTTTTGGCCGATTATTTTCTACTAGTAGAAGCTCTAGTAGAGCTTGTTGTAGCCCTTATCGATGCGTTCATCGGCCTCGTCGGCGCTCATGTCGAGGCCGGCAACCTGATCGGTGATCATCTTGCCCAGAGTCGGGAAGCTCTTGCGGTCGATTTGCGCCTCGGCGTCCCACAATTTCGCACGTTTGAGCGCCTTGGCGCAGTGGAGATGCGCGTGAACGACGCGCACCAGGATGCCGGTCTCCGGCACGCTGCCGTTCACCGCGCGGTTGTTGCCCGAGCGGTCGGGGATCAGCAGCGTCTCGTCGTCGAGCACCTGCACGAAGCCGGGCGGATCGCCGCGCGGGCTGACATCCGCCTTGCCGTCGGCCGCCGCCGTGCTGATGCAAAGGAAGGGTGAGATGCCGATGAAAGCCCGGCTGTGCCGGTCGAGCCGCGGCATCACCTTCTTCTTCGCCAGCGTCGAGACGTCGCGGTAACGGCCCCTCAGGGCCGTTTCGTCGGTTATCTTGTGGTCGCCGTCGGCCATGGGTCGCCTCCATCTGTCCGTCGCGTCCAGAGCCTAATCCCAGGCCGCAGACAGGTCAAAAGCGATCACCGGTCTGCCGCCCCGATATTGTCCCCACTTGTCCACAAGATTCTGCATGTAGTGCGATCAGCGGGACTAGATTTGGTGAACACAAGGTGACATGAATGACGGGCGCGACCGAGCCACGCAGATCCGACATGCCCCACGCCGAATTCGTTCACCTCCGCGTTCATTCCGCCTATTCGCTCTCGGAAGGCGCGCTCAAGATCCCCGACATCGTCACCCAATGCCGCGCCGGCGACATGCCGGCGGTGGCGATCACCGATACGGGCAACCTGTTCGGCGCGCTCGAATTCGCCCAGGCCTGCACCAAGGCCGGGGTACAGCCCATCATCGGCTGCCAGATCGGCGTGAGCCGCGAGTCCGGCAACAGCGAGCGCCTGAATGGAAACGGCCGCAATGGCAACGGCCGAAATAGCAATGGCATGGGCCCGCCGCCCGATCAGATCGTGCTCCTTGCGCAAAACGAGGCCGGCTACCGCAATCTCCTCAAGCTCGTCTCGAAAGCCTTCCTGGAGACCGATCCGGGCGACAAGCCGCAGGTCGCGCGCGAGGATCTCGCCGAGCGCAACGAGGGCTTGATCGCGCTGACCGGCGGCCCGGCGGGGCCGGTCGGACGCCTGCTGCTCGAAGGCAAGACCGATGCCGCGGCCGCCATGCTGAAGGACTTGGCCGAGATCTATGACGGCCGGCTCTATGTCGAGCTGATGCGCCACAACATGCCGGCGGAAACCGCCATCGAGGCGGCGCTGATCGATCTCGCCTATGCCCAGGACCTGCCGCTCGTCGCCACCAACGAGGCCTTCTTCGCCGACGCCTCGATGTACGAGGCGCACGATGCGCTGCTCTGCATCGCCGGGGGCCGCACGATCGCCGAGCGCGAGCGCCGCCGCCTCACGCCCGAGCACCGCTTCAAGTCCGCGGCGGAGATGAAGGCGCTCTTCGCCGATCTGCCCGAGGCGATCGCCAACTCCCTGGTGATCGCCCAGCGCTGCGCCGTGATGCCCGAGCCGCGCGCGCCCATCCTGCCGACCTTCACCACCGCAAGCGGCCGCAGCGAGGCCGAAGAGCTCGCGGCGCAAGCCAAAGAAGGCCTCGAAAAGCGCCTGGACTCAGCGGTCTACACCGACGACATGGACGAGGCCGCCCGCCAGGCCGCCGCCAAGCCCTACCGCGAGCGTCTCGACTTCGAGCTCGGCGTCATCGACGACATGGGCTTTCCTGGCTACTTCCTCATCGTCGCCGACTTCATCCAGTGGGCCAACGCGCACGGCATCCCGGTCGGTCCCGGCCGCGGCTCGGGCGCGGGCTCGGTCGTCGCTTGGGCATTGACGATTACCGGTTTGGATCCATTGCGTTGGGGTCTTCTCTTCGAGCGCTTTCTCAATCCAGAGCGCGTGTCGATGCCGGATTTCGACATCGACTTCTGCCAGGACCGGCGCGACGAGGTGATCACCTACGTCCAGGAGAAGTACGGCCACGACAAGGTCGCCCAGATCATCACCTTCGGTAAGTTGCAGGCGCGCGCGGTGCTGCGCGACGTCGGCCGCGTCATGGGCCTGCCCTGGGGCCAGGTCGACCGCATCTGCAAGCTGGTGCCGAACAATCCGGCCGCGCCCGTGACACTGCAGCAGGCCATCGACGGCGAGCCCGATCTCCAGCGCCAGCAGCGCGAGGACCCGGAGATCGGCAAGCTCATCGATATCGGCCTCAAGCTCGAGGGGCTCTATCGCCACGCCTCGACCCATGCCGCCGGCGTCGTCATCGGCGACCGGCCCCTCGACGAGCTGACGCCACTCTACCGCGATCCGCGCTCCTCGATGCCGGTCACCCAGTTCAACATGAAATGGGTCGAGACGGCGGGCCTCGTGAAGTTCGATTTCCTCGGCCTGAAGACGCTGACCGTGCTGGCCCAGGCGGTGAAGCTGATCCAGGCGCGCGGCGAGGCGATCGACCTTGAAGCCATCCCCCTCGACGACGCGAAAAGCTACGAGATGATGGGCCGGGCCGAGACGACCGGGGTGTTCCAGTTGGAAAGTGCGGGCATGCGCGATGTCTTGCGCAAGCTCAAGCCCGACCGCTTCGAGGACATCATCGCCGTCGTGGCGCTCTACCGGCCGGGCCCGATGGAGAACATCCCCAGGAAACCTTCGGCATCCCGATCTACCAGGAGCAGGTCCAGCAGATGGCCCGCGACCTGGCCGGCTACACGCTCGGCGGCGCCGATCTGCTGCGCCGCGCCATGGGCAAGAAGATCAAGGCCGAGATGGACGCCCAGCGCGCAACCTTCATCGAGGGGGCGGCGACCCACAGCGAGGTCGGCAAGGCGCTCGCCGGCAAGGTCTTCGACCAGATGGCGGCCTTCGCCGGCTACGGCTTCAACAAGTCGCACGCGGCCGCTTACGCGCTCGTCGCCTACCAGACGGCCTATCTCAAGGCCAACTATCCGGTCGAGTTCCTCGCCGCCTCGATGACCCTCGATCTCGGCTCGACCGACAAGCTGAACGGCTTCCGCCGCGAGCTCGACCGCCTGGCGATCAAGCTCCTGCCGCCCGACGTCAACGCCTCGGGGGCCACCTTCACCGTGGAGGTGCTGGACGATGGCAGCCGTGCCATTCGCTACGCCCTGGCGGCGCTCAAGAACGTCGGCCACCAGGCGATGGCCGATCTTGCCGCCGAGCGCGCGGCCAACGGACCGTTCAAGTCGCTGGGCGACTTCGCCGCGCGGCTCGATACCAGCATTCTCAATAAGCGCCAGATGGAAAGCCTGGTCTCCGCCGGCGCCTTCGATACGATCGAGCCCAACCGCAAGCGCGTCTATGACGGCATCGAGCGCATCCTCCGCCACGCCAGCGCCGCCGCCAACGAGCGCGACAGCGACCAGAGCAGCCTCTTCGGCGATGCCGCGGCGCAGGCGCCGGAAATCGTGCTGCCGGACTCCCCCGATTGGCTGCAGGCCGACCGGATGAAGCACGAATTCGACGCCATCGGCTTCTATCTCTCCTCGCACCCGCTGGAGGCCTACGAGGAAGGCCTCGAACGCCTGGGCGTTTCCTCCAGCGCCGCCCTGGGCGAGCTGGTCAAGCCCGGCGACAGCCGCACGCTCCGCCTTGCCGGGGCCGTGATCGGGCGCAAGGAGCGCACGACGAGCCGCGGCGGGCGCATGGCCTTCATCCACCTGTCCGACCGCAGCGGCGCCTACGAGATCACGGCATTTTCCGAAGTCCTCAACGCCGCGCGCGACCTCCTCGACCAGTCGATGGAGGCGGGCGCCCCGGTGCTGGTCACCGCCGAGGTGCGCTCGGACGACGGCACGCTGCGGATCACCGCCGAGCGCGTCCAGCGCCTCGACGACGCCCTGTCGAACGCCACATCGGGCTTCCGCGTCTATCTCGAGAACGAGGCCGCGCTGGCGCCGCTGATGAGCCTCATCGAGCGCCAGTCGAAAGGGAAGGGCACGCTGAGCCTCGTCGTCGACGCCGACGAGGACGAGGTCGAGATCGCGCTACCCGGCGCCTTCGCGCTCTCGCCCGCGACGCGCGCCGCGATCAAGGCGATCAACGGTATCGCGCAAGTAAGGGAAGTCTAAAGCGCGCAGGGCCGGGCCGCTCAGCTCGTCCCGAGCTTCCGCGCCACATCGTCCAGTATTGCCCGCGCCGTCTCGATCTGACCGGCATCCATGTCGGCCGCCATCTCCTCGCAGAGCGCCAGCATGGCGGCCCGGAGCTCATCGTAGGCGGCCTCGCCCTTGGCCGTCAGGCGCACCAGCTTCGAGCGCTTGTGCGCCGGATTGTCGACGAACTCGATGAGCCCCTCCGCCGCCATCTCGTCGGCCAGCTTCTGGATGCGCTGGCGCGAGACCGGCCGGGCCCGGGCGATCTGCGGCACCGTCTGCGGGCCGCCCCATTTGAGGCTGTGCATCATGCCGATCAGCCCGCCGCCCCACGGCGTTATCGCGCCGATCCGCGCGCCCGCGGCGCGCAGGCGGAAGAAGGCCCGGGCGGTGGCGAACACCAGCTCGAACATGGCCTCGCCGCCCGGCGAGGGCGTTACCGGCGGCGAGGCGTCAGGCGCTTTGTCGGTCGCGTCGGTCATATCGGTCATGGATGCACACAACAGCCTGGACAACCCATCCCATCATTTGGCGATCCCACAATTTGGCTGGCGGGACCGGATCAATTATGACAATATAATTGTCAAATTGCAATCAGCCGACGTCATAATCAGCCATGAATGAACCAAACTCCAACACCAACGAAGCCGGCCAATATGAGGGGAGGGAGGACCATGCCCACGTGATCGGCCACCCGCCGCTCATCCACCTCGCCGGCATCCTCGTCGGTCTCGGCATCGATGCGCTGTGGCCGGCGCCGCTGCTGGCCATGACAACCCAGTATGTCGCCGGCGGCGTGCTGATCGCGCTCGGCCTCGCCGTGGTGCTGGCGTGCGGCCTCGTGTTCCGCCGCGCCGGAACCAGCGTGCCGACCCAGACGCCGACCACCGCCCTGGTCATCCGCGGGCTCTACCACTACTCGCGCAACCCGATCTATATCGCGCTGTCGCTGGTCCATCTGGGCGTCGCCGTGGCGGTCGACAGCCCCTGGATCGCGGCCACGCTGCCGATTGTCCTCATTGTCATACGATACGGTGTCATCGCCCGCGAGGAGGCGTATCTCGAGGCCAAGTTCGGCCAGGCCTACCGCGACTACAAGGCCCGGGTGCGGCGCTGGCTTTAGCGGCTCAATCGTCATCAGCGGCCTAATCGCCCGGCAACGCTTGTAATCCGCCGCTCCCTTCGCTATCTAACGCCTCATCTCACACGCGGAGTTGCGGCCACCGGGGAGAGCCCGGCCGGTCGCTCCGGTGTCCGAACTTAGTTCGGGCGATGCTCCGCGGAGGCTCGAACCGGAGAAGGATCGGAAAACGCATGACGGCGCCCACCTTTACTATGCGCCAGCTCCTGGAAGCTGGCGTCCATTTCGGACACAAGACCCGACGTTGGAACCCCAAGATGGAGCCCTACCTCTTCGGGGTCCGCAACAACGTCCACATCATCGACCTGCAACAGACCGTGCCATTGCTCCATCAGGCGATGGACGCGGTGCGCGCGGTGGCGGCCAGCGGAGGGCGCATTCTCTTCGTCGGCACCAAGCGGCAGGCCTCGGCCCATGTCTCGGAGGCGGCCAAGCGCTGCGGCCAGTATTTCGTCGACCACCGCTGGCTCGGCGGCATGCTGACAAATTGGAAGACAATCTCCAATTCTATCAGACGCCTCAAAGATTTAGAGGCGCAGCTTGGGAGTGATTCTGAAGAAGAGCAGGCCGGCCTCACCAAGAAGGAGCTGCTGCGCCTGACCCGCGAGCGCGAGAAGCTCGACCGGGCGCTCGGCGGCATCAAGGACATGGGCGCGCCGCCCGACATCATCGTCGTGATCGACACCAACAAGGAGGCGATCGCGGTCCAGGAGGCCAACAAGCTCGGCATTCCGGTCGTCGCCGTCCTCGACAGCAATTCCGATCCGGCCGGCATCAACCATCCGGTGCCCGGCAATGACGACTCGCTGCGCGCGATCGAGCTCTACTGCGAGCTCATTTCCGCCGCCGTCCTCGATGGCTTGCAGGAGGAGGCACGCTCGACCGGCGTCGACATCGGCGAGTCGGAGGAGGCCCCGACGGAGGATCTCGGCCTGGAAGCAGCCGTTGCCGCCGACGAAGCCGCGAAACCCGAGGAAGCTGCGAAACCCGAGGAAGCTGCGAAACCCGCGGCGCCCGCCGAAGCCGCACCCGTCGAAGCCCCAGCCGCCCAAGCCGCGGCCGAGAAACCGGCCGAGCCTGCCGCGGAAGGCGACAAGGCCTAAGGACTTAAACGAAACCATTTCCGGCCGCGGCCATCGGCAAGCGGCCGTCTAGCTGATTTGGAGCGATCATGGCTGAGATTACCGCCGCACTCGTCAAGCAGCTGCGCGAAAAGACCGGCGCGGGCATGATGGATTGCAAGAAAGCCCTGTCGGAGACCGACGGCGATATCGAGGGCGCCACCGACTGGCTGCGCACCAAGGGCCTCGCCGCCGCGGCGAAGAAGGCCGGGCGCGTCGCCGCCGAAGGCCTCGTCGGCGTCAGCATCGAGGGCGACACGGGCTCGGTGGTGGAGGTCAATTCCGAGACCGATTTCGTGGCCCGCAACGATGCGTTCCAGGACTTCGTGCGCAACGTGACCCAGCTCGGCCTCGCGGCCGGCGGGGATCTGGAGGCGCTGAAGGCGGCGGACTATCCGGGCAGCGGGCGCAGCGTCGCCGACGAGCTGACCGAGATGATCGCCACCATCGGCGAAAATATGGGCCTCCGCCGCGCCGCCAGTCTGTCCGCCGAGGGCGGCGTCCTGGCGAGCTACACCCATGCCGCGGCCTCGCCCGGCCTCGGCAAGATCGGCGTGCTGGTGGCCCTCAAGTCGAGCGGAGACGCGGACAAGCTCGCTGCCTTCGGCAAGCAGCTCGCTATGCATATCGCCGCGACCAACCCGCAGTCGGTCGCGGTCGCCGATCTCGACTCGGCCGTGGTCGAGCGCGAGCGCGAGGTCCTGAAGGAGCAGGCCATCGAATCCGGCAAGCCCCCGGAAATCGCCGAGAAGATGGTCGAGGGCCGCCTGCGCAAGTTCTATGAGGAGGTCGTCCTGCTCGAGCAGACCTTCGTCATCGACAACGAGACAAAAATCTCAAAGGCGGTCGAAGCGGCAGCCGCCGATGCCGGCGCGCCGGTCGAGGTCACGGGTTTCGTGCGCTTTGCCCTCGGCGAGGGCATCGAGCGCGAGGAAAGCGATTTCGCCTCCGAAGTCGCCGAGATGACGGGCTGAGCCGCCGCCCACACTTCGTTAAAGCTTGCGGGGTATAGTTTTGTTAACCGTACCGCCGCCGCCAGACCCGAGTATCAGGCGCGCCCTCAAGCGCACCCCGTGATGAGCAAGTCAAAACGCCTCAAGCGCCCGCTCTTGAAACTCTCCGGCGAGGCCCTGATGGGCGGCCGGGACTATGGCCTCGATCGCGAAACGCTCGATCAAGTCGCGGCCGACATCAAGGCGGTGTACAAGCGCGGCGTCGAGGTGTGCGTCGTCATCGGCGCCGGCAACATCTTCCGCGGCGTCTCCGAGGCGGCCGACGGCATCGACCGGGCGAGCGCCGACTATATGGGCATGCTCGCCACGGTGATTAATTGCCTGGCGGTGCAGGGCGCGCTCGAGCGCCTGGAGGTGCCGACCCGCGTGCTCTCTGCGATCCCGATGGCCACGGTCTGCGAGCCCTATATCCGCCGCCGCGCCGTCCGGCATTTGGAGAAGGGGCGGGTGGTCATCTTCGCCGCCGGCACCGGCAATCCCTTCTTCACCACCGACACCGCCGCGGCGCTCCGCGCCTCGGAGATGGGCTGCGATGCCCTCCTCAAAGGCACCAAGGTCGACGGTGTCTACGACGCCGACCCCGAAACCGACCCGGACGCGCAACGCTTCGAGCGCCTGAGCTTCCACGAAGTGCTGTCCCGCGACCTTAAGGTGATGGACGCCGCGGCGATTTCCTTGGCGCGTGAAA
This sequence comes from Alphaproteobacteria bacterium, assembly GCA_037387885.1. Lineage (GTDB taxonomy): Bacteria > Pseudomonadota > Alphaproteobacteria > JAPULJ01 > JAPULJ01 > DATKZM01. The sequence goes on along the minus strand of JARRKQ010000086.1, from coordinate 14,631 downwards.
ACCAAATCCCGATTATGGTATTTTCCATCCGCGAGGCCGGCGCCTTCGCCGACGTCGTGCAGGGCAAGGGCCGGTTTACGACCATTGACGATGGGGGCTCGTCCGATGACTGATCCGAATATCAAGGACCTTGAGCGGCGCATGCAAGGCGCGATCGATGTGCTGAAACGCGAATTCGCCGGCCTGCGCACGGGACGCGCGTCGACCAGCCTGCTCGACCCGATCACGGTCGAGGTCTACGGCCAGAGCATGCCGATCAACCAGGTCGGCACGATCAGCGCGCCCGAGCCGCGGCTCCTGACCGTCCAGGTCTGGGACAACAACAACGTGCAGCCGGTGGTCAAGGCGATCCAGGAAAGCGACCTCGGCCTCAACCCGCAGCCCGACGGCCAGCTCGTCCGCGTGCCGGTCCCGGAGCTGACCGAGGAGCGCCGCCTGGAAATGGCCAAGATCGCGCACAAATATGCCGAGCAGACGCGCGTTGCTATCCGCAACGTCCGGCGCGACGGCATGGAAGACTTGAAGCGCAAGGAAAAGGACCACGAGATCAGCGAGGACGAGCACAAGGCCTGGTCGGGCGACATCCAGAAGCTGACCGACCGGCTGATCGAGGAGGTCGACGAGGCGCTCAAGCACAAAGAGCAGGAAATCACGCAAGTCTGATATGTCGAGGGCGCTGCCGTCTCAGTCCGAACCGGCGCAGCCGCCGGTCCATGTCGCCATCATCATGGATGGCAATGGCCGCTGGGCGAAATCCCGCGGCCTGCCGCGGGTCGAGGGCCATCGCCGGGGCGTGGAGGCGGCGCGCAAGGTGGTGCAGGCCGCCCCCGATCTCGGCATCACCTATCTCACCCTGTTCGGCTTCTCCTCGGAGAACTGGCAACGCCCGCAGAGCGAAGTCCGCGACCTCATGGGGATCTTGCGCCTATATCTGCGCAACGAGGTTTCGAACCTCCACAAGAACGGCGCGCGCTTACGCATAATCGGCGACCGCTCGCGTCTCTCCGACGACATTCGGGTGCTGATCGAAAACGCCGAGGCGCTGACCCAGGCGAACACCCGGCTGCAGCTCATCATCGCCCTCAGCTATGGCGCCCGCGCCGAGATCGTCGCCGCGGCGCGTCATATGGCGGAAGCGGTGAAGGAGGGACGTCTCGATCCCGCCGCGATCGACGAGGCCGCGTTCGACCGCGAGCTTCTGACCGCCGACATTCCCGACCCCGATCTTCTGATCCGCACCAGCGGCGAGCTTCGCTTGAGCAATTTCCTGCTCTGGCAGTGCGCCTATACCGAGCTCGTCTTCACCGACCGGCTGTGGCCGGACTTCGACCGCGCAGATCTGGAACAGGCGATCGAGGAATTTCACCGCCGCGAGCGCCGCTACGGGGCCTCGAGTGGCTGATCCGGCTCACGAGCCGGCCCGTGACGAGCCAGCTCAGGGCAAGCTCATGCTACGGGTCGGCTCGTCGCTCATCCTGATCGCCGTCATCGCCGCGGTCGTCTGGTTCGGCCCGCCCGCCTTCGATGTCTTCATCCTCGTCTGCAGCATCCTGCTGGCCCATGAATGGCGCCGGCTCTTCGCGGAAGACCTATGGAGCGTGCCGTCGCTCGGGCTGTTCCTGGCGGTCATTGCCTCGGTCGTGATCGCAAGCCAGATGCGGCCGCTCTGGGGCCTCGCGGCCTGCGGTCTCGGCACTATCGCGGTCTATGCCGCGGAGGCGGTCAAGGCGCGCAGCATGGCCGCCTGGTTCGCCATCGGCGCGCTCTATATCGGCATCCCGGCCATCGCCCTGATCGGCATCGCCCACGACCCCCGATGGGGCCGCGAAACCCTGGCCGTGGCTATCGTTGCGGTTGCAGCGACCGATATCGGTGCCTATTTCACAGGGAAGGCCTTCGGCGGTCCCAAGCTCGCACCCAAGATCAGCCCCAAGAAAACCTGGGCCGGGCTGGTCGGTGGCATGATCTCTGCCTCCTTCCTAACCATGGGCATGGGCCTGTTTTTGGGCTTTCCGATCTGGCTGGGAGCGGCTTTGGGCACCGGCTTGGCGGTGATATCGCAGCTGGGCGATCTCTTTGAATCAGCGATCAAACGTCGATTTGGTGTTAAGGATTCCGGTGGTATCATCCCTGGACACGGCGGGCTTTTCGACCGCGTTGACGGTCATCTCGCGGCGGCATGCGCCGTTGCGGCGGCGCATTGGGCGACGGGAGGCAGCGTTCTGACATGGCGTTGACGGCGAAGTTCCCACGTGCCGAGCCACGGCGTGTGAGCATTTTGGGCTCAACCGGCTCGGTGGGCGCCAACACCATCGATCTGATCGAGCGCGATCCCGAGCGTTACGAGGTCGTCGCCCTCACCGCCAACCGCAATGTGGACGCCTTGGCGGCGCAGGCGCGCCGGCTCACGCCGGACGTCGTCGTGGTCGCCGATCCCGACGCCTACGATGCGCTGAAGGAGGCGCTCGCCGGGACCGGCATCGAGATCGCCGCGGGCGACGACGCGGTCACCGAGGCGGCGGGCCGGCCGGTCGACTGGATGATGGCGGCGATCGTCGGCGCGGCGGGCCTGGAATCGACTCTCGCCGGCGTCCGCCAGGGCGCCATCGTCGGCCTCGCCAACAAGGAAACCCTCGTCTGCGCGGGCGATCTCTTCATGCGCGAGATCGACAAGCAGAATGCCACCCTCGTGCCGGTCGACAGCGAGCACAGCGCCATCTTCCAGGTCTTCGAGACCGAGCAGTCGCGCCATGTCGCGCGCATCATCCTGACGGCGTCGGGCGGACCGTTCCGCACCTTCACGCGGGCCGAGATGGCCGGCGTCACGCCGGAGCAGGCCGTGGCCCATCCCAACTGGGACATGGGCGCCAAGATCTCCGTCGACAGCGCCACCATGATGAACAAGGGCCTTGAGGTCATCGAGGCCCATCATCTCTTCCCGGTCGCCGGCGAGCAGATCGAAGTCGTGGTCCATCCGCAATCGGTGATCCACAGCATGGTCGAGTACGTCGACGGCTCGGTGCTGGCCCAGCTCGGCACGCCGGACATGCGCACGCCCATCGCCTACGCGCTCGGCTGGCCGGACCGGATGGAGGCGCCCTCGGCGCGCCTCGACTTCGAGACCCTCGGCGCGCTCACCTTCGAGAGCCCCGATCCGGTGCGCTTCCCGGCCCTGCGGCTGGCGCGCGCGGCCTTGGAGGCGGGCGGTGCGGCGCCGGCGATCCTCAACGCCGCCAACGAGATTGCGGTCCGCGGCTTCCTCGACGGGTTGATCCCCTTCCTCGGCATTACCGAGGTCGTGGAGGCGTGCCTCGCGCAACTGCCCGCGCGCGCCATCACCAGCATCGAGGATGTCCGCGCCATCGATACCGAAGCAAGAAGCGTCGCCGCCGAGATCGTCTCCGGCCTCGACAGCCGCAAAAGCGCGGCCGCAGGCTAGGCGAGACGCAGGAGTAATCTGGATATGCCGGTGTTGGAGTTCCTGTTCAATTGGGTGATCCCGTTTTTGCTCATCCTCACCATCCTCGTCTTCGTCCATGAGATGGGGCACTACACGGTTGCGCGGATAAACGGGGTCCGGGTCGAGACCTTCTCGATCGGCTTCGGTCGCGAGATCTTCGGCTGGAACGACCGGTCGGGCACCCGCTGGAAGTTCAGCATGATCCCCCTCGGCGGCTACGTGAAGATGTACGGCGACGCCAATGCCGCCAGCGCCGGTGCGGAGGGGCTGGAGGCCATGACGCCCGCCCAGCGCAAGGTGTCCTTTCACCATAAGAGCGTCGGTGCGCGCGCCGCGATCGTCTTCGCGGGACCGTTCATCAACTACGTTTTCGCGCTGCTGGTCCTGATGGGTCTCTTCATGTTCTGGGGCCAACCCTTCACGCCGCCCAAGATCGGCGTGGTTCTGCCGGACGGGGCCGCGGCCAAGGCGGGGCTAAAGCCCGGCGACAAGATCGTCGCGATTGACGGCCAATCGGTCGCGCGGTTCGAAGAGGCGATCCAGCTCATCCGGCTCAACCCGGAGATCAAGCTGGTCGTGCGCGTGCAGCGCGAGGGCAGGGAGATCGACATCCCGGTCACCCCGACCCGCCACGTCGTTACCGATCGGCATCAGAACAAGCACGAAGTCGGCCAGATCGGCATCACCCCGTTCTCCGCCGCGATCGTCGACCAGGTGCAGCCCAAATCCGCCGCCGACAAGGTCGGCATGAAACAAGGGGACCGGATCATCTCCGTGGCCCGGACACAGGTCCGCAGCTTCGAGGAGATGGCCGAGGTCATCCGCGCCAATCCGGGCAAGACGGTGGCGCTCGGCATCATCCGCGACGGGCGGCGCATCACCCTGCGGCCGACATTGGCGAACCTGGAGATCAAGTCGCGCTCCGGCGAGACCAAGACGATCGGCCGGCTCGGCATTACGCGCAAGCGTGTTGAATATGTGCAACACGGTTTGTTCCAGGCGGCATGGCAGGCGGTGCGCGAAACCGTGTCGATGACGCGCTCGACCGCGACCGCGATCGGTCAGATGATCGAGGGCAAGCGCTCGACCAAGGATCTCGGCGGACCGCTCAAAATCGCCGAGATCTCAGGTCAAATGGCGCAATTGGGGATCCGCGAATATATCTGGTTCATGGCCATACTTTCGCTGCATCTGTGCCTGATAAATCTCTTTCCGGTGCCGATGCTCGATGGTGGTCATCTTGTGTTTTACGCCTATGAAGCGGTGGCCGGGAAACCTTTGGGCGAGCGCGCGCAGGAATATGGTTTCCGGATCGGATTGGCTCTGGTATTAACGCTGATGCTGTTCGTCACATGGAACGACATCGTTCATTTGACGGATAAGATCGGTCTGCTGAAGTAACGGGTTTGCAGAACCGGCCCCAAGCAACGTTAACACCGGGGGGAGTCTTTGGATTCTCGGCGGCTTTATTTGGTTCTCGCGGCTCTGCTGCTCGTATTTACCACGAGTGTGGACAGTTACGCGCAACGTCCGCGCCGCGGCGGGGTTGAGCGCACCGACATCATCCGCGCCATTCGCGTTGAAGGCACCAACCGTATCGAGGTCGAAACGGTGGTGTCCTACATGCTCATCAAGCCGGGCGATCCCTACGACATCGCCCGCGTGAACTCCTCCATCAAGACGCTCGTCGCCACCGGCCTGTTCTCCGATGTGAGCTTTCGCCGCGAGGGCGACACGCTTGTGGTGCGGGTGGTCGAGAACCCGATCGTCAACCGGGTCGCCTTCGAGGGCAACAAGAAGCTCGACGACGACGATCTCTTAAAAGAGATCACGCTCCGGCCCCGCACCGTCTATACGAAGACGAAGGTCCAGCGCGACGTCAAACGCCTGCTCGAGGTCTATCGCGGCAGCGGCCGGTTCGCGGCCACGATCACGCCCAAGGTCATCCAGCTTTCGCAGAACCGGGTCGATCTGGTCTTCGAGATCAACGAGGGCGACGTCACCGGCGTTCGGCGCATCATCTTCGTCGGCAACAAGCAGTTCAGCGACGGCCGGCTGCGCGACGTCATCCAGACGGAAGAGACCGCGTGGTGGAAGTTCTTCACCACCCAGGACACCTACGATCCCGACCGGCTCAATTTCGACCGCGAGCTTCTACGCCGCTTCTATCTGGGCAACGGCTATGCCGACTTCCGGGTCGTTTCGGCGGTCGCCGAGCTGACCCCGGACCGCAAGGATTTCTTCGTCACCTTCACGATCGAAGAGGGCGAGCGCTACAAGTTCGCCGATATCCAGTTGCGCAGCTCCATCAAGGGCCTCGACACCAAGACCCTGGAGCGCCAGCTGACGATCAAGAAAGGCGCCTGGTACGACGCACGCAAGATCGAGAGCTCGATCCAGAACCTGACCGACGCCGTCGGCACGCGCGGCTTCGCCTTCGTCGAGGTTCGCCCGCTGATCCGGCGCGACCGCGTCAAGCACACGATCTCGGTCGTCTTCCTGATCCGCGAGGGGCCGAAGGTCTTCGTCGAGCGCATCGAGGATGACATTCAGTTGCCTGAAACCAATAATCATCTTATCATCGAAGGGGCAGGCGGAGTTATGGTACCGCGGGCTTCTCCACCGAAGAAGGCGCGATCGGCACGGTCGGCCTGCGCGAGAAGAACTTCCTTGGCCGCGGCCAGGATATCAGCGTTGCCTTCACCCTTTCTCAGCGTTCGACGGAAGCGGATCTGCGGTTTACCGAGCCCTATTTCCTCGACCGGAATTTAGCCATCGGCTTCGATCTCTTCCGCATCACCCGCGACCGCACGGATGAAAGCGGATTCAACCTCAGTACCACCGGCTTCCGCCTGCGGAGCGGCTACGAGATCATCGAGGATCTGCGGCAAAACTGGCGGTATACCATCCGGCACGACGCGATCCGCGACCTCGACAGCGGCGTTTCGTCCGTGATCCGCAGCGAAGAGGGCTCCACGGTCACCTCGGCGATCGGACAGACCCTCACCTACGATAAGCGCGACGACCGCTTCGATCCCACCGAAGGCTATTTCCTGCGCCTGGAAACCGATTTTGCCGGCCTGGGCGGGACACAGCGCTTCGTGCGGGCGAAGTTTACCGCCGGCTATTACCAGAGCCTCGGCCACGACTTGGTCCTCAGCTTCGTGGGTGAATACGGTATAGTGCACGGGATAGGTAAGGATGTCGGCCTGGCCGACCGCTTCTTCCTCGGCGGGAACAACCTGCGTGGATTTGAGCGCGGCGGCGTCGGCCCCCGCGATGGGGCCACGGACGACGCCCTCGGCGCCAACCAATTCTATGCCGGCACCGTGGAATTAACCTTCCCGCTTGGATTGCCTAAGGAATTTGGCCTGCGCGGCCGTGTCTGGACGGATGCGGGCAGTGCCTTTGGAATCGATAAAACCAACGCTACTGTGGTAGATGTACGGACAATTCGGGTCAGTGCCGGTGTCGGCATATCTTGGAAATCGCCCTTTGGACCGGTTCGGCTGGATGTCGGCCTCCCGATCAAGAAAGAAGGCTTTGACAAGACGCGACTGATAAACTTCAATTTTGGCGCCAGGTTCTAGGACACACATGAAGAAACCATTGTATTTGCTGCTGGCGGCGGCGGCGGCGATGGCCGTCATTCTGCCGACACCCAGGGACGCCCGAGCTGAGACCAGCAAGCCGGCGCCCAAGCCGGACCGCTTTTCGATCGCGGTCATCGACGTTCAAATGATCATTCGCGAATCGAAGGCGATGAAGGCCGTCCGCGAGGAAGTTGCGGGGCTGCGCGAGAAGTTCCGGGCCGAGGTGACGCAGGAGGAAAACCGCTTCCGCGAGGAACGGTCCAAGCTTATCCGCCAGCGCGGCGTCCTGACCCCGCAGGCGTTCGGCCGCCGCCGCAATCAACTGGCCAGCAAATTCGCCGCCGTGCAACGCCGGCTTCAAGCCAAGAGCCGGGGTCTGGAAGCGGCATCGGCGGCGACGCTGCGCGAGTTCCAGAAGTCGCTTTTCGCCGTCGTCGAAGAGCTCGCCAAGGAGCGCGGATATACATTGGTCCTGTCGCGCTCGCGGGTTCCCTACACCCACCCGACCTATCTCGAAACCGACGAGGTCTTGAAGCGCCTCAATGCAAAGCTGCCGGTCTTGAAGCTACAATTGGCCCAGCCGAGCAAGGTGAAGGTGAAACCGACGAAGAAGAACTAGGTGAGAAAAAGAGCTAGGTGATATGGGGGTATATCGCTTAGCTCTGTAAGCATCGATCGTTATCGGCGCGCCAAGGGGATGGACCACGCGCCGATCGGCAGCACGAGGACGCCAACGAATAGGGGGATCTGGCTCAACGGCCATGCCTCACGCCGACGATGTCCGCGCGGGGTAGGGGTAATGCCGGACATACAGAACTCGGGGAACAAAGATGCCGGGCGAAGACAAGGCCAGCACAATCAAGACGCTTGGGCATGTCGACATCATGCGGATCATGGAGATGATCCCGCACCGTTATCCCTTCCTGATGATCGACCGTGTCGAAGAGGTCGTGCTCAACGAGAGCGCGGTGGGGATCAAGAACGTCTCGATCAACGAGCAGTATTTCCAGGGGCATTTCCCGGCGAGCCCGGTCATGCCCGGCGTGCTCGTCATCGAGGCGATGGCGCAGACGGCGGCGGTCCTGGTCGTCGCGACCCTCGGCCCCGATGCGGAGGGCAAGCTCGTCTACTTCATGCTGGTCGATTCCGCCCGCTTCCGCCGCCCCATCGTGCCCGGCGACCAGGTCCATGTTCACGTCACCAAATTGCGTAACCGCGGCAATGTCTGGAAGTTCCGCGCCGAGGCCAAGGTTGATGGCCAGCTCGCCGCCGAGGCGGTCTACGCGGCGATGATCCTGGACCGCGAGGAGGACGCCGCCGGCGGCGCCTAGATGCCCGACATTCATCCGAGCGCCATCGTCGACCCGGGCGCCGAAATCGCGGAAGGCGCCGTCATCGGCCCCTACTGCGTCATCGGTCCCGATGTCGTGCTCGCCGACAAGGTCGTGCTGCACGCCCATGTCGTGGTCGCCGGGCGCACGCGCATCGGCGCCGGGACGCAGATTTATCCCTTCGCCTCGATCGGCCACCCGCCACAGGACCTCAAATACAAGGGCGAGCCCTCCGAACTCGTGGTCGGCGAGCGCAACATCGTCCGCGAGCACGTGACCATGAACCCCGGCACCGAGGGGGGCGGGATGGTGACGCGGGTCGGCAACGACTGCCTCTTCATGACCGGCGCCCACGTGGCGCATGATTGCCAGGTCGCCGACCATGTCATCCTGGCCAACAACGCGGCAATTGCCGGGCATGTGGTTATCGGCGAGCATGCGATCGTCGGCGGCCTGTCCGCGGTGCAGCAGTTCACCCGGATCGGCCGGCACGCCATGATCGGCGGCATGACCGGCGTCGACCAGGATGTCATCCCTTACGGCTCGGCCATGGGCGACCGCGCGCGTCTCTCGGGGCTCAACATCATCGGGCTCAAGCGGCGCGGATTTTCACGTGACGACATCCACGCGCTCCGGACCGCCTACCGCCTGCTTTTCGCCGAAGAGGGCACCAAGATCGAGCGGCTTGCCGATGTCGGCGAAATGTACTCCGATAACGACACGGTCATGGAGATCGTCGGTTTCATGAGCTCGGACTCGCCCCGTGGCATCTGCCAACCCCACCCCGACCACCAGGACTAGGCCCGCCCAGGACAAAGACCAGGCGGGCGGTCAGCCCTACAACGACAGTCTGGGCATCGTCGCGGGCGGCGGCCCGTTCCCGGCCTATGTCATCCGCCAATGCCAGGCCCGCGGCATTCCGCTTTACGTATTGGCGCTCACAGGCGCCGCCGATCCGAAATCGCTTGAAGGCGTTCCGCACGGATGGACCCGTCCGGGGGCGGGGGCCCGGGCGCTCCGCCTGCTGCGCCGCGCCGGAGTCCGCCGATTGACGATGGTCGGTAGCGTCCGTCGCCCCAGCCTGCTCCAGTTCTGGCCCGATCTGGTGATGCTGGGCGTGATGATCCGGATCGGCTGGCGCGCGCTCTTCGGCGGGGATGACGCGCTCATCAAGGCCGTCATCCCGATCGTCGAGTCCAAGGGCTTCCAGGTGATCGCCATCGAAGAGATTTTGCCCGAGCTCGTCGCGAGCGAAGGCTGTTACGGCCGCATCACCCCCGACGATGCCGCCGAACGCGACATCGCGCTCGGCATCGAAACCGCCCGCGAGGTCGGCCGCGCCGATGTCGGCCAAGGGGCAATCGTCGAACAGGGGGCGGTCCTGGCGCGCGAGGATGCCAGCGGCACCGACGCCATGCTGGCCGGGATCGCGGAACGGCGGCGCGAGGGTCCCGGCGGCGTTCTCGTCAAGGTCGCCAAGCCCGGCCAGCAACGAAAGGTCGATCTCCCCACCATCGGCGCCAACACGGTCGAGGCGGTGGCGGCAGCGGGCCTGCGCGGCATCGCGATCGAGGCGGGCAGCGCGCTCGTCGTCGACAAGGAGCGGGTGATCGCCGCCGCCGACGCGGCCGGCATCTTCGTCGTCGGCGTCAAGGTATCCGGGCCGTGAGCGACAACATCGCCCCCCTGACCGGCGACGCGCCGCTCGTCTATCTGATCGCGGGGGAGCCCTCGGGCGATATCCTCGGCAGCCGCCTCATGGCCGCTCTCAAGACTGAAACGGGCGGGACGATCCGGTTCGCGGGCATCGGCGGCGAGACGATGGCGGAAGAGGGGCTCGAAAGCCGCGTGCCGTTGAGCGACCTCGCGATCATGGGGCTCGTCGAGGTCGTCCCCCATATCCGCCGCATTTCCCGCATCATCGAGGAGACCGCCGCCGATGTGGAGGCGCGCGCGCCCGCCGCCCTCGTCACCATCGACGCCCCCGCCTTCTCGCTTCGCGTCAGCCGCAAGATCACCTCGCCCGCGATCAAGCGCATTCACTACGTCGCCCCCTCGGTGTGGGCCTGGCGGCCGGGCCGGGCGAAGAAGATCGCGGGCTTCCTCGATCACCTGTTGGCGCTGCTGCCTTTCGAGCCCCCGTACTTCGAGGCCCACGGGCTCGCGACCACCTTCGTCGGCCATCCGGCCCTGGAGCCTGCCGACCGCGACCCCGATGGTGCCGCCTTTCGGTCACGCCACGGCATCCCGGCCGATGCGCCGCTGCTCTGCGTCCTGCCGGGCAGCCGCTCCGGGGAGGTGCGGCGCCACGCCCCGATCTTCGCCAAGACCCTGGCAAGGCTCAAGGCAAGCCATCCGGGCTTGCACGCGGTGGTTCCGACCGTGCCCACCGTGCGCGGCCTGGTCGATGCGGCCACGAAGGCCTGGCCGATACCGACGCAAGTCGTTGCCACGGCTGAGAAACACGACGCTTTTGCCGCCGCCGATGCCGCGCTCGCCACCTCCGGCACCGTCTCGGTCGAGCTCGCCGCCGCGCGAGTTCCGACGGTCGTCGCCTACCGGGCGAACTGGCTGAGCGCCGCGGTCGCCGGCGTGCTGCTCAAGATCAAATATGTGAGCCTCGTCAACATCGTGCTCGACCGGCAAGCCCAGCCCGAGTTCCTCCAGCACCGCTGCACGCCGCGCCAACTGGCGCGCACCGTCGATCGCTATCTGGCCGATCCGGCCGCTTGCGGCGAGCAGATCGAGGATTGCGCGGCGGCGCTGGCGCAAATGGCCCCCGACGGGCCGCCGCCCAGCGTCCATGCGGCCCGCGCCATCCTTGCGGCCATTGGCAGCCATGCGGCCATCGGCGCTGGTGAGGCTAGGCAAAAGTCCTATACTGAGCCGCCCGCCGCCCCAGGGCGCTAGATGCCGACCGGGCGGGGGTACGGCGGAGCGATCATAAGCAGAATGACGTCCATGAAGCTCGAGGAGGTTGCCAAGGCGATCGACGGTCGCGTGGTCGGCGACGGCGCGATCGAAGTGACGCGCCCGGTCGATCCGGGGTTCGCCGGCGCGCCGGGCGATCTCGCCGTGGCGATCGAGCGCCCCGCCGTCCGCGCCCTCAAGGACACCAAGGCCAAGGCCGCCGTGATCGCGGAGAATGTGAGCGTGCCCGACGGCCTGCTCGACGGCTACATCGTCGCCTCGCGGCCGCGCACCGCGCTCGCCGAGCTTACCGTTCTGTTCGACCGGCCGCTGGAGCGCATCAAGGGTGTCCACGACCACGCCGCAGTCGATCCCTCGGCCACGCTCGGTAAGGACGTCTCAATCGGGGCCATGTCGGCCATCGGCAAGGATGCGCGCATCGGCGACGGCACCGTGATCGCCGAAAACGTGACCATCGCCGAGGGCGCGCGGGTGGGGAAGAACTGCCTGATCCATGCTGGCGTGCGGATCTGCCATCATGCGGAGATCGGCGACGGGGTGATGATCCATTCGAACGCCGTCATCGGCGCCGACGGCTTCAGCTATGCAACGCCCACCCAGTCGAGCTTCGAGGCGGCCAAGCTGATCGGCCGTGTGGAGAGTACCAACGAGGAGATCGTCCGTGTGTCCTCGCTCGGCCGCATCGTGCTCGGCGACGAGGTCGAGGTCGGCGCCTCGACCACCATCGACCGCGGCACGCTGAAGGACACCGTCATCGGCGCCGGCACCAAGATCGACAATCAGGTGCAGATCGGCCACAACGTCCAGATCGGCCGGAACTGCATGATCTGCGCCCAGGTCGGCATCGCCGGCTCGGCCGTGATCGGCAACCGGGTGGTGCTGGCGGGCAAGGTCGGGGTTGCCGATCACGTCCATGTGGGCGACGATTCGGTGATCGGCGCGGGCTCGGGGCTCTACACCGACGTGCCGCCCAAATCGATCATGTACGGCTATCCGGCGATGCCGATGGCCGAAGCCGCGCGGCACTTCAAGCACATCCGCACGCTCCACGAGCTGTTTGCCGATGTCGAGGAGCTGAAGAAGATAATGGCCAAGCCCGCGGCCAAGGACTGAGGAGGACCAGAGATGAACGACACGGCGACACAAACGGCAAGCGCAGCCGAGGCCAAAGCCGGCTTCCGCATGCTCCATACGATGGTGCGGGTGAAGGATCTCGACAAATCGCTCGACTTCTACACCCGCCTCCTTGGCATGAAGCTATTGAGGAAAAAGGATTTTCCGGGCGGCAAGTTCACGCTCGCCTTCGTCGGCTATGGCGAGGAGAGCGACACCGCCGTCCTCGAGCTCACCCACAACTGGGACCAGGACGCGCCCTACGATCTCGGCGACGGCTACGGCCATGTCGCCATCGGCGTGCCCGACATCTACGCCACCTGCGAGGCGCTGGAGAAGGAGGGTGCCAAGATCCCGCGCCCGCCCGGACCGATGAAGCACGGCACCGCGGTCATCGCCTTCGTCGAGGACCCCGACGGCTACAAAATCGAGCTGATCGAGCGCGCGCGCCATCTGCAACTGGGACGAAGACGCGCTCACCATGGCGGTCGAGGCCGCGCGCGATTGCGTGAGCGGCAGCGATGCGACGTTGAGCGCGGTTCACCTGGCCTCCACCACGCTGCCCTTCGAGGATCGCCAGAATGCCGGCATCCTCGCCAACGCGCTGAACCTCGATGAGGCGATCCAGACCATCGACGTCACCGCCTCGCAGCGCGCCGGCACCTCCGGGCTGATCGCGGCGCTGGAGCAGACGGGGCAGGGGGGCGAAACCCTCTACATCGCCTCCGAAGCGCGCCAGACCAAGGCGTCCGGCACCCAGGAGCTGATGGTCGGCGACGGCGCGGCGGCGCTGCTGCTCGGCTCGGAGAATGTGATCGCGGAGCTCGTCGCCTCGCATCAGATCGCCGTCGATTTCGTCGATCACTACCGCGGCCAGAACGAGGCCTACGACTACACCTGGGAGGAGCGCTGGATCCGCGACGAAGGCTACATGAAGATCGTCCCCCGCGCGCTCGAAGGTCTGTTCGCCAAGACCGACGTGACGCCCGGCGACATCGACTATTTCGTCATGCCTTCGATCATGCCGCGGGTCCCGCCGAGCATCGCCAAGATGGCGGGCATCCCCGAGGCTGCGGTGCGCGACACCCTCCACGGTCCCATGGGCGAGGCCGGCACGGCGCATGCGCTCGTCATGCTGGTCGACGCATTGCAGGATGCCAAGCCTGGTGAGACCATCCTCGTCGTCGGCTGGGGGCAGGGCTGCGATGTCCTCCTCTTCCGCACCACGGATGCCTTGGCCGATCTTCCCGCTCGACAAGGCATCAAGGGCTATCTCGCCCGCCGCCGCGAGGAGACCAACTACAACCGCTATCTCTCCTTCCGCGGCCTGGTCGCCCAGGAAAAGGGCATCCGCGCCGAGGCCGACATCCCGACCCCGCCCAGCGCGCTCTACCGCAAGCGCGACATGATCACGGGCTTCGTCGGCGGCCGCTGCCGGACCTGCGGCACCGCCCAATTCCCCAAGACGAATGTCTGCGTCAACCCGAACTGCGGCGAGTTCCACAGCCAGGACCCGATGCCATTCGCCGATATCCCCGCCAAGGTCCAGAGCTGGACGGCGGACAATCTGACCTATTCGCCCGATCCGCCGGCCCATTTCGGCATGGTCGTCTTCGAAGAAGGCGGCCGGCTGATGGCCGATCTGACCGATGTCGATGTCGGCGGGGTTTCCGTTGGCATGCCGATGCGCATGGTCTTCCGGGTCAAGGACCACGACGAACGCCGCGGCTTCACCAAGTATTTCTGGAAGGCCGCCCCCGATCACACGAAGTTGTAGTAAACTGCCCCGCACACCGGGCGCGATCACTCGCAGGGATTGAAAAATGCCTCAGGGAATCAAGGACAAGGTCGTCATCCTCGGCATGGGCTGCTCGAAATTCGACGAGCACTGGGACAAGGATGCCGAGGATCTCATCGTCGAGGCCTTCGAGGAGGCGTCGGCCGATGCCGGCATGGAGCGCAGCCAGATCGACGCGGCCTGGCTCGCCACCGCGATCGAGGAGGTGAGCGTCGGAAAATCCGGCCTGCCGCTCGCCATGGCCCTGCGGCTTCCCTACATCCCGGTGACACGCGTGGAGAACTACTGCGCCTCGGGCACCGAGAGCTTCCGGGGCGCGGTTTACGCCGTCGCCTCCGGCGCGGCCGACATCGCGCTCGCCGCGGGCGTGGAGAAGCTGAAGGACACCGGTTACGGCGGCCTGCC
>JARRKQ010000085.1:0-23199 GCA_037387885.1 Alphaproteobacteria bacterium | reverse complement strand
GTCGCTGACTTTGATCGTGGTCATGCCCATGGCGCGGGCGGGCTTCAGGTTGATCCCGAGATCGTCGAGATAAACCGCTTGCGTCGGTGAAACGCCTGCCGCGCGGCAGGCGATCTCGTAGATTTCAGGGTCCGGCTTGCGCACGCCGACCTTGCTCGATTCGATCACGTCGTGAAAGAGCGTCATGATCTCGGCGACCTCGGCCGACTTGTGGGTGTCGAGCGTCATGCCGGGGCCCTGCCCCACCTTGGCGTTGTTGGTGATGCAGACGCAGGTGAGGCGTTCGCGGCAACGCTTGAGCGCCTCGACCATGGCCGGGCGCACATCGCCCGCGAGGAGCGCCACCACATCGCGGCCAGGAATGGCGTGCCCGCGCGCTTCGCTCTGGCGTTTGAAGGCGATATCGAACGCATCGATATCGATTTCACTCCGTTCGAACCGCGCCCAGGCGTTGCGGTCGGGATCGGTCGCGTTGATCTGACGGATGAAATCCTTGGGCAGGCCGCGTTCGGCTTCGTATCGATTGAAGGCCACGAACGGGCTCGTGGTCAGAACCCCGCCGAAATCCCACAACACGGCTTTGATCGCCACTGCCCGCCCCATTCCTTACTTAATCGGAAGCGGACCATCGCCGTTTCGGCCGGTCCTGACAAGCGATGCTGCGACTGTCCGCATGACCAGCTTGACGAATCATGTATTTGCATTTACAAATATTGTGAACGAAAACAATAATTCTCCGTCGGCGAACACCCAAGGGAGCCACGCTCATGGAATTCGGCTATTTCACGCTCAGCGACAACCACTACAAAGACAATCCCCGCACCGCCAATCAGTTCATCACCGAGATCCGCGAGCAGGCGATCCTGGCCGACAAGCTCGGCTATCACTCGGCCTGGATCGGCGAGCATCATTTCGATTCGCTCGGGGTGAATTCCCGGCCGGACCTGCTGCTGGCGAGCATCATCCCGGAGACCGAGCGCATCCGCCTCGCCCCCGCCGTCTCGGTGCTGCCGCTGCACCACGTCGGCCGAGTATTTCGAGGATGCCATGGACGGCATCCTCAAGGCCTGGAACACGGGCGGCCCGTGGTCGCACAAGAGCGAGTTCCACGACATCCCGGAAATGGAAATCACGCCGCTGCCGGTGCAGAAGCCGATCCCCTTCTATGTCGCGTCCTTCTCCAAGACGAGCCTCGACATGGCGGCGCGCAAGGGCCTCGACATCATCTGGGCGCCCTTCGCGGCGGGCATGACCTATGGCGGGCTCGACAAGGCGGTCGAGGCCTACAAGGAAGCGTGCGACAAGTACGGCACCAAGCCGGGCCGCATGATGTGCAGCTACTTCATCTATACGGGCGACACCCCGGAAGAGGAGGCCTACGGCCGCGAGCGCCAGATGGCCTACTTCAACGAGTGCTGCCTGCCGGCGTTCGCCAAGAAGGCCGAGGAGCTGCCGCCGACCATGCAGTACTTCCTCAAGATCGTCGACATTCTGGAGAACATGAAGGGCGAGGATCTGACCGACAAATCGATCCTGCTCGGCTCGCCGCAGCGGGTCATCGATTCCTTGAAGGCAGTCGAAGAAACCGGCATCGCCGAGGTCATCCTCTACTTCAATGTCGGCATGAAGCCGCATGAGATGGTGAAGGAGCAGATGCACCGCTTCATGGACGAGGTGGCCCCGCAATTCGAGGGCCAGCACCGCAAGATCGCGGCGGAATAGCGGACCGTCGGGTCGGGAGCGACGAGAGATGGCTGGCCGTATCGACGCCGTGCTCGCGGACAAAGGCATCGAGCTGCCCCGCGCGATGCCCGCCAAGGAAGGGCATATCGAGGGCTGGGCGCTTTCGCGCGGCCAGCTCTACGTCTCGGGCATGATCCCGCAATGGAACGGAGAGCGCCGCTTCATCGGCAAGGCGGGTCAGGAGTTCGATCTGGCCCAGGTTCAGGAAGCGGCACGGCTCTCGGCGCTCAACGTGCTGGCGCAGGCCAAAGCAGCGCTCGACGGCGATCTCGACCGGGTGCGGCGGGTCGTCAAGCTGACCGGCTATATCAATGCCCATCCCGACTTCCATGACGCCACGCCCGCGCTCAACGGCGCGTCGGACCTCATGATCGAGGTCTTCGGCGACGCCGGCCGGCATGCACGCACGGCCGTCGGCGTGGCGGTGATGCCCTTCAACGTCGTGATCGAGGTCGAAGGGATCTTCGAGGTCGACTGAGCAAACGCGGAGTGACGATGTTCGATCTGTCTGTTTACCTGCCCTATCTCCTGAACCGCGCCGGCTCGCGGATCGCCGACAGTTTCAGCGCGACCGTCAAGGCCGAGCACGGCATTACGCTGTCGATGTGGCGGGTGCTGGCCGCACTTCACCACCGCGACGGTCAGTTCGTGGGCGAATTGGCGCGCATGACCACGATCGAGGTCTCCACCCTGTCGCGCATGCTGGGCACGATGCAGCGGCGCGGGCTGGTCGAGCGCCGCCGGCCGGCGCTGCGGGCCGTGGGCAGCGATGCGCGGACCGTGGCGATCCATCTGACCGCGTCCGGCCGCGCCCTGACCGAGACGATCATCCCGGAGGCGCTGCGCTACGAGGCCACGGCGCTCGACGGCTTCACCGACGACGAGGCGCATATGCTGAAGAGCATGCTGACGCGGCTCTTCGACAATATGGGCCGTCTGGAGACGGCACCGGAGCGGCGGCCCGCCAAGCGCATGGCTTCCTGAGCTGCCTACTCGACTGCCGCGGAACCCCCAAACCCCCGCAAAAACCCTTAGAACCCTAGGTTTGCCGGGGCTGATGGGCTATAACGCGGCTCACCGGCGCTGGGCGCCGGCGGGATGAACACACACGAAATTGCGTGAAACGACGCGAAACGAGGCAAGCAGCGGGATGACGGCCGAGCCCCTATTGTCGGTGCAGATGCTGAACAAGCATTTCGGCGGCATCGTCGCCACCGACAACCTGTCGATCGACGTGGCGCCCGGCGAGATCCACGCAGTTATCGGCCCCAACGGCGCCGGCAAGACGACGCTCGTCGCCCAGCTCTCCGGCATGCTGAAGCCCGACGGCGGCAAGGTGCTGTTCGACGGCCACGACATCACCACCCTGCCCGCGCCGAAGCGCTCCAAGCTCGGTCTCGCCCGCTCCTTTCAGATCACCAGCATCTTTCGCGATTTCAGTGTGATCGACAACGTGGCGCTGGCGATCCAGGCGCATAGCGGGCACAGCTTCCGCTTCTGGCGCTCGGCACGCACCGATCCGCGCCTGCAGGAGCCGGCGCGCGACGTTCTGAAGCAGGTCGGGCTCGAGGCGCGCGCCGATGTGATCTCCGGCAATCTGGCACACGGCGAGCAGCGCCAGCTCGAGATCGCCATGGCCTTGGCCACCAAGCCCAAGCTGCTGCTGCTCGACGAGCCCATGGCGGGCATGGGGGCGGAAGACTCCGAGCAGATGACCCGCTTTCTGATCAGCCTCAAGGGCAAGTACACCATGCTGCTGATCGAGCACGACATGGACGCGGTGTTCCGCCTGGCCGACCGCATCACGGTCATCGTCTATGGCAAGGCAATCGCCACCGGGACGCCCGATGAGATCCGCGTCAACGACGAGGTCCGCTCGGCCTATCTCGGTGACGAAGAGGCCGCCTGATGCTCGAGATAACGAACGTCGAGACGTCCTACGGCACCAGCCAGGTTCTCTTCGGGATGAGCCTGAACGTCGGCCGCGGTGAAGTCGTCACCCTTCTCGGGCGCAATGGCATGGGCAAGACGACGACGATCCGCTCGATCATGGGTCTCATTCCGACCCATGGCGGCGAGATCAGCTTCAACGGCAAGGCGATCCACGGCAGCCCCTCCTACAAGATCGCCAAGGCGGGGCTCGGCCTGGTGCCAGAAGGCCGGCAGATCTTCCCGAATTTGACCGTGCGGGAAAACCTGGTCGCGACCGCGAATAATCGCGGCAATCGCAAGGATCCCTGGACCTACGAGCGTATCGTCGACCTCTTCCCGTCGCTGGAAGCCCGGCGCAACAACATGGGCGATCAGCTCTCCGGCGGCGAACAACAGATGCTCGCGGTGGCGCGCGCGTTGATGACGAACCCGGAGCTTCTGATCCTCGACGAGGCGACCGAGGGTCTGGCGCCGCTCATCCGCGCGGAGATCTGGCGGGTCCTGCAGTACTTGAAGGACCAGGGGCTCTCGATCCTGGTGATCGACAAGAACGTCGACGTGCTGACACGGATCGCCGACCGCCACTACATCATCGAAAAGGGTGTGGTGGTCTGGAGCGGACGATCCGACGAGCTGCGCGGCAACAAGGACGTCCAGCAGGAATATCTGGGCGTCTGACGCGCCGCCGGACCGGTTCGGTCGGGCGCTTTTCCGATCCTACCGGCGCCAAATCTTACCGGCGAAAACCCCGGCAAAGAACGATCGCAACGAAGTTGGGCGCGCCCTCGTTGAAGTCGCGGTTTCCGACATTCTTGAAGCGCACGACGCTTTGCGTCCGCATCTGCGGCGGGCAGCGGCGGGTCGTTATCAGGTAATCACGGCGCAGCGGCCCGGTTTGACACAGACCCAACCGCACGAAATTGGGCGCGCCTTCGTTGAAATCATTGTTCGCGACGTTCTGAAAGCGGGTGCGGCTGATGATGCGGCCGGGACAATCGCGGCGGCGGCCGACCAGGAGCAGCGGGCGGGGCCGGTAGGAGCACATGCTGATGCGAATGTAATTGCGCGCGCCCTCGTTACGGTCGTTCCTGCCGACATTACGAAAGCCGACTGCGCCCAGCGGCCCTGCATCGGGCGGGCACCGGCCCAGCACCAGAAACGGACCGCGCGGGCCCTGCGCCTGAACGCTCGAAATCGCGGCGACGGCGCTTGCGAGAAACGTGACCGACAATGCCAATTTGCTGATGGGTCGCATGACCTGATCCTCCCAATTGAGCCCCTTCGGGCCACCGCGCCGCACGTCTACAAAAATAGCAGCATCGCTTGGGACTGTAACGATTGCCGAACCGTTTGGCTGATGTTTTGTCTCAAGCGGCGCGCGATTCACCGCCACAGTGATGCCAATGCAACTCGGTTTGCGCTAGCATGCCGGCCGACCGCTCACGCCGCTTTGGAGATCATACGTGGCGAAAGCCCACGGCAATGCCCTGCCCGCCGGCTATCAATTCGAAGGCTATCGCATCGAGGCCATTTTAGGCGCCGGTGGGTTCGGCATCACCTACCGGGCGCGCGAAGTGCGGCTCGACCGCGACGTCGCCATCAAGGAGTTTCTGCCGCGCGAACTGGCGATGCGCGGCGAGAACGGCGCATCCGTCGAGCCGATCAGCGCCGACGATCTCTCCACCTTCGAATACGGGCTCCAACGCTTCGAGGACGAGGCGCGGACGCTCACCAAATTCCGCCATCCCAACATCGTGCCCGTGCACCGCGCCTTCGAGGCCAACAACACCGCCTATCTGGTGATGGAGTATGTCGAGGGCGCCAGCCTTTATGAGATCCTGCACGGCAGTAAGACACTGGAAGAGGACCAGCTGCGCGCGGTCTTTGCGCCGCTCCTCGACGGGCTCGAGACGGTACACGACGCCGGCTACCTCCATCGCGACATCAAGCCCGGAAACATCTATCTGCGCGGCGACGGCACGCCGGTGCTGATCGATTTCGGCGCCGCCCGCGCTGCCATGACCGAGCGCAGCAAGACGCTGACCAGCGTGGTCACGGCCGGCTACGCGCCGTTCGAGCAGTATTTCGTGAAGGGCAAGCAGGGCCCCTGGACCGACATCTACGCCATGGCGGCCACGATGTACCGGACGATTGCCGGCCGGAAGCCGCCCGAAGCGCCCGAGCGCCAGGAGCACGATCCCTACCGCGCCGCTGCAACGATGGCGAAATCGAGCTACGGGCCGGCACTTCTGTCGGCGATCGATGCCGGGCTTTCGGTCAAGCCGTCGGACCGGCCACAGAGCGTGGCCGACTGGCGCGAGATGCTCGGTTTCTCCGGCGAGACCGCCAGCGCGGATCCGACCCTTGCCGCGGCGGTCGTCGCGAAGGTCACGCGCGCTGAGGCGCCGACGCGAAATCAGGACGGTGTGACCTGGCCGAAGCGCCAGCCGACGGCCGCAACGACCCGCGGTCCCCGCCCGAAGCGGAGCGGCGCGATCGCCGCCGCCGTGGCGCTTGTGGTAGCTGTCGCCGGCGGCGTCTACCTGGTCACACGGAACGATGTTGTGACGCCGCCGATCAAGACACCGGGCACGACGGCCAGCACGAGCGGCGGGACGACCGGGAACGGCGGCACGGGCCAAAGCGGCGGCGGCTCGACCCTGCCCGGCCAGGAAGCGACGCGCCCGCGCGGCGGCGGCACGACAGCCAAATCTGGTCCCAAGTCCGGCCCCAAATCCAACGGGGGACCGGACGTCATCCCCGGCGCCATACCAGGCGGCGGCGCCGATTGCCCGAATTCATTGGCCGCGCTGCAGGGCCATTATCACGAGAGCGACTGCGCGCATCTTGCGCGGGTATTCGCCGAGGCGATCGGCGCGGCGCGCGCCTCGGGAACGACGTGGCGTTGGAGCAACCGGACCTCGGGCAATCGCGGCACCATGACCGTGCTCGGCTTCTTCCAGGCGAAACCCTGAGCGATGACGGGGTCGGCTGCCGCGAGGGCACGGGCTGGCGCATCAGCCGCGCCGAATAGCCTCAGTCGTCGTTGGATTCCAACCGTTGACGCAGCGCCGCCAAGGCGTGTTCCGCCTCGGCGATCTCCTTGTTGATCTCGGCGCGGTCGCGGTGGTTGATCCGGGCGTTGTCCATGCCCCGCTCGACCGCGCGCAGCACGTCGGTGACTTCGAGGACGCTGCGGGTGGCGCCCAGATGCAGCGTTTCGGCCGCCGAACCTTCCGGCAGGGATCGGCGGTCGACGGCGATGAACGGCGTGTCGTCGAGGAAAAAGCCGATGAAGCGGATGTCGGGCGCGGCGGCGATCAGGTCGCGCACCTCCTCGGGGCTGAAGACGACCCGGCGATGCAGCCGCGCATGCAGCGTCGCATACTGCATCCCCATGCGTTCGGCGACGTCCTTGAGCGGCCATTTCTTTTCCGCGATCAGCACCGTATAGACGAGATCGGCGAACTCGCGGCCGCGCTCGCTGGCCTGCTGCATCTTCTTCCCCCCTCAAACTCCCCGGACCGAGACGGCGGACACCCGTAGTCTAGGCCGGGATGCGCCCGCCCGGAAGCGGCTCAGGCTGCGTCGGTCGCGCGGTCGCCGGTCGCGCGGTTGCTGGGCGCGCGGTTGTTAGGTACGCGGGCCAGATGGTCGAGCACATTAGCGATCAGGGCGTGCCCGACGCCGAGACTGAGGATCGATTCGGGGTGGAATTGCACGGCGGCAATCGGCAGGCTCCGATGCCGCAGCGCCATGACCAATCCGGTTTCATTGCGCGCCGTGACGGTGAGCTCGCCGGGAAGCGCGTCTTCGACCGCATGAAGCGAATGATAAGCGCCTGCCTTCATCGGCATCGGCAGACCGGCGAATTCATGCGTTCCGTCATGGCTAATTTCCCAGACCTTGCCGTGCCGCGGCTCGTCCAGAAGCGTGATCCGGCCGCCGAACGCCTCGGCGATGCCTTGCAGGCCCAGGCAGACGCCGAATTGCGCCACGCCGAGCCCCGCCAGATCGCGGACCAGCGCCGGCACGCCGAACTCGGCCGGACGGCCGGGGCCGGGGGAATGCACGACCAGATCGGGGCTCATGGCGGCGATCTCCGCAGGCTCAAGCCCCCAGCGATAGGTCGAGACCGTGGCGCCGGCCTGCCGGAAATAGTCGGCGAGGCAATGAACGAAGGAGTCCTCGTTATCGATCATGACGACGTTGGCCGGCCGGCCTGGTTTTACAGCCGATGCCGGCGCCGGCGCGCCCGGTTGCACGTCTCCGCCCACGGCCCGGAAGAAGGCCGTCGCCTTGATCTCGGTCTCGCGGGCTTCCTCGGCCCCGACCGAATCGTAGACGAGGCTCGCGCCGGCGCGGTAGCGGGCCTTGCCCTCCGACAGCACCGCGGTGCGGATCGTGATCCCGGTATTGACGTCGCCGTTGAGCGCGAAGCCACCAACCGCGCCGCCATACCAGCCGCGCGGCAGCGCCTCTAGCGCCTCGATGGCGGAGACCGCCATGCGCTTGGGCGCGCCGGTCAACGTCACCGCCCACATATGCGAGAGGAACGCATCGATGCCCGTCAAACCGGACCGCAGCGTGCCCTCGACGTGATCGACCGTGTGGAACAGGCCCGCATAGCGTTCGATCAGCCGCCGGTCGAGGAGCTTGACCGAGCCGGGCTCGCAGATCCGCGCCTTGTCGTTGCGGTCGACATCGGTGCACATGGTGAGCTCGGCCTCGTCCTTGGCCGAGTTGAGCAGTGCCCGGACATTCTCCGCATCGGTCATCGGATCGCCGCCGCGCCGCACCGTACCGGCGATCGGGCAGGACTCGACCCGCCGTCCCTCGACCCGCACGAACATCTCCGGCGAGGCGCCGACGATGGCTTGATCGCCCAACTGGATCAGGAATTCGTAGGGGCTGGGGTTGAGCGCCCGGAAGCGGCGGAAGAGAGCGGACGGCGTTTGACTGTAGGGCGCCTCGAAGGTCCGGCTCAGCACCACCTCGAAGAGATCGCCCGCGACGATGCGCTTTCGCGCCGCCTCGACGTTCTCGGCATAGGCTTCAGCGGTCTGATCCGCCGTGATGGCGCCATCGGCGCCATCGTTCGTGACGGATTTGAGAGGCGCGAAGGACCGCCGGCTGGCTCCGGCCGTGCGGATGCCGTTGCGCGCGAAGGAAAAATCGTGCCGCTCGGCGACTTCCTTGCGGCGGTCGAGGACGTAAAGCTGATCGGGCAAGTAGAGGTGCACGTCGGCCGCGTCGGCATCGCGTGCAAGACGCAGCGGCATCGGCTCGAACTGGAAGATGAGGTCGTATCCAAACGCACCGTACGCGCCCAGAAAAGCATCCTCGATACCGTCGAATTCCTCGATCAAGCGTCTGACTGGCCAGAGGCTCGAAGGTTGGCGACTTCGCTCTTCTTCGGCAAAGCGCGCCGCGGGCTCCGGGACGCTCAGAACCAACTCGCGGCCGCGCACAGCGCGGTCATCGCCGGCGAGCACGGGGCCGAGGATTTTCAGCAATCGGACGCCGCGCGGGTTCAGGGCGCGGATGGTCACTTCGCGGCCGCGGCCGACGATCTCGATGGGCGGGTCGATGAAGCCGAAATCCCAGCGCGTGTAGCGGTCGGGATACTCCACGCCTGAGGAGAAATAGGCGCCGCGCTTGGTGTCGAGCGCATCGGTCAGGAAGTCGATGCCGTCATCGTAGGGAAGACGGCGCGTCGTCCGCGAGACGGTGATGCCGCCTCGGGTGGTGAAGCTGTAGGGCATGAAATACTCCCGAATTCATCGTGCGTTGCGCGACCGTCCGGCCGCAAGGTCGCGGCCCTGCAAGGTCTTAAGACGGTCAGAAATGGAGAAAAGGCGAGCGTCCAGGTGCTCGACAGATGTGCGTCAGCGAGGACGCGTCACCATCGAAAGACGATGAATTCGGACTTTGAACGGAACGAGGATCGGACCACCGATCGGCTCCTTGCTCAAGCTCTCTGGGGGCTCGCGGACCAGCGCATAGCACGGTCCTATTAACCGTGTCCAGTCGATCGGCTGTTCAGCGAGGGGGCCGATTGATAGACTCATTCTCCCGAAGCGTAAGGGATCCCGGGCAATGAACGACGCCACACCGGTGCGCGACGAGGCGGACGCGCTCACGAAATCCCCCTCGACGGACCAGCCGAGCCTGCGCTCCTGGCTCGCCCAGCTCGAGGCGGCGGGCGAGCTGAAGCGCGTGACGGCGAAGGTCGACTGGGACGAGGAGATCGGCGCCATCGCTCGGGTCAATCTGAGCCTCGGCGGCCCGGCCCTGCTCTTCGACAAGATCAAGGGCTACCAGGACGCCCGCTGCACCCAGTTCTTCACCTGCGGCGTCGGCGAGCGGCGCAAAGTCGCGCTGATGCTGGGCATGGCCCCGGATACGAGCGAAAAGGCCCTCGTCCGGCACCTGAAGGACACGTACTGCAATCCCGTCGAGCCGGTGACCGTGGAGAGCGGACCGGTCAATGAGGTCGTGCTCAGGGGCAAGGAGATCAATCTCTGGGAATTTCCCGTGCCCAAATGGCACGCCTCGGACGGCGGCCGCTTCATCGACACATTCTGCGGCGTTATCACCCACGACATGGAGACCGACCGCGCCAATGTCGGGCTCTATCGTGGTCAGGTGCTCGGAAAGCGCAAGATCGGCAAGCTGCTGGTTCCGACCCAAGGCTGGGGCACCCATTTCGGCAAGTACAAGGACGCCAAGAACCGCATGCCGGTCGCCATTGCCCATGGCTGGCACGACGCGCTGCCCTTCTGTGCCGGCTCGCCCTTCCCCAAGCATATCTGCGAGTGGGATATGATCGGCGCCATCACCGGTCAGCCGGTCGAGCTCGTCGATTGCGAGACGGTGCCCTTGCAGGTTCCGGCGACGGCGGAGATCGTCGTCGAAGGCTGGATCGACCCCGATCCCGCGAGCTTCCAGATGGAAGGCCCCTTCGCCGATTATCCCGGCTATCTGGGCGGCAAGCCGTCGCCGAAGCCGGTCCTAAAGGTCACGGCGGTCACACACCGCAAGAACCCGATCCTGCGCGGCGCGCTCGAGGGCGCGCGGCCGGGCTTTCCGAGCGAGGACTCGCCGCTCTGCGCGTACTCCTGGTCGGCGATCGCCTGGAACATGCTGGAGGATGCGGGTGTTGCCGGCGTCACAGACGTCTGGATGCCGCCGGTCTCGACCGGCACCAACATCGTGGTGCAGATCCGCAAGCGCTACCGCGGCCACGCCACGCAGGTCGCGCACGCCCTCTGGGGTACTGGTTCGGGCCAGTGGTTCTTCAAGAACGTGATGGTCGTCGAAGAGGACATCGACATCCGCGATCCGGTGGCGCTCGACTGGGCAATGGCCTTCCGGGTCAATGCCGGGCGCGGCGACGTCATGGTGCACGGGCCGACCTTCGGCTCCATCCTCGATCCTTCGACCCTGCCCGCCGACCGCGACATCGCCAAGTACGGCACCGGCAAATGGCACCGCGTGTTGATCGACGGCACGCGGAGCTGGGAGCACGAGCGCAAAGCCGAGTTCGGCGGCCGGCGCTATCCACCGCTCAACAAGATCGCGCCGAAGCTGGAGAAGAAGCTCAAAAAGCGCTGGGCCGAATACGGTATCGGCATCGATTACCTCGACGACGACGCACGCGAGCTGCTGACGATGAAACGGCTTTCCAAGATCTTCGACGAGGTATGAGTCACCGCGACGGCCAGAACTCAGAGTTCGGGCTCCGCCAATGAGCTCACACGAAGTGATAATCCGTTTTGCCTGTCGGCAGGACGTTCCGGCAATCGTTCAACTGCTGGCCGACGATGCATTGGGGGCATCGCGGGAGGTCGTCAGCGAACCATTGCCGGCGGTCTATGCAGCGGCCTTCGAGGCGGTCGACGCGAGCCCCGACAACGAAATCATCGTGGCCGAATTGGAGGGTGCGGTGATCGCCTGTCTGCAGATCACTTTCATCCCGGGCCTTGGCCGTGGCGGCGTGTTGCGGGCCCAGATCGAGGCCGTGCGTGTGGCTGCGTCGGCCCGCGGACAAGGCCTGGGTGAAACGTTGATGCGCGCGGCGATTGATCGTGCAGTCCAGCGGGACTGTGGTCTGGTTCAGCTCACCAGCGACAAGCAACGGACCGAAGCCCATCGGTTCTACAAGCGTCTGGGCTTCGTCGCCTCCCACGAAGGCATGAAGCTGGTCCTTTAGGGCTCAGCTCCAGACATCCGCCGCCACGTCGGCAACGAGGGTGAGCTTGCGGCGCTCGTCATCCTCGGTGACGGGGTTGCCGCCAACCGACGAGGCGAAGCCGCATTGCGGGCTGAGCGCCAAGCGGTCCATCGAAACATGCGCCGATGCTGCCTCGATGCGGCGCTTCAAGTCGTCGGGGTCTTCGAGCTCGGGCGTCTTGCTGCTGACCAGCCCGAGCACGACGATCTTGTCCTCCGGCACGGCGGCGAGCGGGGTGAAATCGCCGGCGCGCTCGCTGTCGTATTCGAGGAAGAAGGCGTCGACATTGGCTTCCTGAAAGAGCTTTTCCGCAACAGGGGCGTAACCGCCTTCGGCCATCCACTGGCCCTTATAGTTTCCACGACAGAGATGGAGGCCGACCGTCATATCCTCGGGCCGGTCTTTCAGGGCCATGTTAATCGCGTCGATGTAACGGCCGATCAACGCGTCCGGATCCTCGCCCTTGGCGCGCACGCCTTCCTGCACCTTGGGGTCGCACAGCATGGCGAGCGGTACTTCGTCGAGCTGCAGGAACTCGCAGCCCGCCTTGTCGAGCGCCTCGATCTCCTGCTGATAGACGACCGCCAGATCCTCGAACAGCGCATCGAGATCGCTGTAGGCGCCCTCGCCCGCCTTGTCGGCGGCGCCCAGGAAATGCACGGCGCTCGGGCTCGGCATCGTCACCTTGGGCATGCGCGCGGTGTTCTCCTTGACGAATTCGAACTCATGCAGCGCGATGCTCTGGTTACGCTTCACCTTGCCTTCGGCGTGCGGGCACGACCAGGCCGCATGATCGCCGGAGAAACTCAGGCTAGCGGGCCGCGTCGTCAGCCCATCGACCGCCTCCACGAAGCCCAGGAACCACGATCCACGGCGGAACTCACCGTCGGTGATCGAGCGCATGCCGCACTCTTCCTGCAGCCGGACCGCCTCGACGACGCAATCGTCGATGGTTTCCTCAAGCTCGGCGGGCGTGATCTCATGCGCCTGAAAAGCCGCAAACGCATTCTTCAACCGCCGTGGCCGGAGCAGGCTCCCCACATGCTCGGCGTGATACGGCGGCCCTATGACGTACATCTCGAAAAGTCCCCCTCGGTTGTCCCCTATTCGCGCTCGTCGACGAAACGCGGCGCCTTGATCGACGCCTCGAAGGCCTTGGCGAGCGTGCCTGCCGCCAGAACCTCGATGTCGGGCGTGATCTCGAAGACCGATTTCACCTCGCGGATCACGGTTTCAGCGGCCGTTTTACCGGCGACCCCACGTTTCACCTCAAGCCGCAGCTTCAACGTCTCCATGCCGCTCCGATCCGTCACCAACACCCCCTGGAAGTCGTTGACGTCGGGATTGCGGAACATGAAGTCCTCGAACTCCGAATGGTTCACGTTGACGCCGCGGATCTTGAAGAACCCGGTGGTGCGCCGTGCGTGCCGGATCATCGGATATAGCTCGGCGAATTTGCCGGGGCTGTCGCCGCGATCATGAAACGAGACCATATCGCCGGAATTCCAGCGCAGGAAGGGCGTGGCGTGGCCGGTCCAGAGCGGCGTGACGCAGAACGTCCCAACCTCGCCTTCGGGAAGCTGGCGGCCGGTCTCCGGGTCTACGACCTCGATATAGAAGAGATCGGTCCAGATATGGATGCCGTCATGGGCCGGTCCTTCCGCGCCCATCAGGCCCGCCTCGCTCATGCCGAAGACGTCGAAAACCTCCGCGCCCCACATGCGGGTGAGCTTCTCGCGCTTGGCCTCAGACAGCGTCTCGGCCGAGGTGACGATGGTGCGGACCGAGCTTTGGGTGAGGTCGATGCCCTCGACATCGGCGAGGTTCGCCAGATGAAGCGCGAAGCTCGGCATGGCGATCAGCACCGTCGGCTTCAGCGTCGCGATCAGCTGCAACTGGCCCGCCGACGGCACCGCGTTGCCGGCGCCGACCCAGCTCATGCCGACGCCGAAGTCGTGCGCGCTGCGCGCCCAGATCTGGCCCGCCGGATGGATGCCGATGGGAAAGGAGATGTGGCAGAGATCGCCGGCCCCAATCCCGATGCACGGGAAGGACCGGCCCCAGGACAGCAAACCGTAGGTCACGTCCTCGAAGGTGCGGGGATAGAAGACGGGCTGGCCGGTTGTGCCGCCCGAACGCCAGTATTCGGAGATCTCCTCCGGCGGCGCGATGTTGACCTGGCCCATGAATTCGTCATGGCTCCATTGGCGCAGCGTGTCCTTGTCGATGATCGGGATCTTCGACCATTCCTCGGGATCGTCGAGCTTCGCCGGATCGATGTGATCGAGCTTGTCCTTGTACCAGCCGGCGCGCTTGGCGCGGTCGAAGGCGATGGCCTTGCGCTCGCTCTGCAGCGTGGCGATCGCCTCGCGTGACGCCGGCAGTTCTTTCGTCACCGTGTCCCCTCCCCGCGCCTGCCGCGCCTAGATGATCCGCTCGTCCGAGGGCGCACTCCCGAACGCCTCGAAGCGCCGCCGCACGACAACAAGGAGATCGAGCAAACGCTGCTTCTCCACATCGGGCATATCCACCAGCGCCGCATCGATCCAGCGCGCGTGGTCGGCCGCCATCTTCGCGAAAAGCCGGCTGCCCGCATCGGTCAGGCGCACCTGAAAGCTTCGCCGGTCGCTGGGGCTCGCGCGCCGCTCGATCAGCCCTTCGCCCTCCATGCGGTCGAGCAAGGCGGTGATGTTGCCGCTCGCGGCCATGACCAGTCGCGCAAGCTTACCGATCGCCACCCAGTCTTCTTCCAGCCGCTCGAGCTGCGACAGAACGTCGAAGCGCGAGAGGCTCTGCCCATGGCTGCGCCGCAACCGGCCGCCGACATCGGCCTCGATCGACTTCGCGCACTTCATGAGTTGCAACCAAAGCTTCAGCGACAAGAACTCGTCGGACGTTTCCGCCTGGCGACCCTCCGCCACTACCGTTTGCATCATCGGCCATCTCCCACGCCGGCCATCCAGGGGCATCCCCAGACCGGTCCATCGCCGCACCGCTGTTGCTCGAGCGGGTTCCTTAGCTGTCTAAGCTAACGTGTTGACCTGTTATGTGTAAATATTTTACGTGTTAGATAGCCTGAAGAGCTCAACCTGGCGGAGCGCCGGTATGCGCGTTGTGATCATTGGCGGCGGTCCGGCGGGGCTTTACACCGCCATCCTGATGAAGAAGGCGCGGCCCGACGCCCGCATCGAGGTCTATGAGCGCAACCGCCCTGACGACACGTTCGGCTTCGGGGTCGTGTTCTCCGATGAGACGCTCGGCAACTTCCTCTCCCGCGATCCCGAGAGCTACGAGGCGATCACCGATACGTTCGCCTATTGGGACGATATCGACTTCCGCTGGCATGGCGGCGCGGTGGTGCGCACCGGCGGGCATGGCTTCTGCGGCTGTGGCCGGGTCGAGCTGCTGGCCATCCTGCAGCGCCGCTGCGCCGAGCTCGGCGTGCCGATCCACTATGAGACCGAGATCGGGGATCTGTCCGCTTTTGCCGGCGCCGATCTGATCGTTGCCGCCGACGGCGTCAACTCGGTCATCCGCGAAACCTACAAGGAGCACTTTAAGCCGTCGGTCGAGTGGCGGCGCAATCGCTTCGTCTGGCTCGGCAGCACCAAGCCCTGCGAAGCCTTCACCTTCAATTTCACCGAGAACGAGCACGGCATCTGGGTGCTGGGCGAGTACCAGTACAATGCCGAGCTGGCGACCTGGATTATCGAGGCGCCCGAGCAGACCTGGGCCAACGCCGCTTCCGAGGTCGAGCATCTGAGCGAGGCCGAGTTGTTGGCCTATATGGAGGCCCTCTGGGCCGATTATCTGGGCGAATACAAGCTGGTCGCCAATCGCTCGATCTGGCGCGTCTTTCCGACGATCCGTTGCGAGCACTGGTCGCACGACAACATCGTCCTGATCGGTGATGCGCTGCACACGGCGCACTATTCCATCGGCTCGGGCACCAAGCTGGCGATGGAGGACGCGATCGCCCTGGTCGACGCTGTCATGGAGGCGCCCTCGATCCCCGCAGCGCTCGCCGACTTCCAGGAAAACCGCCGCCAGGAGGTCGAGATCACCCAGCATGCGGCCGACGTCTCGGTGATCTGGACGGAGAACCCGCACCGCTACTGGGACATGGCGCCGCTGCAGGCGACCTTCTCGATGCTCTCGCGCTCCAAGCAGGTGACCTACGACAATCTGCGCCTGCGCGATGCGGGCTTTGTCCACAGGGTCGATCGCTGGTTCGCCGAGGGCGTGCGCGACGCGGGCTTCGACGTGCCGCTCGATCCGCCACCGCCGCCCTTGTTCACGCCCATGCGGCTGCGCAACATGGTGCTGGCGAACCGCGTCGTCGTCTCACCGATGGACATGTACTCCGCCGTCGACGGCACCGCGGGCGATTTCCATTATGTCCATCTGGGCTCGCTCGCGCTCGGCGGCGCGGGGCTCGTCTTCACCGAGATGGTCTGCGTTTCGCCCGAGGGCCGGATCACGCCCGGTTGCGGCGGGCTCTATGCGGACGCCCATGTCGAGGCTTGGGGGAAGATCGCCGACTTCATCCACCGCGAATCCGACGCCAAATTCGCGATCCAGCTCGGCCATGCCGGGCGCAAGGGCTCGACCCGGGTCGCCTGGGAGGGCATGGACCAGCCATTGCAAGAGGGAAACTGGCCGCTGATCGCGCCGTCAGCGCTCCCTCATTACCCGTTCAGCGACACGCCGCGCGAAATGACCCAGGCCGATATGGATGCGGTACGCGACCAATTCGTGGCCTCGGCGCGCATGGCGGACCAGGCCGGCGCCGACATGCTCGAGCTGCATATGGCCCACGGATATTTGCTGTCGGGCTTCATCACCCCGGTGTCCAACCGACGCACGGATGAATACGGCGGCACATTGGAGAACCGGCTCCGCTATCCGCTCGAAGTCTTCGATGCCGTCCGCGCCGCCTGGCCGGCGGAGAAGCCGATGTCGGTGCGCATCTCCGCGACCGATTGGGTGGGTGAGGTCGGCATCACCGGCGACGACGCGGTTGCGATCGCCAAGGCCTTCGCCGCACACGGCTGCGATTTGATCGATGTGTCCGCGGGACAGACCACGCCCGAGGCCGAACCTGTCTACGGCCGCATGTTCCAGACGCCCTTTGCCGAGCAGGTGCGCAACGAGGCGGGCATTCCCACGGTCGCCGTGGGCAACATCACGACCTGGGACCAGGTGAATACGATCCTCGCCGCGGGGCGCGCCGATCTGGTGGCGCTCGCCCGCCCGCACCTCACCAATCCCCATTTCACGCTGCAGGCCGCGGCCTATTACGGCTACGAGCCCCAGCGCTGGCCGGTTCAGTACGACAGCGGCAAGGAACAGGCCTTTCGCCTTGCCGCCCGCGACCGCGCCGATGCGGAGGCGCTGCGCAGCGCGGCGAAACCCGCCAGCCACAAAAAGCCGTTACAGAAGGAAGCCGCCGAGTAACGCCGCGGCGACCGAACGAAATTCAAGATCAGGCCGGCGACCGCCGGCCGAGCCGGAGAACCCGCGCCACGAACGCCTTTATGCTTTCCCAGCCCTCGCGGGTGGCATGTTGACCAACCCGCCCTTTCCGAACAGCACCAGCATCACCAAAAGCGGCCCGAACAGAAACTCCCAGTTTTCCTGGCCGTTATAATGGATCGGCAATTCGAACAGGCCCAGGTCGATCACCACATTGATGCTGATCTGCTTGATGAGCTCTTCGATGATCAGGATGGCGAACGCGCCGATCACCGGCCCGTAGATCGTGCCCATGCCGCCGGCGATCACCATCACCATGATCTCGCCGGAGCGGAACCAGTGCATGTATTCCGGCGTCACGAATTCCTGGTGATTGGCCCAGAGCGCGCCGCCGACGCCGCAGATGGCGCCGGAGATCACGAAGCCGACAAGCCGGTAGCGAAAGGTCGAAAAGCCAATCGACTGCATGCGCGGCTCGTTCGACTGGGTGCCGCGCAGCACCATGCCGAAGCGCGAATTCACGAAATGCCGCAGGATCCAGACACTGATGATCAGCACGCCGAGCGTCATGTAGTAGATCAACTGCATGTCGCGGGAGCCGTCGGCCGGGCCCATCAGGTTCTGGTTCAGCGTGAAGAACCCGAAGTTGCTGCGGTCGGTGTTCATCCCATCATCGCCGCCGTAGGGCTCGAGGCTGATGATCAGGTAGTAGATCATCTGGCTGAAGGCGAAGGTGATCATAATGAAGTAGAGCCCGCCCGTCCGCAGGCTGAGCGCGCCGATCAACAGGCAGAGCCCGCCCGTCCGCAGGCTGAGCGCGCCGATCAACAGGCCGACGAGCGCCGATCCGCCGATGGCCACCGCGAACTGCAGATAGCCGTCGTTGACCCCGTAATGCGACAGCACGCCCACCGCATAGCCGCCGACGCCGAGAAACGCCGCATGGCCAAAGCTCACCATGCCGCCATAGCCCATGATCAGATCGAGGCTGGCCGCGGCGATTGCGAAGATCATGATCTTCGCGGTCAGCGAGGTGAGATAGACCGACCCTGATGCTGGAAGCAGAACCAGGATGATCAGACACGCGGCCATGAAAACGAACCGCGGATCGCGGAACGAAATCTCGACCTTGGGCACTGTTGCCGCTTCGCCGTGCAAGCCCGCCTCCTTAGCCCGAGCGAGCCGGGAAGAGCCCTTGCGGGCGGAAGAAGAGGATCGCGGCCATCAGGATGTAGATGATCATCGAGGAGATCGCGGGGCCGGCGGACTGCGCAAGCTCGTCGATCTCGAACGGTTCCCAAGCCAGGACCAGCGAGCTCAAATACCGCACGACGTCGGTCATGAAGGTGCGGCCGCTCGCCTCCACCAGCCCCACGATCAACGAGGCAATGAAGGCGCCGCGGATCGAGCCGATGCCGCCGATCACGATCACCACGATGGCGAGGATCAGCTTCGCCTCGCCCATGCCCGGGAAGACGTCCTCCACCGGCCCGGCCATCACCCCGGCGAGCCCCGCCAGCATCGCGCCGAGCCCGAAGACCATAGTGAACAGCACCGCGATGTTGACGCCGAGGGCACCGGCCATCGGCCGGTTGCTGGCGCCCGCGCGGATCAGCATGCCGATCCTGGTGCGCGTGATCAGAAGGAAGATCGCGGCCGCCACGGCCAATCCTAAGAAGTCGATCATCAACCGGTAAGCCGGGTACGGCGCGCCGAACAGCGATACCGAGCCGGTCAATGCCTCGGGGCGGTTGATCGGCAGGCTTTGTACGCCGAACACGATGATGACCGTCTCGTTGAAGAACAGGATCAGGCCGAAGGTCGCCAGCACCTGCATCATGTGGTCACGCGCGTAGAGATGCTGGATGACCACCTTTTCCAGGACGATGCCCAAGATCAACGTGAGCGGCAGCGCAACGGCGACCGCCCAGTAAAACGAGCCCGTTTCGCCATAGGTCCGCGCCGCGAAAAAGGCGCCGAACATGAACAGGGAGCCGTGCGCCAGGTTCACCATGTTCATGATGCCGAGCACCAGCGACAACCCGGCGGCGACCAGGAACAGGAAAATCCCGAACTGGAACCCGTTCAACAGCGTGTGGAGGAAGAGGGTGAGTTGCGGGTCCTTGACCTTCACGCCAGGGGCTGTGACCACGAACAGAACGCAGCCCAGCGCCAACACGAACCAGCCGACCAGCGTCAGGATCCGGAAGCTCGACGTGGTCGGGTCGCGGAACGCCAACACCGAGCCGCCGATGATGATGATGGCGATAGCTCCGAGGAAGGGCAGCCACGTCCCGCCAATGGCGAGCGCTGCCACGATCACCAGCACACCCAAACCCCCGAGGAGGGTCGCGCCCCGCTTACCTTGCCCCAACATCGCCTCTAGTGCCGGAGTTCCGTGTTACACACGCGCGCTGCGCCCCACCGCTGCGCGCCCGCTTGCACCGTATCTCTCATCGCGGCGAACGCGCCGCGAGTCAATGTCGTTTGGAAAAGTGGGGACGCCACGCTTGGCGCCCCCACACCGTATCGAGATCAATAGACCTTACGGGGTCAGGCGCTCGGAGCGCTTGCACCGCTTGGCGTAGGCGTCGGCATGATTGGTGAACACGACGCCCGTCGTCCGGATCATCGGCTTGCCATTGCTGCCGGCGACGACTTCGCGTTTGTAGTAGCTCTGGATCGGCATGCCGTTGAAGTTGTAACGGTACTTGCCGCGAACAGACGCGTAGTCGGCCTTCAGCATGGCCTTCTTCATCGCCAGCGTGTTGCTCACCTTGCCGCCGACGGCCTTGACGGCCGAGGCGATCAAGGCAGGCGCATCATAGGCCTGCGCGGCGAAGTGCGACGGCAGACGGCCATAGGCCGCTTTGTAGTCGGCGATGAACTTCACGTTCGTCGGGTTCTTCGAGTCGGGATCCCAGTAATTGGTGTGGAAGGATCCGATCGCCGCTTTGCCGATCGGCAGCAGCATGAAGTTGTCGATCGTAAAGACGGTGTAGAGCTTGATCGTCTTGCCGAGGCCCGACGCTGCCCACTGCTTCATGAAGGCGACGCCCATCGGGCCCGGTGCGAAAATGAAGACCGCCGACGGCCGCGCAGCGCGCACGCGGGTCAGCTCCGACTGGAAGTCGCGGTTGCCGAGCTTGTAGAGCAGCTGGCCCT
Organism: Alphaproteobacteria bacterium; assembly: GCA_037387885.1. GTDB lineage: Bacteria > Pseudomonadota > Alphaproteobacteria > JAPULJ01 > JAPULJ01 > DATKZM01. The sequence goes on along the minus strand of JARRKQ010000085.1, from coordinate 2,648 downwards.
TGATCTTGCCTTTGTAGTATCGCCGGAAGCCCGCCATCATGTCCTTGCCGGCCTGATAGTTGGCCGACATCAGGAAGACGTTGTTCAGCTTCTCTTCGCGCATCAGCTGACCCATCGCCTCCGGCGTATTGTCATTCTGCCAGGATGTGGAGATGAAATACTTGCTGCAGGCCCGGCCGGCGAGCCGCGACGAGCCCGCATTCGTGCTCATTAGGATGACCTTGCTGCGGACCACCGGATTGCGCACGGCGTTCAGGATGTTCGACCAAATGATGCCGGCCACGATCTGAACCTTGTCCTGCTCGACGAACCGTTTGGCGCAGGTGACGCCGACATCGGGCTTCACCTGGTCGTCGCAATAGAACACCCGGGTCGGCACGCCGCCCAGCAGGTCGCCGTCCTTGTTCCAGCCGAGCGCCTTCAGGCGAAGCTTGAAGCCGTTCACCTGCTCCTTGCCGAGCGGGTGGTTCATCGAATTCATAAAGCCGATCCGCAACTCCTCGGCCGATGCGCTTGCCGCAATCAGCACGAACGCCGCGGTGGCCAAAACCACACGTTTGATCATTGTAACAGCCTCCTGTTCCACGCTTTTGTGTCCCCCGGATCAGCCGATTTGCGCGGCTCGGCGATCTCTATGGCGATGTGTGTAGCACACAAGCCCTGCCGGGCGAAGGGCAGAAACGGTGTCAAATGCCTGTGATATTTCACAGATCTTTGCCTCCGTCATGCTTTGTTCGCCACGCCCTGCGTCAAGACCGAGGTAAAATTTTCCGCTATTTCCCAGATAGTTACGCCGGGCTCGCTGCCGATCCAGTCGCCGACCGCATTGCACATGCCGAGCAGCCCCAACGTGGCCAGGCGGCAATCGAGGTCCGGCCGGAACGCGCCCGTGGTGACGCCCCGCTCGAACATTGTCTGCAATAACTTTTCGTAGTGGCCGGCTGCCGCGGAGATCTTTCGGCGGCGCGCCGGCGGCAGCTCATGGCGCTCGTGTTGAAAGACCCGCACGTAGTTGGGCCGGTCCTCCAGAGGCGCCAGATGGTTGTGAACGGCCGCGCGCAGCATCTCGGTCGGCGGGATATCGCGGGCCAGGATCGCTTCGAGGCGCTGCACGAAGCCCTCGACCCCCTTCTGGCAGACCTCCTCGAGCGCCGATTCCTTCGATTCGAAGTAATAGTAGAGGCTGCCCTGGCGGATCCCGAGCCGGTCGGCGATGTCCTTGGTCGACGAGCCGTGATAGCCCTTTTCGGCGAAGACAGCCGCCGCGGCATCGATGATCTCGCCGTAACGGCGCCGATACTTGTCGACCTTGGTTAACTCTGTATCGGGTTTTCGCCGGGGTTAACTCTGTATCGGGTTTTCGCCGGGGTGCGGCCATAGAACCGTCTATGAACCGTCTCGGATCTGCAACGAAGGTGCTGGTTGTGGGCGGGTGGACCTCCGCCGGCGGGCGAGTCTAGTCGATGGCCGGTCGATGGCAATTGTTTTCGATAGATGAATTGATAGAATTTTGCGCGTCCGTCGCCGGCCCGTTCGATTTTGGGCTGGCGACGGGATAAGAAGCGGATAAGAAGAAGGCCCGCCCGGCGCGCCGCAATCGCGTTCCGGCGGGAATGGACCGGACCGTAGCCGATTTTGGGAGGAGTGGGATGACCAAGACCGACCGGGCCAAGGCGACACGCGCGGCATGGCTGGAGTTGCTGAAGACGCATCGGCGCGATTTTGCCGAGCCAGGGTCGGCGGACTACTGGTCGCCCTCGCTGGAATGCGCCTCGCGCGACGAGCTGCGCGCCATTCAGGACGAGAAGCTCAAGGTTCTGACGCCCTTCCTCTACGAGAACTCGCCCTTCTACAAGCGCCGCTTCGACAGGCTGGGTCTCACCCCGGACGACGTGAACACGGTTGACAAGCTCACGGCGTGGCCGGTTGTCGACAAGATGGAGATGGCCGAGGACCTGATGGCCAATCCGCCCTGGGGCACCTACACGACCCATGACGATGCGCTGTGGGACAAGCGCGGCTGGACGCTCTTCCCGACCTCGGGCTCGACGGGCATGCCGCGCATCTTCCGCTACACCACCTTCGACCTCGACCAGTGGCGTTGGGCGAACGCGCGCGCGCTCTGGTCGCTCGGCGCCAAGCGCGGCGAGAAGGTCTTCCTCGTCGTCGGCTTCGGCCCGCATGTCTGGGCCTGGGGCGTGCTGCATGCGCTCGCGCATATGGGGGTGCCGTGCATCCCGGGCGGCGGCCTGACGGCGGAGCTCCGCGCCAACATCATCCTGCGCTACAAGCCGACGGTGCTCGCCACCCTGCCCTCGCAGCTCCTGCGCATCGGCCGCACCATGCAGGCGATGGGCGAGGACCCGCGCAAGAGCTCGATCACGCGTCTCTTCACCGGCGGCGAGCCGGCCGGCGGTATCGATGCCACGCGCGAGCGCCTGGAGGACATGTGGGACGCCGAGCTCGTGGAGTTCTACGGCTGCACCGAGGCCTCGCCCCATTCGGGCGGCTATTCGTGCACCCACCGCATCCGCGAGGACGGCGCCTGGCAGACGCATCTGATGGAGGACTTCCAGGTCTGGGAGCTGATCGACCCCGACAGCAAGGAACGTCTGCCCATCGGCGAGCGCGGTATCACGGTGTGCACC
>JARRKQ010000084.1:0-21930 GCA_037387885.1 Alphaproteobacteria bacterium | reverse complement strand
ATTCCGACGTCGACACGCTCGAGCGCATCGAGATCATCCGCGATCTGCGGCTCGGCGCCTTCGACATCCTGGTCGGCATCAACCTGCTGCGCGAAGGGCTCGACATTCCCGAATGCACCCTCGTCGCCATCCTCGACGCCGACAAGGAAGGCTATCTACGCTCCAAGACCTCGCTCGTGCAGACGATCGGACGCGCTGCGCGGAATGTCGAGGGACGGGCGATCCTCTACTCCGACCACATGACCGAGGCGCTGGAATACGCGATCGAGGAGACCGCGCGCCGCCGCGAGAAGCAGGAGGCCTACAACGCCGAGCACGGCATCACGCCGGAAAGCATCAAGAAGGGCATCGCCGACATCCTCGATTCGGTCTACGAGCGCGGCGACCACGTGACGGTTGCGACGGGCGACGAAGAGCACGCGCACATGATCGGCCACAACCTCCACACTTATATCGAGGATCTGGAAGGCCGGATGAAGGAGCACGCGGCCAACCTCGAATTCGAGGAGGCGGCGCGGCTGCGCGACGAGATCAAGCGGCTGGAGGCCCAGGATCTCGGCATGCCCGCCGAGGCCTCGCTGAAGGAGAAGGTCGAGCGGGCACACGCACTGTCGAAAAGCAAGCGGGGCGGGCGCGGTGGCCGGCCGACCGGGCGGCGGACGCGGCGGTAGGGAACGGACCTCGCCCAATTCGTTCCACTATTTGTAGGGGCGGGTTTGAAACCCGCCCCTACAAATAGTTTGGCTGCCCCAGCCCCTGGCTTGCCTTCCTGTCGCCGCTCCCCTACCCATGCCCCCCATGGAAACCGGCACGATCTCCTGGTATAGCGCCGAGAAAGGCTTCGGCTTCATCACGCCCGAGGGCGGGGGGCCTGACGTCGTGGTCTATCCCGAGACGCTGAAAGCGGCGGGGATCGAGGCGCCGAAGCCGGGCGATGCGGTCGCCTTCACCGCCGAGCCCTACCGGCTGGCCCGCAAGGCGGTGACGGTCGAACGGGCGTCCTGACGGCCTTCCACGCTCCCCCGTGCCCCTAATTCACGCCGTGCGCGCTGGCGCACGCACGATCCCGTGAACCAAGCATATCTTGCAGCGAAGCGCGCTCTGGCCATATCGTAGGGTAGGGTGGAACGTCAGTGGGAGTGCGACGATGGCCAATGCAGCGGAAAAAACCGCGGGAGCCGGCAAGGTCGTGAAGTCGGACGAGGAGTGGCGCAAGCAGCTCTCGACCGAGGAATACCGGGTGGCCCGCAAGGCAGGCACCGAGCGCGCCTTCACCGGGCGCTACTGGGACGAGAAGTCCAAGGGCACCTATTCCTGCATCTGCTGTGGCGAGCCGCTGTTCTCCAGCGAGACCAAGTATGAGAGCGGCACCGGCTGGCCGAGCTTCTACGCGCCGATCGACGAAAGCGCGGTCGGGCTCAAGGAAGACAACTCGCTCTTCATGCGCCGCACCGAGGTCGTCTGCGCACGCTGCGATGCGCATCTGGGCCACGTTTTTCCCGACGGCCCACCGCCCACCGGGCAGCGCTATTGCCTGAACTCGGCCTCGCTGGATCTCAAGAAGGATTAGCCGCCGGGCCTCGCGTGTGCCGGGTCCCACTGGGCCGATTTTTCTACTCTGATCTATTCGGGAAATCAGGACTGTCGCCGAACGGCAGCGAATCCGCGCCGTTCGCCGCGCCCGCGCGTTCGAACGCGCGTGAATTTTGTGCGTTAACCTTAAACCAAATTTAACTACCCGGTCCCTATTTTGGGGCGCACGAAAGGGATATCTGGCGCCAGAGGCGGCGTTCGCGTCCCCCATGTATGCGGTCGAAGTCGATGCCCCGTCATCGCGGCGCGGCAGACGCTTCGCCCGGCGAGCAGGGGCCAGGCAGCTGGCCTTCGAAGCGCCAGAAAGGAGAGTTGACTATGGCTGGGAGCTCCACGGTCGTGGACCAAAATAGAAGGCGGCCCGCCCAGTTTCTACACGGCTACGGCACGTTCGTGGTCGGGGTCTTCATGATGGGCCTGGCGGGAGGGCTGGGCGCCCTGCTGCTCTATCTCTGGCCCGCCTCTTCCCTCGAGGGGGGGAAGGGTCGTGTGGACCGGGCTTAACGAGACCATCGCCCTGGCGATCGTGATGATCACCGGCGCGCTTGGCTCCTTCATTCATATCGCCACCTCGTTCTCGAGCTTCGTCGGCAACCGCCGGCTCTCGGCGAGCTGGGTGTGGTGGTTCCTCCTGCGCGCGCCCATGGGTGCTGCGCTGGCGCTGTTGGTTTACTTCATTCTGCGCAGCGGCTTCCTGCTCGATGGCGGGTTGGGCACACAGCTCAGCCCCTTCGGCATTGCCGCCGTCGGCGCCGTCACTGGTCTTGCCTCCAAGCAGATCATCGACAAGCTGCGCAACGTGGCCGACACAACCTTCAATACCTCCGAAGACGATATGCGCGTCGACAAGCTCTAGGACGCTCATAACGTAAGTGCCAGGAGCCGTCCGAGACCTATTCAGCGGAAATGGTCTCGGGCGGCTCTTTCTTTGGCGGGCCACGTGCGGTTTGATCCGCGAGGACCACCCGCGAGGACCATAAGACCGGATAACCGGCCAAGACGGCGGCCGACCGAGCGGCGGTGTCTGAGACGCGCCACGGCCGGGCCGCGACGGGAAGCCAGCCGCGATGACCTTAATCATCGACATCCTTTCCAGCCTGTTCAGCTTCGACATCATCAAGCTGAGCGCGCGGCTGGATGCGCTGGAAGACCGCAAGAACCAGATCCTGCTGGTCCTCTTTACGCTGCTCTCCGACTCGATCCGGTTCTTCCTGGTGACCTGTATCTTCTTCCTGATCTTGTATTGATACCAACGGGCCAAAGTGTGGCCCGTTGTATTTCCCTCAAGCGCCGGGCGGTCGCGTCCGCTCCCTTGGCTTTCCTCGCATAAGGCTCGGGCGCGCAGTCGCGCGCTGGCCGAAGGGCGATGAGCCGTGCTCATCACCCTCCGGCGGGGTCACTTCTGGACGTCGCCATATCGACCGGTCACCGGCCGGAATCGGCCTTCAGCAAATCGCAAGGCTGGATCGGCTAGGATCGTCGCCATGCGCAAGGCGATCGACATTGCCGTGCATATCTTCAGCTTCGACCTCCTGCTGCTGCGCGAGCGGCTGGCGGGGATCGAGAACCAGGACATGCGCGCGCTGCTGATCGTATTCTCGATGCTCGCGGACGCGCTGCGGTTCGTTGCCGTTACTTGCCTTTTTGCGCTGTTTCTTCTCTGACCAGAGCTACCGGCGGTAGCGGCAGGTCGATGTCGGAGGCCGGCGGTCGGTCGGGCGCGGGGGGCTGCGGTGTTTCGGGCTGCGCCGGCGGCTCGGGGCTGACCAGCGCCCGGTCGGAGGCGAGCAGGAAGCCGCGGTCGGCGCGCAGCTCGTTCAGCGCCGCCTCGATGTCGCTCTCGCCGATATCGTGCTGCCTCAGCGCCGCCGCACCCAGCACCAGACTCGCCTCGAGCGTCTCCGGCACCGCGATATCGGCGCCGAGGTCGAGCAGATCGCGGGCATGGTCGCTGTCGCGCGCCCGGGCGATGATCGGCAGCTCCGGCAGGCGGTGCTTCAGCATGGCGACGAGCTCGAGCGCCGTGCGCGCCTCGCCCATGGTGACGACGATGGCCGAGGCGCGGTCGACGCCGACGCTCCAGAGGAGCTCGCGCTGGGCGGCGTGGCCGAAATAGACGGGCAGGCCCCTGCTGCGCCCGTCGAGCACGTTGGCGGCGTTGTTGTCGATGGCGACGTAAGGCAGGCGGCGGGCCTCCAGCTGGAGCGAGACGATGCGGCCGACGCGCCCGAAGCCGGCGATCACGACATGCCGCGCCAGGTCGATGTTGTCCTGCTCGAGCGCGGCGAGGCCCACGGGGGTGAAGCGCTCGAAGCGGTCGGCGAGCATCTTGCCGGCGCTGGCGAGGAAGGGTGTGGCGATCATGGTGATGCTGACGACGACGAGGCAGACCTGCTTTATCGGCTCGGGCACGAAGCCGATGAGGGCGGCCGCGCCGATCAGGATGAAGGCGAACTCGCCTCCCTGAGCGAGCGTCATGCCGACGCGGAGCGAGAGAAACACCGGCAGCTTCACCAGCACCCGGCAGAGCAGATAGAGGATCGCGCTCTTGAGCACGATCAGCGTCAGCGCGAGCGTGCCGACCAGCCACCAGTTCCGCGCCGCGGCGGCGAGGTCGACCTGCATGCCGATCGCCATGAAGAAGAGGCCCATCAGCAGGCCCTGGAAGGGCTTGATGTCGGCCTCGATCTGATGGCGGAACTCGGTCTCGGCCAGAAGCAGGCCGGCAAGAAACGCGCCGAGAGTGAGCGAGAGCCCCGCCTGCTCGGTCGCCCAGCCGGTGCCGAGCACGGCGAGCAGGGTGAGCGCGATGAAGATTTCGTGGCCGTGGTCGCGGGCGACGGTGCGGTAGATCGGCTGCAGCACGAGGCGGCCGGCCACCATGATGAGCGTGAGCGCCAGCGCCGCCTTGACGATCGCGAGGCCGACCTGGCTCCAATCGGTGCCGCGCGCCGCCCCGCCCAGGATCGGCACCACCGCCAAGAGCGGCACCACGGCGAGGTCCTGCAACAGCAGCACGGAGAAGCCGACGCGGCCGACCTTGGTCGCGACCTCGCCCCGCTCGGAGAGGAGCTGGAGGACGATGGCGGTCGATGAGAGCGCCAGGCCCGCGCCGATCACGAAGGCCGCCTTGGGACTCGCGCCGAGGCCGGCCGCGATGCCGCCGATGATGAGACCGGTCAGCAGGAACTGCGCGCCGCCGAGCCCGAAGACCTCCCAGCGCATCAGCTTCAAGCGCCGGAACGAGAGCTCCAGGCCGATCGAGAAGAGCAGCATCACCACGCCGAGCTCGCCGACGACGCCGATCGTTTCGACATCGGCGATCAGCGCCAGGCCGGAGGGCCCGATGATCATGCCGCTGGCGAGATAGCCCAGCATCGGGCTCACGCGCAGCCGCTCGAAGACCACGACGGCCACGATCGCCGCGGTCAGCAGCAGCACGATCTCGAAGAGGAAGCCGTGATTTTCCATGCAGGTCCGTGGCCGGCGGGTGCGCCCGCGACGGGCGGGGGACCTGTCCGGCGGCGTTGGCCTGTTCGGGGGGACCCTGGTTTGCGCATCGGGCCTGGATGATCCGGTTCCTGCAAGTGGCCGGCGGCCTGATCCTGCTTTATTTCGGCGGCGAGTACCTGGTTCGCGGTGCGGTCGCGCTTGCCGACAGGCTGGGTGTCTCGCATCTGCTGATCGGGTTGACCGTCGTTGCCGCGGGGACCTCGGCGCCGGAACTCGTCGTCTGCCTGATCGCCGCCCTCAAGGGCGAGCCCGGTATTGCGCTGGGCAACGTCGTCGGCTCGAACATCGCCAACATTCTCCTGATCCTCGGCGTCACCGGCGCGATCGCCGCGATTCCGACGAGCCGCGCTGCGCTTTACCGCGACGGTCTCGCGGCGGTGTTCGCGACCGTGCTCTTCGCCGTCATGTGCATGAGCGGTATCGTCGGCCGGGCCGATGGGGCGCTGATGCTGGTCTGCCTCGTGAGCTACCTCGTCTACTGCTACCGCAGCGACAAGCGCAGCCGAAAGGCGCAGGCGACGATCGAGGCGGAGATCGAGGAGCTCGGCGGCCACGAGACGCGCTACTGGGTGATGACGGCGAAGTTGGTCGGCGGGCTCGTAAGCGTGCTGCTCGGCTCCGAGCTGCTGGTTGCCGGCGCGCGCGAGACGGCACGGATCGCCGGCGTCGGGCCGGAGATCATCGGCCTCTCAATGGTTGCGATCGGAACCTCCCTGCCGGAGCTCGCCACAGGCATCGCGGCGGCGCGTCAGAAGCATACCGACCTGGCGCTGGGCAACGTGCTCGGCAGCAACATCTTCAATCTTCTCGCCATCATGGGGGTGGTCTCCGTGGTCCGCCCGCTGGCGGTGCCGGGCCGCATCGTCGCCTTTGATCTTTGGGCGATGGTGGGCGTCACCGTCGCCTTCGTCGGCCTGGCCCTGCTCGCCCGGCGGATCGGCCGCAGCATGGCGATGGTCTTCCTCGTCATATATGTCGGCTACGTGGTCGCGCTGTTCACCGGTATCTCGGCGCTGGGCCTCGCGCATACGGGCTGACCGGGACCGCGATCGCGGCCTTGCGCCTTCCCGCGGCATTGGCCATGCTCGCGCGCCATGGCCGACACCAATCCCAAAATCGCGCTCGTGACGGGCGCCGCCCGGCGCATCGGGCGGGCGATCGCCGAGCGCCTGGCCGCCGACGGCTGGGCCGTCGCGGTCCATTGCCACGATTCGGCGGAGGACGCGCGTGCGGTCGTCGCCGGCATCGAGGCGGCGGGCGGCAGGGCGGCGGTGCTCGAGGCCGATCTCACCGACGGAGCCGCGGTCGCGGCGCTGCTGCCGGCGGCGGCCGAGGCGCTGGGGCCGGTCACGGCGCTGATCAACAACGCCTCGGCCTTCGAGCGGGACGAGCTCCCGAACCTGACCCGGGCGTCGTGGGACCAGCATATGGAGACCAATCTGTGGGCGCCGCTGATGCTCACCAAGGCCTTCGCCGAACAGCTGCCCGACGGCGCGGCGGGCAATGTCATCAATCTGCTCGACCAGCGCGTCTTCAACCTGACGCCTTATTTCCTGTCCTACACGGTCAGCAAGTCGGCCTTGTGGACGCTGACCCAGACCTTGGCGCTGGCGCTGGCGCCGCGCGTCCGGGTGAACGCAATCGGGCCGGGGCCGACCCTGCCCTCGCCGCGCCAGAGCCAGGCCGAGTTCGACCGGCAATGGGCGCGCATGCCGCTCGGCCGCGGCACCACCCCGGAGGAGATCGCGGCGGCCGTCCGCTACCTCCTCGACGCGCCCGCGGTCACGGGCCAGATGCTGGCGCTCGACGGCGGCCAGCACCTCGGATGGGCCCAGCCCGGCCTGGCCCCCGATCCCGAATGAGCACCGGAGCCGCCAGTGCTTCGTCTGTAGGATAGTCGCCTGCTGGCTATAGGACGGCGGGTTAGTCCTTGATTGGCACGCTGCGCCGCCGCATCTTCTGGGCATGGACACTGGTCGCCGACAGGACACCCACCCGCGATGAACCCTCCTGAGATCCTCAAGCCCAAGCCGATCGCCGAGGCCGGCATCCGCCACGTCTTCGTCCGCGACTTCGTGCTGCCGGCGCATATCGGCGGGCACGGGCACGAGAAGGGCAAGCAGCAGCGGGTGCGGGTCAATCTCGACCTGGCCGTGCTCGAGGGCGCGGCGGCGCCCGGGGACACGCTCGGCGACGTGGTCTGCTACGAGGAGATCGTCGACGGCGTCCGCGCCGTGGTCGACGAGGGGCACGTCAATCTGGTCGAGACTTTGGCCGAGCGGATCGCGGCCGTGTGCCTGTCCGACCCTCGGGTGCGGATGGCGCGGGTGCGGGTCGAGAAGCTCGACGTCTTCGCGGATGTCGGTGCGGTCGGCGTGGAGATCGAGCGGCGGAGCGTCTTCCACTGAGCCGCAAGGCCCCCGTCGCGTTGGCAAAACCGGGAATGGGACGGCCTTGAACACGCACCGAAATTTGTCGTTTGTGCACAAGCCGTTCGAAACCGATTGCCCCAGTTTCGCCCCATTTCCAACGACTTAGTGTTAACGATATGTTATCGCACGGTTTTACGATATTCTATGTTTTTCAATAACTTAAGTATTTCTGCCTAAATAATAGGCAATCAATTGTAACCCTTTGTTTCATGCGGGGGGATTGTCAGCGCAATGTCGTTTTGCACACATTTATCCACAGAATCCGTGGATATCATTTCGGCCTCTGCCCACGGTGAGGCAGGCGGCGAAGATCGGTTGACGGCGCACCGCCAGCGGCCAAAATAGACATCATGGCCGCGCCGCCGAGCCCGCACTCAGCGAAATCTAAATCGCCGTCCCGCGATGCTTCGACGTCCAAGGACGCCCAGTCCAAGGATGTGACGTCCAAGGACGTGACGTCCAAGGATATGAAGTCCAAGGACGCGAAGCGTCCGCCCTCGATCGTCGAGGGCATCGCAACACTGAAGGCGGCGGTGAAGACCCTGCCGGCTCGGCCGGGCGTCTACCGCATGCTCGATACGGCGGGCGACGCGCTCTATGTCGGCAAGGCGCGCAACCTGAAGAAGCGCGTGACCAGCTACACGACGGCGGCGAAGCTGACCGAGCGGCTGGCGCGCATGGTCTCCGAGACGGTGTCGCTCGAGGTGGTGACGACGCGCAGCGAGGTCGAGGCGCTGCTGCTCGAGCAGAACATGATCAAGAAGCTGAAGCCGCGCTTCAACGTGCTGCTGCGCGACGACAAGTCGTTCCCCTACATCTTCATCACCGGCGACCGCGACTGCGCGCAGATCACCAAGTACCGCGGCGCGCGCAAACGGCCGGGGGATTACTTCGGGCCCTTCGCCAGCGCCGGCGCGGTCAACCGGACGCTGCGCGCCCTTCAACGGGCGTTCCTCCTGCGCTCGTGTTCGGACGGGGTGTTCGCTGCGCGGCGGCGGCCGTGCCTGCTCTATCAGATCAAGCGCTGCAGCGCGCCCTGCGTCGGCCGGATATCGCCCGACGACTACGACGCGCGGGTCGATCAGGCGCGCGCTTTCCTGAGCGGGCGCAGCCGGCAGATCCACGAGCGGCTCGGACAGGAGATGCAAACGGCGAGCGACGCGCAGGAATACGAGAAGGCTGCCAACCTGCGCGACCGCATCCGGGCGCTCGCCGCGATCCAGGCCAAGCAGGACATCAACCTCGAGCACGGCATCGGCGACGCCGACGTGATCGCCGCGCATCTGAGCGGTGGCCAGGCCTGCGTGCAGGTCTTCTTCTTCCGCGCCGGGCGCAATTACGGCAACCGCGCCTACTTCCCCCGGCACGGCAAGAAGGATCCGATCGAGGACATCCTGGGCGGATTCGTCGGACAGTTCTACACGACCAACCCGCCGCCCAAGCTGGTCCTGCTCAGCCACAAGATCGCCGAGAGCTCGCTGGTCTCCGAAGCGCTCAGCCAGCGCGCCGAGGCCAAGGTGACGGTGATCGTCCCCCAGCGCGGCGACAAGAAGAAGCTGATCGACCACGCCCTCGCCAACGCGCGCGACGCACATGCACGGCGGCTGGCCGAGAGCGCCTCGCAGCGGCGCCTCCTCGAAGGGGTGGCCGAGACCTTCGGGCTCGACGGGGTGCCCGAGCGCATCGAGATCTACGACAACAGCCATATCTCCGGCACCAACGCGGTGGGGGCGATGGTGGTGGCGGGGCCGGACGGCTTCGTGAAGAACGCCTACCGCAAGTTCAACATCAAGGACCTGGCGGCCAAGGCGGCCAACGATAAGGGTGAAGAAGGGGGCGATGATGCGCCGAAGCCGCCCGGCCTGTCGGAGCGGGCGCAAGCCGGGTACCAGGCCGAGCCCGGTTCCGGGCCGGTGACCCCCGGCGACGACTACGCGATGATGCGCCAGGTCCTAAGGCGGCGCTTTGCGCGGGCGCTCAAGGAGGATCCCGAGCGCGAGAGCGGCAACTGGCCCGATCTGGTGATGATCGACGGCGGGCCGGGGCAGCTCTCGGTGGCGCGGGCGGTGCTTGACGATCTCGGGGTGGACGATGTCGCGCTGGTGGCGATCGCCAAGGGCCCGGACCGCGATGCCGGGCGCGAGCGTTTCTTCCGCCCCGATCAGGACCCGATCGCGCTCGAGGCCGATTCGCCCGTGCTCTATTTCCTGCAGCGCCTGCGCGATGAGGCGCATCGCTTCGCCATCGGGGCGCATCGGGCCAAGCGCTCGAAGGCGATCGGTCAGTCGCTGTTGGACGACGTGCCGGGGATCGGGGCGCGGCGGAAGCGCGCGCTGCTGCTGCATTTCGGCTCGGCCAAGGCGGTGGCCAAGGCCGGCTTGGCCGATCTGGAGGCGGTCGACGGCATTTCCGGAACCGTCGCGCGCAAGATTTACGATCATTTCAACACACAGCAGTAGGGTAGGGCTTAGCCTGACGGCCCGAATGGGCTAGGATCGGTGCCGCGCCCCCGGCGGCACCCGATGCGACCGGCATTCTCGCCGGGGGACGCGAGGACCGCCGATGATCCTCAATTTGCCGAATGTGCTGACGCTGTCGCGGGTCGCTGTGATCCCGGTCTTCGTGGCGTCGTTCTTCCTGGAGAGCCCGCTGGCCAACTGGGTGGCGCTCGGCCTTTTCGTGGCCGCGGGGGCGACCGACTATTTCGACGGCTTCTTCGCCCGGCGGCGCGAGCAGTCCTCCGACTTCGGCCGTTTCCTCGATCCGATCGCCGACAAGCTGCTGGTGGCGACCGCGCTCCTGATGCTGGCGGGGTTCGGGCGCATCGCCGGGGTGGCGCTGATTGCCGCGGCCATCGTCCTGCTGCGCGAGATCGTGATCTCCGGGCTGCGCGAATATCTGGGCGCGCTCAACGTCACGGTCCCCGTCTCCAAGCTCGCCAAGTGGAAGACGACGGTGCAGATGGTGGCGATCGGCTTCCTGATCGTCGGTGCAGCGGGCCCGGCGGCGATGCCGACCGTACTGGTCGGTGAGATCCTGCTGTGGATTGCGGCGCTTCTGACAATTGTAACCGGCTACGACTACATGCGCGCCGGCATGCGCCACATCCTCGGCCGCGACGACGGCGCGCGGGCCGGCGGGGCCGCGGAGTAACGCACCCCGACCGCTTGCACCTGCCCGCCCCGCGACGCAAGATCGCTCCCAACTCGTCATACGAATGAACGAGATCCAGGGAGCGTTCATGAACCAGGCAGACTTCGACACCCTTCACGACGCCTTCGTCGCCGTCGCCGACGCGCATCCGGACAACACCTTTCTCGTCGTGCCCAAGCGCGAGGGGCGGGATTACGATCCGGACGGGCGCGAGATCACATACGGTGAGGCCCGCGCGGCAATCGACGCGCTGATCGCGCTCTACCGCGATGCCGGTTATGGCATGGGGCACCGGGTGGCGCTGCTGCTGGAGAACCGGCCGGAGCATTTCCTCCATCTGCTCGCCTTTTCCGCGCTCGGTATCTCGCTGGTGTCGATCAACCCGGAATACACCCACGACGAGATGCTCTATCAGATGGAGCATTCCGACGCCGACCTCGCCGTGGTGCGCGCAAAGCGCATCGCCGATGTCGAGGCGGTCGGCAAGGACCGCGATGTTCCGTTACCCGTGGTCGACGGCGACGTGCTGCCGGACAAGCTGCCGCGCGCGCCGCGCCCGCCGAAGAACGAGGCGCCGGGACGCGGCACCGAGCTCGCGCTCTTCTATACGTCGGGGACGACGGGGCGGCCCAAGGGCTGCGTCGTCACCAATCACTATTTCCTGGTGACCGGCGCGGGCTATCTCGACGCGCTGCGCTCGGGCGACGTCACCTTCGAGGACGGCCAGGAGCGGCTCTACAATCCACTGCCGCTCTATCATGTGAACGCCTGCGTCATCAGCTTCGGCGGCATGCTGCAGTCGGCGAACGCCCAGATCCAGCCCGACCGCTTCCATCCCTCGACCTGGTGGTCGGAGCTGGCGCAGACCGGGGCGACCATCTTTCATTATCTGGGCGTGGTGCCGCCGATGCTGCTGAACCAGCCCGAGAGCCCGGACGAGAAGAGCCATGGGATCAAATGGGGCCTGGGGGCCGGCATCGAGCCGTCGCTGCACGCGAAGTTCGAGGAACGCTTCGGCCTGCCATTGTATGAGGGCTGGGGCATGACCGAGACGGGGCGGGTCTTCGCCGCTTCGGGCGAGCCGCGGCACATCGACACCCGCGCCTTCGGCCGGCCCAACAAGTGGATGACCGGCAAGATCGTCGACGAGAACGACGAGGAGGTGCCGCGCGGCACGCCTGGCGAGCTCGTCGTCTGGACGCCGGGGGACGACCCGCGCGACGGGTTCTTCTCCGGCTATCTGAAGAACGAGGCGGCGACCGAGGAGAGCTGGAAGAACGGCGTCTTCCACACGGGCGACACGGTGATCCAGCGCGACGACGACATGTTCATCTTCGTCGACCGCTCCAAGAACATCATTCGCCGCTCGGGCGAGAACATCGCTGCCGCCGAGATCGAAGCCTGCCTCGCTGCCGACTCGCGGGTCGCCAACATCGCCGTCCTCGCCGTGCCCGACGAGTTGCGCGAGGAGGAGGTGATGGCCTGCATCGTGGCAAGGGAAGGTGTCGCGGCGGATGAGGATTTGGCCGACGCGCTGATGGATTTGTCGCTGGAGAAGCTCAGCTACTTCAAGGCGCCCGGCTGGTGGCTCTTCGTCGAGCGCCTGCCGACCACGGGGACGCAGAAGGTCCAGAAGCAGCAGATCTTCCCCCAGGGCACCGACCCGCGCGCGCAGCCCGGCGTGATCGACCGCCGGGATAGGAAGAAGCGGCCGAAGCGGTAGGGGCCGTTACTCGGCTTCGCTTGCCGCTCGGGCGCGGCGGCGGGCGAAGGGGTTCTCGCGGATGATGATCACGGCGACGCCGATGATGGTGACCGCGCCGCCGAGGAGGACGATGCGCTTCGGCCGCTCGCCCAGCAGCACGATGGCGCTCAGCACGGTGGCGATCGGCAGCAGCAGGATGAAGGGCATCACCAGGTTGATCGAGTACTTGTTGATGAGGCGGTACCAGAGCCCGTAGCCGAGCGCGGTCATCACCAGGCCCAGATAGAGGATCGCGACCCAGACGACCGGGTCGGCGGTCTTCAGATGCGTCCAGTGTCCGGTCTCGAAGATGAAGCTGCCGATGAAGAGCTGGGGCACGGCGAAGACGGCGACCCAGGCCGTAAGCTGAAAGCCGCCGACCTCCCCCTTGAGCGCCTTGGTCATGACCTGGCCGGCGGCGAAGAGGACCGAGCCCAGCATCACCATGCCCGCCGAGATATAGGCGCCCTGGACGGTCGGCTCGCCGGCCAGGATGAGTACGCCGGCGAAGGCGAGCGCCATGCCGATAGCGCGGCGCCAGCCGATCATGTCCTTCAGGAAGATCGCCGCCAGCAGCGAGGCGTATGCCGGCTCGAGCTGGATGATGATGATCGCGGCCGAGGCGTCGAGGCCCTTGAGGCCGGTGAAGGTGAAGCCGTATTGCAGACCCGCGCCGACCAGCGAGATCAGCGCCACGCGGCCCATATGCGCGACCGGCGGGCGCACGAACCAGACCAGTACCGCCGCGGTGATCGTGAAGCGGAGCGCCATCAGGAAGATCGGCGGAAAGCCCGCCAGCGCCGCCTTGGCGATCGTGAAGCCGAGCCCCCAGATGCAGGCGACCAGCACGGCCGTCATGATGTCGCGAGGCTGCACGCCGTGTCCCCTCTTGGGCCGTCCCGAAAGCGTTTCTCGGTTCGCCGGTTCGTGCGCCGGCATTCCGCCCATTTGCGCATAGCCGGGCCGCGCTGTCTCCCCGCCGGGGAACATGGTCGATATGCGCGGAGCGAGCGCGCACAGCTGGCGGCGGCGTTGATCGCGATCAATGCGCGAAATCCAGTTTGCGTCGTAGGTTACTCTGGGAAGTTGTGACAGGAGGGACGAAGCAGATGGCCAAACAGGACAAAGGCACGGGCGGCGGCGCGGCCGCAAAGGCAGGCGGATCGGCCGCGACATCACCGGGGTCGGGAAACGGCGCCGATAGGGGCGGGCCTGGCAAGGCGAAAGCGGCGCGCACGCCCTGCGCCGCGTCCATCCCCGACAGGCCCAAGAAGTCAGGTGGCGGCGACAGACGCGATGGCGGCGACGACACGCCGCAGCACCGGCTCGCCGAGCTGCGCCATGATCCCGAAGCGATCCGGCACGCCTTCGAGACCGGGGACTATCCGTACAAGACCAAGATGCGGCGCTCGGCTTACGAAAAGTCGAAGGCCAAGCTCCAGGTCGAGCTGCTCAAGGTCCAGAAATGGGTCGAGGAGACGGGCCAGAAGGTCGTCGTGCTGTTCGAGGGCCGCGACGCGGCCGGCAAGGGCGGCACGATCAAGCGCTTCACGGAACATATGAATCCGCGCACCGCGCGCGTGGTCGCGTTGCCCAAGCCGACCGAGCGGCAATCGCCAGTGGTTCTTCCAGCGTTACGTCGAGCACCTGCCGGCGGCCGGCGAGATCGTGATGTTCGACCGCTCCTGGTACAACCGCGCCGGCGTCGAGCGCGTGATGGGGTTCTGCACGCCGCACCATTATCTGGAGTTCATGCGCCAGTGCCCGGACCTCGAGCGCATGCTGGTGCGCAGCGGCATCATTCTTTTCAAATATTGGTTCTCGGTGACGCGCCAGGAACAGCGCCGGCGCTTCAAGGCGCGCGAAGCCGATCCGCTGAAACAATGGAAGCTGTCGCCGATCGACCGCGCCTCGCTCGACAAGTGGGACGACTACACCGAGGCTAAGGAGGCGATGTTCTTCTACACGAACACCGCCGACTCGCCGTGGATCGTGATCAAGTCCGACGACAAGAAGCGGGCGCGGCTCAACTGCATGCAGCACTTCCTCTCCGCCTTGCCCTATCCGAACAAGGACGCGCATATCGTCCACGGCTACGATCCGTTGATCGTGGGCCTGAGCTCGCAGGTGATCGGCAACAGCGACCACATTCTGGGCAAGAGCCTGCACCCGGATATGCGGCGCGCCGAGCGGTCCTAAGGCAAATTTGCCGGTCCTGGCTTGGCGTCTACTGCGCCCAATCCAGGATCAGGCCATGATTCAGGTCGCGCCGCACCTTGTCGCGGTCGATATCGACGCAGATGGCGACGAGCTCGACCAGGTCGTTCTCGCCGAACGGCACGAACAGGTTCTCCACGCAGTGCCAGTCGCGATCGGCGAACAGAACGCCGCTCAGCGTTGCGATGGGCGCGCCGGATTCGATGACTTGATGGTAGGGCCAGATCATCGCTTCGAGCGCCGGACCGTAGAGCGCGCGGTCGAGGAAACGTCCGGTGGCATCGCGCTCGGCCAGCCCGGTCACGAACGTGCCGATCAGCCGGTAGCGGAACCGCAGCGGCTCACGGAGGACGTCGACCAACACGATGTGCGGCAGCAGCGCGGTCATGTCCAGCGGGTCGAGCGCGTTCCGGGGCGGCATCTGTCGGTCGCCGCACAGGCTGCGCCAGTGATCGCGGAAGGCGCGGACCTTTGCGGAACCGGGGGCCTGTTTGCTCGGCCACCAGAAGTTCTTGCCGTCGGCCATGCGGCTGTACCGGCCCTTGGGCAGCGCATCGTCCGACTTGTCGGTATCGCGTGCGGAAGCCATCGATCTGGGGCCGTGGGCGCTGGGATTATGATCGGCCATGCCGAACGGTTAAGCAGCGGCAAATGCGGCTGGTTTGGCAATGCTAGCGGGGGAATGCTGGAGGAATGCTTAAGCGGGCGGGTCGAACTGGCGGGGTCCGCGCGCACGCATAAGTTATTGGGTGGGCGTTAGTATCCGGGAGCTATGATGCGGGCCGCCAGCTCTTAGGCGTAGCGCCCGCGGGCGGATCGGGCTGAAGCTTCGCCCGCCCTTTCCGTCGCCCGGCGTTGAGCCTAGATTTCCTCCCATGAAGATCTTCGGATTCGCAGGCTGGAGCGGCAGCGGCAAGACGACGCTGGTGACCAGGCTCATCCCCGAGCTGGTGAGCCGCGGCGTGCGCGTCTCGACGATGAAACACGCCCACCACGCCTTCGATATCGACCAGCCCGGAAAGGATTCCTATGAACACCGGACTGCCGGCGCTACCGAGGTCATGGTCGGCTCGGCCAACCGGTGGGCGCTGATTCACGAGATCCGGGATGACGACGAGCCGTCGATCGACGAGCTGGCGGGCCGCATGGCGCCGGTCGACCTGCTGCTGGTCGAAGGCTTCAAGGCCTATCCGCACGACAAGATGGAGGTCTACCGGGCCGAGGTCGGCAAGCCGCTGCTCTGCCTGAGCGAAAAACACATCGTCGCCGTTGCTTCCGACGCGCCGGTGCCGCAGGCGAGCGTGCCGGTGCTCGACCTGAACGACGTGTCGGCGATCGCCGATTTCATCCTCAAGCGCACCGGCCTGAAGCCGGCGCGCGGCGCGGCCTGAGCGCATGGCCCAGCTCTCCGACGACTGCTTTGCCTTCGGCGGCGATCTGATGACCACCGCCGCGGCGCTGGCCGATCTCGAGGCGCGGGTCGAGCGGGTGGCCGAGCCCGAGGCGGTGGCGCTGCCGAGCGCGCTCGGGCGCATTCTCGCCGAGGACATCGTCGCCGGGCGCGACGTGCCGCCGAACGCCAACTCCGCCGTCGACGGCTATGCAGTCTATTTCGACGATCTCGCGAGCGACGGGCCGACGGTGCTGCCGGTGGTCGGACGGGCCGCGGCGGGGCATCCGCTGGACGGACCCCAGGCGCGCGGCACCGCGGTGCGGATCTTCACCGGGGCGGCGATGCCGACCGGAGAAAGTAGTGGCGAGAAGGGCGGCGTGCCCGACACGGTGATGATGCAGGAGGACTGTGTGGAGCGCGACGGGCCGGACGGCGGCCGCGTCGTCGAGATCGCCCCAGGCATCAAGCGCGGCGCCAACCAGCGCGAGGCGGGCGAGGACATCCGCGCCGGCACGACGATCCTCAAAGCCGGCCAGCGGCTGCGGCCGCAAGACCTCGGGCTCGCCGCCTCGGTGGGGCGCTCGCGGCTCATGGTCTATGCGCCGCTCAAGGCCGCCGTCTTTTCGACCGGCGACGAAGTGCGCGATCCGCTCAAGGGAGACGCCGGCAACGGCGCCGAACCGGATGGGGATTTGGGCGAGGGGCTGATCTACGATTCCAACCGGGTGACCATCGCGGCGCTGCTGGCGCAGCTCGGCTGCGCGGTCTCCGATCTCGGCATTCTGCCCGACGACCGGGCGGCCATCGAAACGGCGCTTGAAGCGGCCGCGCGCGACCATGCGCTCATCGTCACTTCCGGCGGCATGTCGGTGGGCGAGGAGGACCATGTGCGCGATGCGGTCGAGGCTTTGGGCCAGGTGCATTTCTGGCGTCTGGCGATCAAGCCGGGGCGGCCGATCGCGCTCGGCCAGATCGGCCGCGTGCCCTTCGTCGGGCTGCCGGGCAATCCGGTCGCGCGGATCGAGATGGGCAGCGACGGCGTGCCGGTGGCGCACAAGTTCCCGCGCGACGGCGCCGGGATCCTCACCTCGATGGTCGAGGCCGACGGCCTCGTCGAGCTGCCCGAGGAGATGACGCGCCTTAAGGCCGGCACGATGGTCGATTTCCTGCCCTTCAGCGAGGTGAGCTGAGGCGGGCGGGCCACATCCGTGCCGATCGTACGCAATCCATTGCATCGCCACTTGCCCTGGGCATCCACTCCATCCCATATTGTTGTCATGTCTGAAATGAAGGTCCTCTACTTCGCCTGGCTGCGGAAGAAGACCGGCACGGGGCAGGAGACCATCCACCCGCCGGCCGAGGTCGCGACACTGGGCGGGCTGATCGACTGGCTGAAGACCCAGAGCCCCGGCCATGCCGACGCGCTGGCCGACCTCTCCATGGTCAGCTTCGCGGTCAACCAGGAATATGCCGAGGTCGAGGACCCGGTGAAGTCCGGCGACGAGATCGCCCTGTTCCCGCCGGTCACGGGAGGTTGAACGACCGCCCCTTGACCAAGACCGGAAACCAAGGCCAAGTAGGGGCGGGGCGGCGGTATCGCAGGACGAGACGTTTGATCAGGGACCTGATCCGACCATGATACGCGTCCAACGAGACGACTTCGACCCGGCCGCCGAGACCAACGCGCTCATCGGGGATGACCACAGCATTGGCGGCGTCGTGACCTTTACCGGTCTCGTGCGCGATCTCGCCGATGTCGGTGGGGACGGCCAAGAGCGCATCAACGGCATGACCCTGGAGCACTATCCGGGGATGACCGAAAAGATGCTGGCGCGCATCGAAGCCGAGGCATTGGATCGCTGGCCTCTTAACGCGTCGTTGATCATACATCGTTACGGTGACCTCGAACCGGGCGACCGGATCGTCTTCGTCGCCACCGCCTCGGCGCACCGCCAGGCGGCCTTCGAGGCGAACATGTTCCTGGTCGACTGGTTGAAGACCAAGGCGCCGTTCTGGAAGCGCGAGGACGCGGAGACCGGCGCGCACTGGGTGGAGGCGCGGAGCAGCGACGACGAGGCTGCGGCGCGCTGGACGGAAACACCCTCTAAAGCCGCGGAGTGACCGCTTAAGATGGCTGACATTGTTAACCTGAACCAGTACCGCAAGAAGAAGGCGCAGGCGGAAAAGAAGGCGCAAGCTGCCCGCAACCGGGCCAAGGAAGGCCGGACCAAATCGGCCCGCACCGCCGACCGACTCGCCAGCGACCGCAGCGAGAAAGCCCTCGACGGCACCAAGGTCGAGCCGCGCGAGGACGACTGAGCCTCGCCCCTGCGGTGGCCCGTATCGGCGTGCGTCGCGCGCATGCGGGGAAAGCGTTGTCGCGGCAAGATTGATCCGCCGGCAATCGCGTTGGCGTGACGCGCATAGTCCGTTCTTCAATCAACATTGACGGCGCATCGATGTGGATGCAATGCTGCCGTCATCGTGACTGACAGCCAGACCACCCCTAGCACCATTTCCGGCACCGACGTCTCCGGGCTTTACGACCACGCAGGCTATTGGCTGAGCCGTCTGCAGGCGGAGATGCATGGCCGGCTCGAGCGCCGCCTGGCGGAGCATGGCGTGACCGCGGCGCAATGGGGCGTGCTGATCGCGCTGCATCAGGGTGCCTCCAACACCGTGCGCGGGCTCGCCGCGTTCCTCGCCGTCGATGGCGGCGCGGTGACCCGGCTGATCGACCGGCTGGAAGGCAAGGGGCTGGTGGCGCGTCAGGTGGATCGCGCGGATCGGCGATCGGTCCTCCTGTCGCTGAGCGAGGCGGGGCGGGCCTTGATTGGGCCGCTGGTTCAGGCGGTCGACGAGCACGATACGGAGATCCTGCAAGGATTGTCGGCGGAGGAGCGGGGGCAATTCCTGAGCGCCCTGTCTCGATTGCTGATGGCGCAGGGCATCGAGCCGCACGGCCGGCCGTTCGATGACGCGGCATCTGCCCATTCTAAACCGAAGTCCAAGTCGAAGGCGAAAGCGGAGAAGACCGCCAGCTCCGCCAAGCCCGATACGCCACTTACCGTCGCGGCAACGATCGAGAAGCTCGCCAAATCCGGCAAGAAGGACAAGAAGGCCGGGAAAGACAAGAAGGGCGGCAAGGGTAAGAAGGACAAAAAGGGCAAGAAGAAAAAAGGCAAGAAGAAGGGCAAGAAATAGCCCCGCGCGCCGATCGGGCGCGGCCACCGGCCGGTATCTCCAAAAATTCCTTTCCAGTGTCACCCCGGACTTGATCGGGGGTCTATCCGGTGCTGGTGACCCGTGACTAGTCCAGCCGCGTGAGAGAGCGGGCCAGGACATTCATCCGGTCGCCTTTTTCGATGACCTCGATCGCGGTCATGGTGCGCCCGGGGGTGTCGGTCGGCCGGTAGTCCTTGAGCTGCCACGAATTGGGGCGGGCGGACCAGTACAGCCAGTAGAAGGCTTCGGCACCGCAGGCGGGACAACGCTTGAGCCGCCTTATGTCGTCGACATAGCCGATGGCCCGGCATTTCCGACACAGGATGAAGGGTGCTGCGAGCCTGAACCCGATATAGGCCAGGGTCGGCCCGCCGATGATCGCGACGATCAGTGCCGTTCGCCAGGGTAAGCCGGCGGGCTCGCCATCGAGGAACCAGACGGTCGACGTGATCACGGTGAGCATGAGCACGGTGAACAGCTGGCCGCCGAACTGCAGCACGGCATGGCGGTCGCGGCTCATCAGTCGTGGGCGGGCGGGCATGGTCGGGTCCGTGGGTCCGTGTTCAGGAACCCACACGCTATCCCGTGCATGGCTGTTCGCGCAGTGCCGGCGGTCACATGTGCGCGGCGTGCGTTGGTGGACGCTTACTCCGCCGCCGCGCGCGCCTCGTCGCGGCCGGGATCGCCGGTGAAGTCGATGAGCGGCCCCTTGGGGACGATCGTTTGACCACGGCTCGCCGGGCCGATGCGGTGATAGTTGGCCTTGTAGATGTCGGGGAAGACCGTCGCGGCGACGCCGGGCAACTGGTAGAGCGCGCGCGTGTAACCCCACAGGTTGGGGTAGTCGATGAGGCGGCGGAGGTTGCAGCGGAAGGCGCTCACGTAGGCGACGTCGAAGCGCAGCAGCGTCGGCAGCGCGCGAATGTCGGCGAGCGTGATCCGGTCGCCCGCGAGATACGGCCGCTCGCCGAGCAGGCCTTCCATCCAGTCGAGCGTCTCGAAGACGTCGTCGAAGGCTTCCTCGTAGGCTTCCTGGCTGCGCGCGAAGCCGGCGCGGTAGACGCCGTTGTTGAGGTTGTCGTAGGTGCGCTCGTTGATCGCATCGATCTCGGCGCGGAGGTCCTGGGGATAATAGTCGTCGGCATTGCCGGCCACGCCGAGGAAGGCCGAGTTGAGCATGATGATGATCTCGGAGGATTCGTTGGAGACGATCGTCTTGGTCTCGTTGTCCCAGAGCACGGGCACGGTGATGCGGCCGGTATATTTGGGATGGCTCGCCGTGTAGATCTCGTGGAGGATCGTCTTGCCGAGATTGTGGTCGCGGTAACGGTCCTGGCTGGGATCGAAGATCCAGCCGTTGTCGTCGCGGCGCGGCAGCACCATCGACATCGGGATCGCCTCTTCGAGGCCTTTGAGGATGCGCATGATCCAGGTGCGGTGCGCCCAGGGACAGCCTTCGGAGACATAGAGGTGATAGCGCCCGGCCTCGGCCTTGTAGCCGCCCTCGCCGGAGGGGCCGGGGCTGCCGTCGGGGGTGACCCAGCTGCGGAGCGGCGAGTCGGGGCGCTGCCAGCGGCCGTCCTTCACTTCGCTCTTGGGGTCCTCGACATGCCAGACGCCTTCGATCATCACGCCCATTTGGTGCCTCCGATGTGTCGGTTCGGGGATTGCATGGAGCCTAACCTAGGTCTCTCGCCCGCGCGAGGCGAGGGGGTTGGTGCTAGCGGCCCGGCTCGTCCTTCGAGGCCCACTTCGTGGGCACCTCAGGATGAGCCTTATGTCTCAGCCCAACTGAAATGCGTCATTCCCGCGAAAGCGGGAATCCAGAGATCACGGGGCGCCGATCTTTCCGTCGTCCCTGGACCCCCGCTTTCGCGGGGGTGACGACTGAATGTCTGTTTGCGGGCGGCGCGATGCCTGCGGTCGAAACCGACCCCGTCAGCTCCGATACTCCGGCGCCTCGCGGTCGAGGATGCGCTTGATGGCTTCCAGATGCTGCAGCGTCTGGGTGCCGCCGCGGCCGAGTTGGGCGACGGTCTTTTCGATCATGGGCTCGGGGATGCGCTTGAGCCGCTTGCCGGTCGACATGGCGAGCACCTGGATCATCGCCGCGCGCTCCAGATAGTAGAGCCGGTCGAAGGCCTCGGCGACGCTGGCGCCCGTGACGATGACGCCGTGGTTGGCGAGGAACAGCACTTGGCGGTTGCCGAGCACGGCACACATGCGCCTGCCCTCCGAGGCGTCGAGGGCGAGCCCGCCGTATTCGTCGTCATAGGCAATGCGGTCGTGGAACATCAGCGAGGTCTGATTGGTGGGCTCGATCCGCCCGCCCTCCACGGTCGCGAGCGCCGTCGCGTAGGGCATGTGGGTGTGCAGCACGCAGGTCGCCTGAGGTGCGCCGGCATGGATCGGGTAGTGGATGTAGAGCGCCGTTTCCTCGGGATCGGTGGCGCCCCCGACAAATTCCTCATCAACCCGCCGGCCACCCACTGGCGGGAAATCACGGCGAGCAAGTTGCTGCTCGTCGGCTTCGATGGAACCCTGATCGAGGGCGACACCGTTCCCGAGGAAACGGCGCTCTACATCCACTACCCGATCCATGCCGGCGCACCTCAGGCGACCTGCGTGCTGCACACCCACATGCCCTACGCGACGGCGCT
>JARRKQ010000083.1:0-12116 GCA_037387885.1 Alphaproteobacteria bacterium | reverse complement strand
AAGACCGGCACCCCGCCGCGGCTCGACGGGCGGACCATCGACTGGGAAGCCCTCGAGGCCCAGCCCGGCGACGATCCGCCCCAGCCCTTCTCGGTCCTGACCGAGCGCATCACCACGCCCCAGATGGCCTGCCATATCACCGGTACCACCGAAGCCACCCACGCGATCATTCGGGCCAATCTCGGCCGCTCGCCCATCTATTCGGGCCAGATCGAGAGCCTGGGGCCACGCTACTGCCCTTCGATCGAGGACAAGGTGGTGCGCTTTGCCGATCGGGCCCGGCATCAGATCTTCCTGGAGCCCGAGGGGCTCGATGACGACACGGTCTACCCGAACGGCATTTCGACCTCGTTACCCGAGGACGTCCAGGCGGCGCTTCTGGCGACGATCCCCGGCCTGGCGCAGGCGGCGATGATCCGGCCCGGCTATGCCATCGAGTACGACTTCGTCGATCCCCGGGCGCTGGCGCCGTCCCTGGAGACCCGGGCCCTCAAGGGCCTTTATCTGGCAGGCCAGATCAACGGCACCACGGGCTATGAGGAGGCGGCGGCCCAGGGGCTGGTGGCGGGGCTCAATGCCGCTCGCGCGGTGGGGCAGGGCGATCCGCTGATCCTCGACCGGGCCGAGGCCTATATCGGCGTGCTGATCGACGATCTGGTGACCCTGGGCACACGCGAGCCCTACCGCATGTTCACCTCGCGGGCCGAATACCGCCTGCTGCTGCGGGCCGACAATGCTGATCTCCGCCTGACTGGGCGGGGGATCGAAGCGGGCTGCGTCTCGGGGGTCCGGGCGGCGCATTACCGGGAGAAGGCGGCGGCGCTGGAGACGGCGCGGGCGCTCGTCCGGGACTGCCGGGCCACCCCGACCGAGCTCAACCGCGCCGGTTTCGCGGTCAATCTCGACGGCAGGCGGCGGAGCGCCCACGATCTCCTCGGTTATCCGAAAATTAACCTTAACGAACTGTTGCCTCTGTGGCCGGCCCTCGCGGGGCTCCGGCCCGACATTGCCGAGCAGATCGAGATCGAGGGCGTCTATGCGGGCTATCTGGAGCGCCAGGTTGCCGATATCCGGGCCTATCGGCGCGACGAGGCCCTGGCCCTGCCCGCCGATCTCGATTACGCCGGGATCGCCAGCCTGTCGGCCGAAGCCCGCCAAAAGCTGGAAGCGGCCCGCCCGGCCACCCTGGGCGCCGCGGCGCGGATTTCCGGGGTGACGCCGGCGGCGCTCACCGCGCTGCTCGGCCATGTCCGCCGCCGCGACCGGGCCATAGGGATCTCTGGGGGGATCTCAGGGGCCGCGACCAGCACCGCCTGAGTTGGCCACCGATGGCCGCGCCCTTGAGCCTCAGAGACTTCCGGCGACTGACGGGTGTTTCACGTGAAACAGCGGACCGGCTGGAGGCGTATTCCGATCTCCTGGAGCGCTGGCAGCGGCGGATCAACCTGGTTTCCACGGCCAGTCTCGGCGACCGCTGGCGACGACATTTCCTCGACGCGGCGCAGCTCGTCCCCCTAATCGCCGGCCCGCCGCGGCGCATCGCCGATATCGGCAGCGGGGCCGGGTTTCCGGGGCTGGTTTTGGCGCTCATGGGGGCGGGCCCCGTCGATCTCATCGAAAGCGACGGCCGCAAATGCGCCTTTCTCTCCGAGGCCGTCCGGATTACCGGCGCACCGGCCCGCGTGATCCACAGGCGGGCCGAAACAGCGGCGCTCGACGCTCCAGCGGAGGTGATCACGGCGCGGGGTTTCGGGCCGATTGAGCGAATTTTGGACGTCACAGAGCCGATCGCCGGTCCGGAGACGATTTATCTCCTGCCAAGGGGCCGAAACGCATCGGAACGTTTGACCGACTCATCGAAACAGACCAATATGCGCATCGAACGATATGCCAGCATCACGGAGCCGGGGGGCGTGATCTTGCGATTAACGGAGGTCTGGAGTGGTCCATTCCACGCAGCCTAACAAGAGACGTCCCAATTCGAGGAAGACGACCCGCATCCTCTCCGTCGCCAATCAGAAAGGCGGCGTCGGCAAGACCACCACCGCCGTCAATCTCGGAACCGCGCTTGCTGCGGTCGGCCGAAAGGTCCTGATCATCGATCTCGACCCCCAGGCGAATGCGACGACAGGGCTGGGGCTGATCCACGGCGAGGCGGAGCTCACCTCCTACGACATCGTGATCGACGACGTGCGGCTCGAGGAGGCGATCGTCAACACGCTGGTGCCGGGCCTCTGGATCGTGCCGACCAGCGTCCATTTGTCGGCGGCCGAGATCGAGCTGGTCGGCGTCGAGGACCGCGAATACGTCCTCCGCGACAAGATCGTCGGCTATACCGATGATTTCGACTATGTGCTGATCGACTGCCCGCCGGCGCTTGGGCTGCTGACGATCAACGCGCTGGTCGCCTCCGACGCGGTGCTGGTGCCGCTGCAATGCGAGTATTATGCGCTGGAGGGGATGAGCCATCTGGTGCGGACCATCGAGCGGGTGCGCGGCAACCTCAATCCGCATCTGGAGCTCCAAGGGGTCGTCCTCACCATGTTCGACCGCCGCAACAACCTCTGCGACATGGTGGCGGAAGATGTCCGCGACGTTTTCGGCGAAAAGGTCTATCAGACCGTGATCCCGCGGAACGTCCGCGTTTCCGAGGCGCCGTCCCATGGAAAGCCCGTGCTGCTCTATGATCTGAACTGCGCGGGATCTCAGGCCTACGCCCACCTTGCCAGCGAGGTGCTCAAGCGCGAGCGGGCCTTGCGCGACGGCCAGGTGGCCGCCTGATTTTGGAGCCATGAGCGAAACCGACGACAGAAGCCGGCCCGCGGCCAAGCGCCGCAATCTCGGACGAGGCCTGAACGCGCTTCTCGGCGGCGAAGCGGATAGCGATACCGAAGATCGCGGCCGCGGACCGCGCACCGTGCCGGTCGAATCGATCGAGCCCAGCCGGGTACAGCCGCGGCGGATCTTCGACAAGGCCGATCTCGATACTCTGACCCAGTCGATCCGCGAGAAGGGGATCCTGCAGCCGATCCTGGTGCGCCCGATCGAGGGCGACGGCACCAAATATGAGCTGGTGGCCGGCGAGCGTCGCTGGCTAGCGGCGCAGGCCGCGCGCCTCCATGAAGTGCCGATCATCGTCCGCGAGCTCGATGATGCCAATGCGCTCGAGATCGCGATCATCGAGAACATCCAGCGCGCCGATCTGACCCCCTTGGAAGAAGCCGAGGGCTACCGGCGATTGATGGACGAGTTCAAGCACACGCAAGACGCGCTGGCGAAGGTGGTCGGAAAGAGCCGCAGCCATATCGCCAATACGCTACGGCTGATGTCGCTGCCGGCCTCGGTCAAGGAGATGATCGACAAGCGGGAGATCACCGCGGGCCACGCTCGCGCCCTGGTGAGCGCCAAGGATCCCGAGGCGCTGGCGCGCGACATCGTCTCCAAAGGGCTCACCGTGCGCGACACCGAGCGCGTCACCAAGAGCGGCAAGGGCGGCAAGGGCAAGAAGAAGGGCAAGGGCAAATCGGCCGACGCGCTCGCCCTTGAGAACGATCTCAGCAGCCTTTTGGGTCTTGGCGTCACGATCAACACCAAGGGCGAGTCGGGATCGATGGTGATCCACTTCAAGACGCTGGAACAGCTCGACGATCTGATCCAACGCCTCAGCCGCGGCAGCCTCTAGACAGATCTTGGATGATGGGATCGGGGGCCCACGCCACGCTCGCGCGGCGGCACGCCGCCATGCTCGAACGTCCCGAAGTCTTTGCCCCGAAACATGGTTAACGCGGCCTTAAGGTTAACGATTTCTTAACCAATGGCGTGATTGCCTGATGCCGGCCCATACGTGCGAGGGGTTAGGCCGCCCGCCGCCGGGCGCGCGCAGCGGCGTTGGCGATCAACAGCAAGGTACGGCTGACGATCGCGGCTTCGGGCGCGCCGGTGGTCTTGCAGCGGAGCTCGGCATCGAGGAGATGGTCGAGCGCGGTCGCCAGGCTGTCGCGCGGCCACCAGCGAAGCTGGGCCGTGAGCCGAGGCGCGTGCTTGAATAAGACCGGCGGCTTCAAGGCGGCGATGGCGTCACGGGGGCTCCTGCCGGCCTCGAGCGCACCGACCGCGCGCTGGAGGCGCAGGAAATGACGAACCACGGCACGGAGGATGGCAATCGATGCAACGTTCTCACCTAGCAATCGCGCCACCGCGCGGTCGACGGCCGCATGGTCGCCGTCGGCGGCTGCTAGCGCGACGTCGTCCAGGCCGAGGCTTGCCGAATCGCCCACCAGTGCCTCTGCGTCGTCCAGCGTGACGGTGCCGGTATCGGCGCAGTAGAGCGCGAGCTTCTCGAGCTCGTTGCGCGTGATCATGCGGTCGCCGCCGAGATTTGCGGCGAGATAGGCCACGACGTCCGGCTCGGCGCGCAGGCCATGGCCGCGCAGATCGTTCTCGATCACGCCGATCAGATCGCGCCCTTCATCGGGGTAGCAGCCGACTGCCGCGCCCTTCCCGCTTTGCTCGAGCAGCCGGCGCAGTCCCGAGCGCGGCGCCAAGGCGCCAGCCTCGATGACGATCAAAGCTTCGCAGTTAGGCCCGTCCAGGAGATCCTTGAGCGGATTGGCTAGGCTGTCCGCGGCACCGCGGATCTGAACGAGCCGCCGGCCGCCGGTCAGCGATAACGCGTTGGCCTCGTCGGCGAGCCGCGCCGGATCGGCCGTAATCTCGGCGCCGGTCAGCGACACGACACGAAACGGATCCTCAAGATCATCGATCACCGCAGCGGCAAGCTGCCGCGCGCGCTCGCGGACCAGCCCCTCATCGGGGCCGAAGAACAGCGCGCCTCGAAGTACGGCGGGCGGTTGCTTTAAAAAGCGCTCGGTATCGCGCGGGGAAACCTTCATGCGACGGGATCTCCAACCGGCGCGCCTAGTTCAGCCAAATGATGCCCTCAAACCTAACGCTTTTCGGCGCTCTTCCGGTTTAGGTAGATGGCGACCCGCTGGGTGATCTCATCGGCCAGGCCTTCGACCGACCGCCGCCGCGCGGCGCTTTCAGCGGTGATGGTCGCAAAATCCGCGTCCCGGATGTTGAAGCTCGCGACCCGGCGGGCGTTGGCCTTGAACAGAAGGCGGTTGTTGGACAGATCGACGAGTTGAAAATCAGCGGCGAGCGTCAGATTGGCGCGCGTGCGGGTCTCATCGCGGCGCACGCCGAGATCGACGCGCGTTTCGACGAGATTGACGGTCAGCGCATAGGCCGGCGACACCGGCTCGCCCCTGGGGTTCATGCGATCGAGTAGCTGATTGCGCAGCCGATGGCCGGCGCGGTTGGCGATCAGGCCAATGCGGACCTTGGACAGCTCGCCCGATACCTGGCCCCCAGCCGCGGCACGGCCATAAAGCGGGCGATATCCGCAGGCGGCCAGGCTGAAGCCCGCGTAGGCGATAGCCACGAGCGCAAGGCAGCGGCGGCGGCCCGAGCAGCCGGCCGATTGATGGGGGGCGGATCGGCCGAGGCCGGTGCTTTCGTCAGACAACGACATTAATCACCCTATCGGGAACGACAATCACCTTGCGCAGCGTCTTGCCGTCGGTCGCCCGGGTAACGGCGGGCAGGGCGAGCGCGGCCTTTTCCGCCTCATCCTTCTCCACCCCACGCGGAAGATCAAGCGTACCGCGCAGCTTCCCGTTCACCTGGACGGCGATCGTGACGATGTCTTGTTGCAGCAGCGCTGCATCGGCCACGGGCCAGTTCATCTCCGTCAGCGCGACGTCATGACCCAGGGTTTCCCACAGCGACTCGGCCAGATGCGGCACCATCGGATTCATCAGCCGCACGGCGGTCTCCAGGGCCTCGCGCAACGCCCAGGCGCGTCCTGGTGCTGAAAGATCGCTGCCGAACGTTGATACGGCATTGCCGACCGCGTTGGTGAGCGCCCGGATCTTGGCGACCGCACGGTTGAACCCGAAATCTTCCAGATCGTAGGTGACGCCCTCGATCGCCTGATGGGTTGCCCGCCGGAGTTCTATCGCCGCCTCGTCGAACTGGTCCGGCTGCGCAGCGCCGGGGGGATTTAACCCATCTTTCTGTTCATCTATCAACCGATAGATACGATTTAGGTAGCGCCAAGCCCCATCAACCCCCGCATCGGTCCATTCCAGGTCTCTTTCCGGGGGGCTGTCGGAGAGCATGAACCAGCGCGCGGTGTCGGCGCCGTAGGATTTGATGATCTCCTCGGGATCGACCGTGTTGCGCTTGGATTTGCTCATCGATTCCGACCGCCCGATGGTAACGGGTTTGCCGGTGTCGCGATGCTTGGCCGCGGCGTCGCCGGTCTTTTCGATCTCGTCGGGATAAAGCCAGTTGCCCCCCTCGTCCCGGTAGGTTTCGTGGCAGACCATGCCCTGGGTGAAAAGGCCGGCAAACGGTTCGTCTATCGATAGATAGCCGCAGGCCTTCATTGCACGGACGAAGAAGCGCGAATAAAGCAGATGTAGTATCGCGTGCTCGACGCCCCCAATATATTGGTCGACCGGGAGCCAATAGTCGACGGCGGCCCGATCGACCGGGACGTCGGCGCGCGGACTGCAGAAGCGCGCAAAATACCACGACGAATCGACGAACGTATCCATCGTATCGGTGTCGCGCCGGGCGGGCTTGCCGCAGCTGGGGCAGGGCGCGTCCTTCCAGCTCGGATGGCGTTCGAGCGGGTTGCCGGGCGCATCGAAGGTGATGTCATCGGGCAGCAGGACGGGAAGATCATCTTTGGGCACCGGCACGGCGCCGCAGGCCTCGCAATGGATCACCGGGATCGGGCAGCCCCAGTAGCGCTGGCGGGAAATGCCCCAGTCGCGCAGGCGGAATTCGACGGTGCCCTTGCCGGCTTTCATCTCTTCCAGGCGCGCGATGGCGGCCGCTTTGGCCTCATCGACGCTCATTCCGTCCATGAAACCCGAATTGATGGCCGTTCCGTCGCCGGTATAGGCCTCGTCGCCGACCGTAAACGTTGCCGCGTCAGCATTCGCCGGCAGCACCACCGGAACCACGTCGAGTCCGTATTTCCTTGCGAAATCAAGGTCGCGCTGGTCGTGGGCGGGGCAGCCGAAGATGGCGCCGGCGCCGTATTCCATAAGCACGAAGTTGGCGACGTAGAGCGGCAGCGTCTTGCCGTCAATGAAAGGGTGGCGGATCTTGAGGCCGGTATCAAAGCCCTTTTTCTCCGCCGCCTCGATTACCGCCTCGCTGGTGCCCATGCGGGCGCATTCCTCGATGAACGCGGCCAGATCCGTATTGTTCCGGGCGAGCTCGGCTGCCAGCGGATGGTTCGGAGACAGGGCGCAAAAGGACGCCCCATAGAGCGTATCGGGCCGCGTAGTATAGACCTCCAGCCGGTCGTCGCGGTTCTCTATCTCAAAGTAGATTCGCGCGCCCTCGGACCGCCCGATCCAGTTGGTCTGCATCATCCGGACCTTGTCGGGCCAGCGGTCGAGCGTGGCAAGGGCGTCGAGCAGCTCTTGCGAATACGCCGTTATGCGAAAAAACCACTGCGAGAGCTTTTTCTGCTCCACCGGCGCGCCCGAGCGCCAGCCCTTGCCGTCGATGACCTGCTCGTTGGCGAGCAC
Source organism: Alphaproteobacteria bacterium (assembly GCA_037387885.1). Lineage (GTDB taxonomy): Bacteria > Pseudomonadota > Alphaproteobacteria > JAPULJ01 > JAPULJ01 > DATKZM01. The sequence goes on along the minus strand of JARRKQ010000083.1, from coordinate 4,503 downwards.
GGTGCCGTCGACGGGGTCCCAATTGACCACCGATTCGCCCCGATAGGCGAGGCCGGCCTCCAGGAAATCGACGAACATGCGCTGCTGGTGCACGTAATAGCCGGGATGGCAGGTCGCGATCTCGCGGTCCCAGTCGAGCGAGAGCCCCATCGACTGGAGCTGGCCGCGCATCGTCGCAATATTCTCGTAGGTCCATTCCGCCGGATGGATCTTGCGCTCGATCGCCGCGTTCTCGGCCGGCAGGCCGAAGGCGTCCCAGCCCATCGGGTGGATGACGTTGAAGCCCTTGGCGCGCTTGTAGCGGGCGACCACGTCGCCCATCGTGTAGTTGCGCACATGGCCCATATGAATGCGCCCCGAGGGATAGGGGAACATCTCCAGGACGTAGTATTTCGGGCGGTCGGAATCCTCGCCGACCTTGAACGAAGCGCGGTCGTCCCAGTTCCGCTGCCATGTCTCCTCGACCTCGCGGAAATTATAGCGTGACATGCTCTCCCAACCGCGCCGCCGCTCTGGCCGTCTCGCCGGCCCGGCAGATGCGCCACCATCATCTTTAAGTCGGCCCGTAGTGTGCGTCAGCGTCCGGCCGCCGTCACCGATAAATTGTCGCCGATAGTGTGAGGATCGCGGATCGGTAGCGTGCAAAGCCGGCCGAGACCCGCCGCGACGGCGTTCCTCGACCGCCCAGGCTCAGCGCGAGGCGGCCTGTTCGCGAAGACTGCGCGCGCGCGCCAATATGACGTTCTCGAACTCGAAGCCGGTATTCTGTGCCACCTTGGCGTCGGCCCAGTTGCCCTTGGCGTCCCGCTTTTGCTTGAAAACCGTGACCTTTACGCCGTCGGAGCGAAGTTCCGCGCCCTGCACCAGCACGGTGAGCTTGAAGCGCTCGCCGGGGCTTTCCGGCGGCGAGTACCAGTCCGTGATGATCGCCCCGCCCTAGGCGTCGGCGGAAACGAGCGGCATGAAGGCGGTGCTGTCGAGCGCCGCGCGCCAGAGATAGCCGTTCACCGCAATCTGGCGGCCCGCGCCGGCGCCCTCGCGGGTAAAGACGCGCCGCTGGCCCTCGGGCCGCACGGTGCTCTTCACCTGCAGGTCTCCGTCACCCACGCGCGTTTCGCCGACCGTCCGCACATTGCTGTCGGTGCAGGCGCCGAGCAGCAACGGCGCCATCAATAGACCGGCCCCCGCCAGCCGCAGGGCCAACAGACCTCGCTTGGCATTCATCTCGTTCTCCTCCGTGACCGCCCGTGCCGCCGCACCCGAGCGTCGTGCCGGCGGATCGACCCACCCTGCCGGCGCCGCGTCTTGACGATTGCGCGCACGCTATATCGCATTCCGGGGCCCGTGTGAAGGCGCGGTGCCGGGTTGCAAATCCAACCCCCGCGACTTATCTAGGCGGCGCACGGGGTTGGCCCGCACGGGGGATCGGTCCGGAGGCGGGCTTGCGCCGTTTCCGGCCGATGCGTTTTCGCTGCGGTCCGCTCCTGCGCAATCGGGACACCTGCCCCGCTGACGCGCGCTCGACATCGGCGCGGCGCGGCGCTTATCAATAACGACTAGGCAGACCAACGTGACCAATATGCCCCCACGACAAAACACCGCACCGGAGAGCGCCGTCCCTGGCGGTTCCGCCGATGAGGTCTCCTTCGCCGCGCGGCTTCATGTTCCGGTTCTAGGCGCGCCGGGCCATGGCAAATCGAGCCTGGTCGAGCGGCTGCTGCACGATGCCGACGCGCTGCCGGCGAGCGGCGCGGCCACCGGCCCGGGGTGCTTTCTGCTGGCGAGCGGAGATGACGCGCATCCCGATGTGTTGCTGATCGATGCGTTGGGCGCGCGAGCGCTCCTGAAATCGTTGGCTGATGGCGGCGCCCTCGGCGAGGTTGCCTTGCTGGTGATAGATGCCGAGACCGGGCTCGATCCTGCGACCCGCCGTCACGCGTATCTTGCGCATCTCCTGGGCCTTCGCCACGCGGTGGTCGCGGTCAACGGCATGGAGCTGGTCGGACAATCGGCCGAGCGCTTCGCCGAGCTGGAAGCGTCCTGCCGCGCCTATCTCGCGGCGCTGGGCGTGACCTCGGTGGAGGTGGTTCCCGTCTCGGCGCGCACCGGCGCGAACCTCGCGGCGCGGGATACATCGATGGCGTGGTACAAGGGCCCGACCGTGCTGGAGGCGCTACGGCAACATGCGGTTGCGGAAACGCTGCGCGCGTTGCCCTTGCGTATTCCCATCACCGATGTGCTGCGCGTGGAGGACCGGCGGATCATTGTCGGCCGCGTCGAGAGCGGCCGGCTTGCGCTCGGTGACGAGGTGATGTTCTCGCCGTCGAACGGCATGGCGAAGGTCAGCGGGATCGAGCTGGGCGGGCCGTCGGATGACGGCGCCGAGGCCGGCGAGATCGTCCGCTTCGCGCTCGAGGACCAGGTCTTCGTCGAGCCGGGCGAAATCGCGAGCCACGGCGGCGATGCGCCGATCGAAACCAATGTCTTCCGCGGCCGCATCATCTGGCTGGGCGGCGCGCCGCTTGAAGCCGGCCAGCGTCTGACGCTGCGTCTCGGCACCCTGGAAACGCCGGCGACGGTGGAGACGGTGGAGCGCCAGATCGATGCCGGCGACGACAGCAAAGTTGATGCCGCGACACTGGCGGGCGAGGCTACGGGCGAGATCATCCTGCGCGCGCGCGCGATGCTGGCGCTCGATCCGCACGGCGACAACCCGCGCACGGGCCGTTTCGCCCTGTTCGAAGACGGCGAGGCGGTTGCGATCGGCGTCGTCGATATGGAGGGCTATCCCGACCAGCGCCCGCTGATGGGCGTCAAGTCGACCAATGTGAGCTTGGTCGAGCACGGCGTCTCGGCCCCGGTGCGGGCGACGCGGAATGGTCATGCCGGCGGCGTGCTCTGGTTCACCGGGCTTTCAGGCGCCGGCAAGTCGACGCTCGCGGTCGAGCTCGAGAAGCGGCTCTTCACCCGCGGCTATCAGGTCTTCGTGCTCGACGGCGACAATGTGCGTCAGGGGCTCAACGCCAATCTCGGCTTCTCGCCGGAAGACCGTGCGGAGAACATCCGCCGCGTCGGCGAAGTGGCGGCGCTCTTTGCGGAGGCCGGCATGATCGTCATCACCGCCTTCATCTCGCCCTATCGCAGCGACCGCGACCGGGCGCGCCAGGCGGCAGGCGAGCGCTTCCGCGAGGTGCATATCCATGCCGACATCGCGACCTGCGAGGATCGCGATCCAAAGGGGCTGTACAAACGGGCGCGGGCGGGCGAGATACCGGAATTCACCGGTGTCTCCGCGCCCTATGAAGCGCCCGACGATGCCGAGCTCGTGGTCGATACGGCTGCGCAGTCTATCGATGAGGCGGTGGGCGGGCTGATCGACTTCGTCGAACGCGAGTTCGAGCTGACCAAGAGATAGGCCAACCAATCGGGCTGGGGCTGGAAGGGTATGCATGGCTGACCCCGCTGACCTGACGATGACGACCGTGCGCGACAATCTTGCCGCGGTAGAGGCGCGCATCGCCGATGCCGCGAAGCTCGCCGGGCGCGATCCGGCCGAGATCACCCTGGTTGCCGTTAGCAAGACACAGAGCGAAGAGCGCGTGCGCGCGGCGCTGGAGGCCGGCCACCGCGTCTTCGGCGAGAACCGCATTCAGGAAGCCGAGGCGCGCTGGGGTACCTTGCGCCCGGACTATCCCGATATGACGCTCCACTTCATCGGCCATCTGCAGAGCAACAAGGCGGCCGAAGTGGTGGCGCATTGCGACGTGATCGAATCGATCGACCGGCCGAAGCTCGCCCGCGCGCTTGCCCGCGAGATGGATCGCCAGAGCCGCCATCAGCGTTGCTTCATTCAGGTCAATACCGGCGAGGAGCCGCAAAAGGGCGGGGTGATCCCGAGCGAGGCCGAGGCGCTTCTGACGCTGTGCCGCGACGAGCTCAGGCTCGACGTGATGGGCCTCATGTGCATCCCGCCCGCCGATCAGGAGCCGGCGCCGCATTTCGCGATGCTGGCGCAGATGGCCCGCGACTTCGGGCTCGAGGCGCTCAGCATGGGGATGAGCGGTGATTTCGAGACGGCCGTCCGCCTCGGCGCCACTCATGTGCGGGTCGGCACCGCGATCTTCGGGGAACGTCTGACGGGGTGAGCAGCCGCTCGGGGCGCTACTTGCCGGCCGTTGCCGCGCGCGATTTCACCAGCGCCTCATATTTCGACAGCCCGGCGGCGATCTCGTTGGCGACCCAGGGGCCGGCGACCGCGCCGCGTTGGGCCGCCGCGGGTTTTGCCGCCGTCGGCTTCGCCGGGGGTGTGTTGGCGGTGGGCGTGATCGCCGTTGGTTTGCCGGCCGCCGTGCTGCCGTGCTTCGTCGCGCTCGGCATGCCCGGCACTAGAGCAGATTCGCATCAATCCGGTTCATAGCCGCAAGCGGTGAAGAAGCTTTGGGCGTCTTGGGGTGTGACGGCGTCGATGGCGTCGCGTATGGCGTCCCAGAGGGCGTGAACGGT
>JARRKQ010000082.1:0-12595 GCA_037387885.1 Alphaproteobacteria bacterium | reverse complement strand
GCGATGCGAATGAGATCGCAGCGGTGGAAATCGAGGATCACACCGAACGGGTTCCTGTCCCACTCACGGGTGTTATTGGGGCCCGAGAGGATCAAGGTATCGCCCACGGAGATGTATTCCAGGCTCAAAGTCACGCCCGGCCTTATCGGCTCGGTGGACAGCCATTGGAGGATCCCGCCCTTCCGGATCTCCGCGTAAAGGGGGAGATTGGTCTTGTTGTAGACGTGCCGCGTGATGCCGCAGGCCTGAGCCTCCGACGAAGGAAGCACGATCGACGTCGCCGCCAGGGACGCGAACAGCGCAGCCGCCAGGAAAAGCGAACGGGACATGGGGCGGCCGGCATGGGCCACACGGTGAAGGACGGTCGATAGCATCGGATGTCTCCCGATCAGCCCAAGCACTTCAATGCGCCCAATTGTAGACGGCGTTGTCCCTCTTATTGCTTAACCGCACAAATGCTTCTTCAGAACCTCAGATATACTTGGTAATGCCGCCGCAGACCTCCACCGTGGTTCCCGTCATATAGCTGTTGCGCTCGGAGACCAGGAAAGCGGCCATATCGCCGATCTCGCCCGGCTCCGCCCAACGCCCCAGCATCGTCTGCGCCGACATGCCGTCGCGGAACTGGTCGGCGGTGATCCCCCGCACCTTCGCCATCGTCTCGGCCCGTGGCCCCCAGGATTCGGTGGCCGTCATGCCCGGGCAGATGTTGTTCACGGTGATCCCGTCCGGCCCGAGCTCGTTGGCCATAATCTTGGTGAAGCCGATGATCGCCGTATTCGGGATCGTCGTCGTCAGCGCGCCCGGCAGAAGCTGGGTGCCGCTGATCCCCGAGACGTTGAGGATGCGCCCGGCCCGCGACTTCTTCAGATGTTCCACCGCGTATTTGGTCGTGTAGACGTAGCCCATCAGGTTCGTGTTGAGCACCGTGCTCCACTGCTCCTGGGTCAAGGTCTCGAGCTTGCCCGGGATCATGCCGCCGACATTGTTGACCAGGATGTCGAGCCCGCCGAGCCCCTCGACCGCGCCGTCGATGAAGGCCTTGCAGCCCTCCTCCGTGGAAAGGTCGCAAACGATACCGACCGCCTTGACGCCCAGCCCCTCGAAATCCTTGACCGCCTGGTCGAGCCGCTCCTGGCCGCGCGCGGAGAGCGCCACGTTGCAGCCCTCGGCCGCCAGCGCACGCGCAATCGCATAGCCGATGCCCTGGCTCGACCCGCTGATCGCAGCGTTCTTGCCTTTCAGCCCGAGATCCATTGACCCGTTCCTCCCGAATTAGTCCCAGTTGTCCAGTCTTTTGGCGAAGGCGCGCACTTCGACGCGCTCCCAGATATCGGCGGCGACCAGCGGGTCGTCGCGCTGAAAGGCGTCCACCGCGGCGCGGTCCGGCGCCTCGACGATGTAGAGGCTGCCGATAATAGTCTCGCCGTCATCCTCGACAAGCGGCCCCGACATGCGCACCGTGACCGGCGCCTTGGCGAGATACTCGACATGCGCCGGCATCGCGGCCTTGCGCGTTTCCAGCATGCCCGGCTTGTCGATGCAATAGATCGAGAACAGCATGATGCCCCCCGGTCGTCTGCATTCGTTTGCATTCGCGCGCCATGTTAGACGCCGCGACCGCAGCGCCCAAGTGTCTTGAAGTCGGAACCCTGCCCATGAGCTAAAGGCTCAGCGCGGCAACGGCAGGCGGCGCAGGATTTCCGCGATCGGCTGCCGAGGCGGCCCCTCGGTGACGATGTCGGCGTGCTCGGTGCCGACCTGGATAAGCGCCACCGTGCCTCGCTCGATCTTTGCCGGCAGCAACTGGCCGTAGAGCAGCCCACGCGCCTCCCAGCGATAGATGAGATCGAGCGACCAGGGCGTCGAGAGCTTGCCGAACAGGCCGACGAAAAAGACCTGCCCCGCCCGTGCCTTGAGCCAGGCATCGATGCGCCGGAGCTCGCCGAACACCGCATCGAACACCAGCACCCCCTCGATGCGGCCGACGAAATCCGTGCCCGCGCCCTGCCGCTCCGTGAGACCGGCCGCGAGCGCGCGGTAACCGCCCGAATAGGCGACCAGCACCACCGGTGCCCGCGCGAGCCTCGGCGCCATCTCCGGGCCGAGCGCCCGCGCCAGCACGCCCTCGGCCTCGGCCAGCATAATCTCCAGCGCGCCGGGCCGGATCAGCTTGCCTGGATGCGAGTCGATGGCGTCCTTCGCCAGTTGCGGCGCGATCAGGATGACGTTGGCGCCCGAGGCGTCGATCTGCCGAATCAGACCGATCCGGCCGACCACGTCGCGCTCCAGGGTGCTTTGGTGCCCGTGGAAGAAAACCACCAGGCGGAAGGGCTTCGTACGGTCGAAGCCCGGCGGCACGTGGAACAGCACGCTCGGATCGGCGTAGTGGTCGCCTTCGGGGTAGCGATCACCATGGCGGTTGAGGCGCACCCGCAAGCCGGTTGCCTGATCGGTCTCATGGAAGAACCGCCGCCCCTCCCCGTCGTCGTTCGCCTCAAGCGGAAAGGGCGCATTCTTCAGCCGCGCGATGAAGCTGGGCAGGCATTGCGGCGCGCCCTGGCAGCGTGGCAGAGGAATGGATTTGACGACCTCGCCTGGCTCGGCGCCGTCACTCGGCGGCGTTTCGGCAATCGCAGGTGAGAGACCAGCGAAGAGAAGCGAAATCGCCGCGAGGCCCCGCCTGAAAAACACGGGCGAAATCAGGCCGCGGCCGCGCCTTCGGGCGGACACAGCACCGAGAAGAACGCCGGCAGCGCGATCAGGTAGAGCGCGGCGGCGGCCAGGATCACGGTCGACTGCCCGAACAGCACCGCCACGAGCGGCACCGACACCGCGCCGACGACCGAGAACGAGCCGTTGATGCCCCAGGCCCAGATGAAGAAGCGCTCCTTGCCGAGCCGCGCCAGCATGGTCATCGCCGTCGGGAACGGGAATCCCATCAGGAAGGCCGGCGGCGCAAGTAACAGGAGACAGGCGCCGATCCGCGTCCAATAGGGCCAGGTGCCGATGGCGTCGAGCGCCAGGTCGTAGAACATCGCACCCGCCGCCAGCAGGATGGCAATGCCGATGAAGACCCGCGGCATCACCGTGCGGCAGCGCTCGATGTAACGCCCGGCGTAAAGGCTGCCGAGGCCGGAGAAGAGTAGCATGCCGGTGATCAGCACCGAGGCGGAGATCGTCGGATTGCCGAGCGCAAGCGTGAACTTACTGATCAGCCCGACCTCGACGATGATGTAGCCGACGCCCAAACAGAGGAAGTAGAAGATCGTCCCGACCTTGCCGCGCTGGCGCGAGAAGATCGTCCGCCAGCCCCAGATCACCGGCACCATCATCAGCACGGCGGCGAAAATGCCGGCGATGATCAGCGTCGCCCACAGCAAGAGATAGCCCCACTCGTCGGACACCGAATCGAGCTGGTTCAGGAATTTCGGGATCTCGTGGACTTTGATATAGGCGGCGAAATACGGCCGGTCGTCGGTGAGCGGCCGCGTGTCGAAGACGTATTTCTCGCGCACCAGATCGAAGCGCCCAGCGATCATGTGATGCAGCATGATCCGGTAGAGATTGGTCGCCGAAAGGTTGGGCCGCTTCGTGCGGTCCTTGGCGACCTTGCGCCCCGGAATGTCAATATAGCTCGCGCGGTAGCCCTCGAAGACCTTGTCCGCCCCCGAGGCGTCGACCTTCATGCCCGGATAGTAGAGCGGCACGAAGGAGAGATCCTCGTTCGCCTCCTTCATGGTGGCGAGCTCGGTGGCCGAGAAGCCGTCGCGCTTGTAGAGCACCGTCACCGTGGAGAGATAGACGTGGGTGATGAAGAGCTTGTCTTCGATCTTGCCGCCATGCTCCGCGGCCGCAGCCTTGAGAACCGTGGCGAACAGCTTGGGCACCGACTTCGGCGGATCTTCCTTGTTCCACAAGGTAATCGAGAGGATGCCGCCGGGCTTGAGAGCCTGCATGTAGGCGCGCAGCGTTTCGATCGAGTAGTTGTACTTCTCGCGGATGGTGAAGCCGCCCGGATGGCTCAAGCCCGTCGAATCGGCGAGCGAGAGGTCGATCACGTCGAAGCGCCCGCGCTGGCCGCGCACGTAGAGCCGCCCATCGTAAGGGATCACGGTGACGCGCTTGTCGTGCAGCGGGTCGCCCGTAAGCCTTCGGATATTGGGCGCATCGCGCAGCGCGCGCAGCATCGCCGGATTGCCTTCGGCAACCACGACGCGCTTGGCCCCTAGCTGCAGCGCCACCTTGGTCGAGATGCCGCCGCCGAGCTGCACCACGAAGACCTCGGGCGCCTTCTTCAGCGCGTAAGGCAGCGACATCGGCAGGTACTCGAAATAGGCCGACTGGTTCTTGGTCAGCTCCTTGATCAGGCCGATCGGCCCGTCGCTGTCGATGTAGAGGCCGAGATAGGCGTTCTTCGGCATTTCCTCGAGATTGAGCGCCGCGTTGTCGGAAAGCCCCGGCGCGAAATGGAAGTACGAGCTGGCGAAGATCTCAAGGAAGCCGAACGGCCCGTAATCGCGGTATATGCGTTTGGAGTCCGGGAACTTCTGCGCGTAGGAGACGCCCTTGAACTGATTGACGTCGATCTGGACGTAGCTCGACGTCACGAAAATCGCGCCCGCGGCGAGAAGGATGGCCAGTCCCGCCAGCAGGAATTGCCGCGCAGCACCGAACCAGATCAGCGTGCCCGCGAGCCACATCGCCACCGGGATCATGATGATCCAGCTCGGCGCCACCAGATAGGTCGCGGCCAGGAAGGCGAGCCCGCACAGGCCGGAGCCCACCAGATCGGCGAAGTAGACCTTGTTGAACTGCGTCTGGCCGCGCAGGAAAACGAGGCCAAGGAAGAGCGCGCCCGGCAGGAACGGCACGAAGTAGAAAACGAACAGATAGAAGAGCTTGTATTTCTGCTCCGGGTCGCTGGCGAGCGCGATCGGGTTGAAGCCGATCGCCTGCGCGAACGTGTTGCCCAGCACCATCAGCGGCCCGAACGCCAGCAGCGCAGCAGAGATCAGCAGGCCCCAGCGGCGCTGGAAGATCCCCGTGCCGATGCACATCACCGCGCTCATCACGCCGAAGCCGAGCATCGCGATCGAGACCACGAAGGAGCCGAAATGCGCCCAGGTCCCGATCGAGAAGACGCGCATGATCGCGATCTGATAGGCGATGATCGCGCCCGCGATCAGCCCCACCGTCAGAAAGAACGGCACCGAAAGCCGCCCGCCCTCGGGCATCGCGTGGCCACGGGGGGATGTCACGGCGCGGGCACCCGCGACGCTGCCCCCCATTTGAGCCCCTAGTTCATTCATCGGCGCTGTCCGCCCCGGCCGCTTACTGCGGGCCTATGCGTGCTTATGCGTGCGTGCTTGCGAGCGACCCGGCTTGCCTAGTTGGTCTTCCGCCGGCCCCAGCGCGAGACGGTCTTGCCGGATCCGGGCTTCGTGTATTTGGTGAAGGCGACGAAGCTCACCTTCTTCTTGCGCCGCCCACCGGCACGGCTCGGATCGGCCGCGTAGATATCGTGGCGCTTGATGCGGATCTTGCCCGAGGCGCTCTTGACCTTGGTGATCTTCAGAAGCGACTGCGCCCCCGGAGGGCCGACGGGGATGACCATGGTGCCGCCCACCGCGAGCTGCTTCAGCAGCGGCTGGGGCAGATGGTCGATGCCGGCGGTGACGATGATCTTGTCGAACGGCGCATGCTCCGGCCAGCCGTAATAGCCGTCGGCCGATTTGCGCTTGATGTTGCCGTATTCCTTGAACTTGGCCTTGGCGAGGCGGTTGTAGATGGCGTTGGTTTTCTTCGCCAGCGGCGGGATGATCTCGATCGTGTAGACCTTGTCCGTCAGGTAGCTGAGGATCGAGGACTGATAGCCCGAGCCGGTGCCGATCTCCAGCACCTTGTCGCCCGGTTTCACGTCGATCTCGGTGGTCATGCGTCCGACGATATGCGGTCCGGAGATCGTCACGCCGTAGCCGATGCCGAGCCAGTCATGTGCGTAGACCCGCGCGGGGTCGCGGGTGCGCGCAAACTCCTCGCGCGGCGCCAGCAGGAAGGCGCGTTTTTCCTTGGGGCGACGCAGGTCGTTGTTCTTGACCATCGCCTGGAAACGGCCCCAGCGGCGCGCCAGCAGCCGCGGGTCGTCGCCGCGCCACTTCTGCATGAAGGGAATGAACTTCTCTGCCGAGTCCATCGGCGGCGTCGGGATCGTGCGCGGATCGAAGCCCCTGCTCTCGGCCCAGACCTGGCCGGATGCCGCCAGAACACCCAATGCCACGGCGCCGACACGGATAACGTGGATGGCGCGCTTGTCACGGATTGCGGCTGATACGAGGGTCGTGGTCATTCATTCCTCATCTGCTGTCGCGGCGCTTCCTTCATTTATGGTTAACGGCGCGCGGGGGGAGCGGACTATGGCGGCAAACGTTACCGCTGTCCATCAACTAGGAAAGGCGGAAGGCTGTCGCAATAATCAGGCAAAATTATTGCAAAAACGGTAATTCCGCGATCAATCAGCGGTCATTCCGCGCCGGCGGCTCCGGCGCGGCTCTCCAGACGCGACCGGGGTCCCACGCCGCCGAACCGATCGTAGTACGAAAGCGGCGGCGTCGGCATCCGCCCGGTCTCGCTTTCGGCGACGTCACGGAGGTGCGTATCGGAGGCCTCCAGCAACGCCTCGTAGAGCTGACGGGCCAGCATCCAGGCCCGCCCGCCGACCCAGCCCTTGGGCAGAAGCTCGTCCGGCAGCGCCGGGTCGCGCAGGCGCACGCGGCGGAATTCGTGGCTCATCAGGATGCGGAGGCGAAAGGCGAGCCCCGGCGCCGGGACGTCCTGGACGACATCACCGATAGGCGCGAACCGCCGCACGAAGCCTTCATACGCCGCGGCGAGCTCGCTCAGATCGAAGGCCCGGCCGAGCAGCGCATGCGACGGCACGATCCCGCCAAGCGCCTCGTTCCGGCCCCGCATCACCACCACCTCGTCGCGCAGGCCCAGCGCATCGAGCAGGTTCCGCAACGCCTCCAGATCGGCCTGCGGATGGGCGAAGATGTTGGGGCCCAGCGCGCCGAAGCCGAGCCAGCGCAACTCCTTGCGCAGCCGCGCCCGCGGTCCCTCGCCGATCTCCCCCAGCCCGCTCAGCACCAGATGCCAGCGCCCGTCCCAGACCGTGCGCGGGCCGGCATAGATCCGCCGGCCGCTGTCGCGGATGCGCTGGCGCCCGGCCGCTGTCAGCTCGTAATAGCTCCGCCGGCCGATCTGGCGCGCGCTCAGCCAGTCCTCGCGCGACAGCCGCAGCACGCTCGTGCGCACCAGCCGCTCGTTGATGCCGAACGGCGCCACCAGCTCGATCAGATTGCCGAGCCAGAGCCCGCCGCCATGCGCGTCGATCACGTCGCCCAGCACGGTAACGATCAGCGACTTCGCCCGCAGGGTCAGCGTGCCCTGCAGCGCGTCCATCCGCCGTTCCAGATCGCCCTGATTCCGCACGATTGCGCGCTCCTCGGCCCGTACCTGTGAGGTCTATTGACTCACTTAATATGATACATCATTCTAACGTCGACGGATGTTTTTTGTTTCACATTTTTATCTGCGACGGCGGTCTCCAATGGACGCAACCGGCGGCGTATCGACCTGTCTGCAGGGCCACATCCCTATGCCAGAGCCAGTGCAAGGGATTGACCCCAATTCCGGCTGTCCTCAGGATGCCACGTGGACGCGACGTGGCATGCGGGCTTTGGACGGACTTTGGGGACCTGAACCATGCTGACCCTTACATCGATGATGATCCGCGCCGAGCAGATCTCCGGCGACCGGCCGGCAATTGTCGATCCCGAAGGCACCTTCACCTGGACGCAGTTCATGGACCGGGTGCGCCGCGCGGCGAACATGCTTCAGTCGCTCGGCGTCAAGCGCGGCGACCGATTCGGCATCCTCGCGCGCAACTGCTTCCGCCAGGCCGAGCTGATGCATGCCGGCTACTGGATGGGCGCGATCCCGGTGCCGGGAAACTACCGCCTCGCGCCGTCAGAGCTCGCCTACATCTTCGACAACGCCGAATGCGAGCTGGTCGTGGTCGAGGATGTGTTCGAAAGCCTGATCGGCGATGACGAGCTGAAGCGCTGGGCGGGCGATCCCCTGTGGCTCACCACTGCGGGCGACAAGACACCAGGCAAGACATATGACGAACTGCTTGCCGCCGCCGATCCCGCCCCGATGCATCAGCCGGCCAGTGAGGGGGATGACGCGATCCTGCTCTATACCGGCGGCACCACGGGGCGCTCAAAGGGCGTGCGGCTCTCGCATCGCAACGTCATCGCCAACGGCCTGCAGACCGCCTTCGCGATGCGCCCCGACCGCCACGACGTCTATCTCCACGTGGCGCCGATGTTCCACTCCGCCGATCTCTTCGGCACGACCTACACACTGGCCGGCGGCGCCCATGCCTATCTGCCACAATTCTCCGGCCAGGCCGCGCTGACCGCGATCCAAGACCTCGGCGTCACCCAGCTCATGCTGACGCCGACCATGATCATCATGACGCTGCAGGAGCCCGACTTCGAACGCTACGATCTCTCCAAGCTGCGCGCGCTTTTCTATGGCTCATCGCCAATGGACGCGGTCTGGATCGAGCGCATGGTCAAGGCCTACAAGGGCGTCGAGGTGATCCAGGGCTACGGCCTCACCGAGACCGCGCCCATCCTCACCATGATGCCGCACGAAGACCACGTCCGCGCCATCGAAAGCGGCGAGATCGACCGGTTGCGGAGCTGCGGCCAGCCCGTGCCGATGGTCGAAATGGAAATCCGCGGCGACGACGACAAACCGGTTCCGGCGGGCGAGCCGGGCGAGATCGTGGTGCGCGCGCCCAACGGCTCGACGCACGGTTACCTCAAGCGCCCCAAGGAGACGGCCGAGGCCTTCCGCGACGGCTGGTTCCACACCGGCGACGTGGCGCGCATGGACGAGGACGGCTTCGTCTATCTCCTCGACCGCATGAAGGATATGGTCATCACAGGCGGCGAGAACGTCTACACCTCCGAGGTCGAGGCCGCGCTCTACAAGCACAAGAAGATCCACGAATGCGCCGTCGTCGGCGTGCCCGACGAGACTTATGGAGAGGCCTTGTTGGCGGCCGTGGTGCCGGCGCCGGGCGAGACGCTCGACGAGGCCGAGCTGATCGCGCATTGCCGCAAGCATATCGGCGGCTACAAGATCCCGCGCCGCTACGTCTTCCTCGAGGAGCTGCCCAAGAGCGCCATGAACAAGATCCTCAAGAACGAGCTGCGCGCCACCTACGGCGGCGAGGCGGCGAAAGAAAAAGCGAAAGCGTCGTAGATACTTATGGGGGGAGAGACCCGTTGAAGGACACACTGAAAACCGGCGAGACCCATACCGAGCGTTTCGAGGTCGACCGCGAGCGCACCATCGACTTCATGGGCGATGAGCTGCGTATCTACTCCACGCCGCACATGCTGCGCGACATGGAGCGCACCTGCCGCGAGCTCATCATGAAGCACGCCGAAGGCGACGAGGACTCGGTGGGCGCGCATGTCTCGCTCGATCACATGGGCGCGACGCTGCTCGGTATGAACGTGGCCGTCACGGCCAAGGTCGTCGACGTCGAGGGCCCGCGCATCACCTTCGAAATCGATGCCCATGACGATCTGGAGCAGGTCGGCCGCGCCAAGCATGTCCGCTTCGTCATCAACAAGGGCAAGCAGGGCGAGCGGCTGAAGAAGAAGGCGGAGAAGGCGAAGACGGCCGCGGGCTGAACCGTATCGGTTACCGCACAGGCAAAAGGCACGACGTGCCTCATCAGGAGCGCCGAGACATGGCCAAGACGAAGCAGCCGAAATCGAAAAAACAGGTTCCGATCTACTGCAATCAGTGCGTGGCGGGACCGGACCTCATGAAGGTCGACGTCGAGGACGGGGTGGCGACGCGCATCGTCTCGAACTTCGATATCGAGGGCGAGCATCCCGGCGGCGGGCGCGTCTGCGTCAAGGCCTACGGTCTGATCCAAAAGACCTACAACCCCAACCGCGTCAAACAGCCGATGAAGCGGACCAATCCGAAGAAGGGCCGCAACGAGGATCCGAAGTTCGTGCCGATCTCGTGGGACGAGGCCTACAAGATCGTCGGCGACAAGATGCGCGAGATCCGCGCCAAGGCCGTCTTGAACGATGAGGGCTTCCCGCGGCTCGCCACCTCGACCGGCGGCGGCGGCACACCTGTGCAATACATGGGCACCTTCCCTGCCTTCATGGCGGCCTGGGGCCCCATCGACGGCGGCTACGGCGCGGGCCAAGGCGTCAAGTGCTACCACTCCGAACATCTCTACGGCGAGCTCTGGCACCGCGCCTTCATCGTCTCGCCCGACACGCCGCGCGTGAACTACATCATCAACTGCGGCGCCAACACCGAGGCGTCGTCCGGCGTCGTCGGCATCTGGCGCGAGGCCGATGCCCGCGCGCGTGGGGCAAAACGCGTGCAGGTCGAACCGCACCTCTCGATCACCGGCGCGGTCTCCGCCCAATGGGTACCGATCAAGCCCAAGACCGACAGCGCCTTTCTCTACGGCGTCATCCACCGCATCATTCACGAGCAGGGTTTCGAGAACACCTGCGATATCCCTTATCTCAAGAACCGCACCGCCTCGCCCTATCTCGTCGGCCCGAACGGCTGGTTCATGCGCGACCCGGCGTCGGGCAAGCCACTCATCTGGGACGCCGCCGACAACATGGCGAAACCCTTCGATGCCGACATCAAGGACGCGGCGCTGACCGGCACCTACGAGATCGCCGGCGAAGAGCACGGCGCGGAGAACGAGCGGTTCAGCCACGCGAAGGCCGAGGCCAAGCCCGCCTTCCAGCTCATGCTCGACCAGATGGAAGGCTACACCCCCGACTGGGCCGCCGAGGAATGCGAGGTGCCGGCGGAAACCATCCGTCAGGTCGCCGACGAATACGTGGCCCACGCCTGCATCGGCGAGACGGTCGAGATCGAGGGCCGGACCCTGCCCTATCGCCCGGTCGCAGTGATGCTCGGCAAGACGGTCAATTCGGGCTGGGGCGCTTATCAGTGCGTCTGGGCGCGGACGATGCTCGCCGTCCTCGTCGGCGCGCTCGAGGTTCCGGGCGGCACGCTCGGCACCGCGGTCAAGCTGGTGCGCCCCGCCGCTTCGCGCACCGGATCGGTGATCCCGGGCGAAGACGGCTTCATGCGCTACCAGTTCAACCCGACCTCGTCGAACGAGTGGAACCGCAACCCGCATATCCGCAACGCCTACAAGACGTTGGTCCCGCTCGTCTCCGATTCACCCTGGTCGCCGGCGCTCGGCCCCGCGCATCTGCCCTGGCTCTTCCAGAAGGAGCAGCCCAAGAACTGGCCGCGCACCGATCCGCCCGATATGTGGATCTGCTACCGCACCAACCCGGCGATCTCGTCGTGGAACGCGCCGGAAGTGGCGAACCGCCTGGCGGAGTTCCCGTTCATCGTCGCCTTCTCCTACACGATGGACGAGACCAACCACTTCGCCGACATCCTGCTGCCCGAATCGACCGATCTTGAGAGCACGCAGCTCATCCGTCTCGGCGGCACCAAGTTCATCGAGAACTACTGGCACCACGAAGGCTGGGTGATCCGCCAGAAGGCGATCGAACCGCTGCACGACACCCAGGATATCTCCGACGTGGCGACGCGTTTCGCGCTCGAAGCCGGCATCCTCGACGAATACATCACCGCCGTAAACAACGGCGCCGCCGGCGCGCGTCTCGCCCGCGAGGGCAAGTACGACAACTCCCTGCCGCTCGGGAAGACGTTCAAGAGCGAGGACGTCTGGGACGCCATGTGCAAATCGGTCTCCTACGACATGACCGGCGGCGAGGAGGTGAACGATCTCGCCTGGTTCGGTAAGAACGGCTACATGCTCAAGGATTTCAACGAGATCGACTGGTATCTTTATCCGCGAATGGAGGATCAGAACCTCCGCTTCGAGCTGCCCTATCAGGAGCGTCTGACGCGGCATGGCCGCGAGCTCGCGCTCCGGCTCGGTGAGATCGGCGTCGACCGCGGACTTCGGCCGCGACCCGGAGGACTACCCCTTCTGGGCGCTCACCGCGCGCTCGATGCAGTATTCCTGGGGCGCCAATGTCGGCATTCCGATGATGCACGAGGCGGCCGACAACATCGCCGGGCACAAGGGCGTGATCCTCAACCGCAGCCGCGCCCGTGAACTGGGGTTGGCCGAAGGCGACGAGGTGGTGATCGAATCGGTCACCGGCGTCACCGAGGGCAAGGTCGTGCTGCGCGAAGGCATCCGTCCCGACACGGTGCTGATGATCGGCCAGTTCGACCACTGGAAGACGCCCTACGCCAAGGACTTCCACATGCCGAGCCTGAACTCGCTCACCGACATATCGCTGAAGCTCACCGACGGCACGGGCTCGGGCTCCGATCTCATGCGGGTCAAGGTCTACAAGGCGAGCGAACGCGCCATCCACCAGAAGAAAGCCGGCGAAGCTGCGCTGGCCGCGATCGCCGCCCGCAGCGGCGCAATCGCCCAGGCCGCGGAGTGATGCGAGAAGACGGG
>JARRKQ010000081.1:0-12170 GCA_037387885.1 Alphaproteobacteria bacterium | reverse complement strand
TGTCCTCGCACTGCTCGGCCTGGGCGCATGGTCGGCCTACTACACTGTGCCGAGCGACTCAGTCGCTGTCGTGCAGCGTTTCGGAAAATATCTCAAAGACGTTCCGCCAGGTCTGCATTTCAAGCTGCCGCTGGGCATTGATGCGGCAACCATTGTTCCTGTCAAACGACAGCTGAAGCAGGAATTCGGGTTCACGACTCCAGGCGCCACCGATCCGTACCAAAGCCCTCGTCCTCGCGAGGGAAAGCAGGAAACACAGATGGTAACCGGCGACCTCAATGCCGCACTGGTGGAATGGGTGGTTCAATACCGCATCTCCGATCCCGTCAAGTTCCTCTTCGAGGTCCGGGAGCCGAGCGAAACCCTCCGCTATGTCTCCGAATCCGTTATGCGGGAAGTCGTCGGAGATCGCACCGTGGACGAGGTGATCACCATTGGCCGACAGGAAATAGAAACCGAAGCGCTGACCAAGATGCAGGCCCTCTCAACCAAATACGCGATGGGGATCAGTATCGATCAGGTACAGTTGAAGAACATCAATCCGCCCGAGCCGGTGCAGGATTCGTTCAACGAGGTAAACCAGGCGCAGCAGGAAAAAGAGAAACTCATCAACGAAGCCCGGCGTGACTACAACAAGGTAATCCCGTTGGCCCAGGGCGAGAAGGATCAACGGATCCGTGAGGCCGACGGCTATCGCCTTAAAAGGATCAATGAAGCAGAAGGCGATGTTGCTCGGTTCAGCGCCTTATTCACCGAATACAGCAAGGCTCCGGAGGTCACCCGCCGCCGCATCTATATCGAGACCCTGCAGGACGTTATGCCAGGCATACGCTCCAAGATCATTGTCGATGAACAGACGCGCAGCATCCTACCACTGCTAAATCTCGACTCCCAGAAGGTCGCGCAGCCATGAACAGGTTCACGCGAATAGCCATCCTGGCGGTTTTGGGCGTCGGCACATACGTCGAGATAAGTTCGATCTATACGGGGAGCGAAGTCGAGCAAGTGATTATCACCCAGTTTGGTAAGCCCGTCGGTGCTCCCGTGACCTCCGCCGGTCTGAAATTCAAGGTACCTTTCATCCAAGATGTCAATCCGATTGACAAGCGAGTCCTCGAGTGGGACGGCAGTCCGTCGGATATGCCAACCAAGGACAAGCTTTACATTTCGGTAGACCTGTTCGCCCGCTGGCGGATTACAGAACCCCTTCAGTATTTTTTGCGGCTGCGCGATGAACGCAGTGCTCAATCCCGTCTGGACGATATTTTAGGCAGTGAGACCCGTAACGCTGTTGCAAAGCATGAACTGATTGAGATCATTCGCACCACCAAGGATCGCGTGCCGTTGCGCGACACCATTTTAACCGATGCTGAGCGGGACCTGAATATGGGGCAGCTGGTGCCGATCCAGAAAGGACGCAAACTGGTCGAAAAAGAAATCTTCTCCGCGGCCGCTGAGAAGGTTCAAGTATTTGGCATAGAATTGCTCGATATCCGTTTCAAGCGGATCAATTACAATGAAAGCGTGCGCCCGAAGATCTACGATCGAATGATCAGCGAACGTCGGCAGATTGCAGAACGCTTCCTGTCGGAAGGTAACGGGGAGGCTGCCAGAATCCGCGGAAATCGTGTGCGAGATCTGAACAAGATCCAGTCCGAAGCCTACCGAAAGGTCGAGGAGATCCGCGGCCTGGCTGACGCGAAAGCCACAGAAATTTACGCGAGGGCCTACAACCGGAGCCCCGAAGCGGTGGAGTTTTATGAATTCACACGAACCATGCAGGCCTACAAATCCATGATTGCTGAAAACACGACCCTCGTCCTTTCCACAGACAGTGACCTCTTCAGGTTTCTTAAGGGTATGGCTCCGGAGGGTGGCATGGCTCCAGCCCGATCTTCCGGCGAAAACCAATGACAATACGCGGACGTAATAGGAGAGTCACCTTCAAGCGACCGTTCGCTCCAGAGGGGTTGGAGGGAGTAGACCGGAGCGATACCTATAGCGTGGAGACGTGTGACGAGTGCACTGGACTCTTTTCAATTCTTAATGCCAAACGCGCGTCAACAAGGCTGCGTATTTATCGGAATCCGGGAATTGCTCGCGTTCTCCTCGCGCCTGCGCTCGATGAAATCGGCAGCCGTGCGACCGCGGGAAGGAGCATTCATGACTAATTCCTCAGCGAGACATGCACCAAGCAACCATTCGCCTTGCGATGTCCCCAAGGTTCGCCAGTGCCTCAAGTGCAAAGCGAAGTTTCTAAGCAATTGGTCCGGGGAGCGGATCTGTGCTCACTGCAAAAAATTGAACGTGTGGCGGAACGGTGCACCTTCGCGGCCGCATCCTGTGGGCAGCTGCCGATAGTGGTCTGTCTCAGAGTCTCCGTCCAATTGGTCCAGAACATTCCATAGGGCCGTGCATTTCTGGATTGCGTTTGTTCAGGATGACGATTTGTGCTCTCACTCTTTAGGACTTTCAGCCGGCAGCGTGGTGCCGTCGAGCTTTGGACTACTGGGAGGTTCTATGATCTCCGAATCGGAGTTCGACACGAATGGTATTGAATCTTGGGAAACGGAGGGCGGTGCTCTTCCTCGCCACACCCCTGTCAGTTTTTCCACAAGCAGCGGTGCATTGCCGGCAATTCGGGATGGATCCTATCAGGTAACCGAAGAGTCCCTAGCCACGTCGGGTGCGAATTCGACCAACAAATCAAGGACGCGCATAAAGGCTAGCCGCTATCCGAAGTTCCAGAACGACCGCGCGGTCTCAGAGATCCGCATCGGGACACGACAATTCAAGTGCATCGGCGTGACCCCGCCGCATGATCACCCGCACGTATATATCGACATGGGCGACGACGACACTATCCTTTGCCCTTACTGTGCGACGCGATACCGATTCGATCCGAAATTGGCGCTGTTCGAATCCGAACCACGGGACAGCATATTCGTCGACCCCGAAGAATTTAGGCGCTTAGGCGAGATTGGTCGGCTGGACGGCTGGATAGCCTGGCCTACCAGTTGCCCGAGGCTCGACCCGGTCGAAACCGAGTCCGCCCAGATCGGGCTCATCGACAAAGACATAGCTTAGGAAGGCTCGCCGGGTGGATACCCTTAGGGGGCGAACTGAAACAATTTTCCAGCAATTGGTGGTGTCTCATTGCCATTGTCAAGCTGTAGCACCAAAGTCTGTGTGCTCCCCTTGTACAGGTTCCGACAATCTTTTGCATGGCCACGAATACCAATGCACCCATCTCCGCAGGGCGTCAGATCATTCACCCTGAGCGGGACAAACGGCCCGTTTCCAAGTTTGACGGCGCCTTGAATTTCGTCACCGCCGTCTCCCGTCGCTCTCCCCATGTCGTCAAGTTTGCCATCTTCGGAAACTTTAATCACTCCGACGAATGGTAAGATACCCATGTAGCTGCAACCGTCGGCCCAAACGACCGGTTTTTCCATCGAAATTCTCATCTGTCTCTCCGTGCATATGCTATCGTGGTTTCAAATCAGTAGACGGAATTTCCTCCCCGACCTTCCAGAAAATACTCGTTTCCCCGCACCTGGTGCTAGCGGATCGCCGGTGGTGGCGCTGATTTCATCGCCGCAGGTCAGGCCGGGCATGGAGCTGTCGAGCGTGGGTCTTTCCATCAGCCTTCCACGCCGCGCTCACTCTGTGCTGGCTTACCTGTTGCCCGACATGGCGGCGCTCATAGTGTGCCAGGCGAGGGTCGCGCACTTGACCCGGATTGGGAACTCGCGCACCCCGGCGAGTACGCTGAGGCGCTCCAAAGCATCGCCATCGGCTTCCTGTTCGCGATCGAGGTCGAAGTTATGCTTCGTGCACATACGATGGAAGGCGTCGAACAGGCGCTCCGCCTCGCCAACTGTCTTGCCTTTCAGGATTTCCGTCATCAATGAGGCGGACGCCATTGAGATAGCGCAACCTTTTCCCACGAAGGCCGCATCCGTGACGACGCCGTCTTTGTCCTCCGAGAGATAGACGGTCAGGATGTCACCGCACAGGGGATTGTTGCCCGTGGCCTTCCGGTTGGCATCGGCCGGCTGCCGCAGGTTCCGCGGATTGCGGCCGTGGTCCAAGATGACCTCCTGATAAAGCTCACGTAGCTCGTCCAACAACAGACGAAGTTCTCCTTGACCTCTTCAACATCGATCTACAGTTTATGAGTACTTTATCGCATCGGCGCATTTATCGATGGCACCCGGTGCAGGGGTGTCTTCTCCCAGCATCGTTGCCAATCCTTCTTCCGTGACAAATTTCCGAATGGCAGCGTCTTTGTCGCCGTATGAGAGTGCTTTAAACTCGGCGAGCTTTGCCTCCGCATCTGGTCTCTGCTGAAATCTTACGAGGCAGATGCTCGCCCTTAAAGCAACGAGCTCTTTCGCACCCTCCTCCCGCGCTTTCTCGACAACGCTTTGGGTCGTCAGCCAGCCCAGCGAAGTTATGACGATTATTGTGATCACACTCGCTGCTACAGCGGTCCAAATGATGTCTTTTGCCCTTTTTACCATCGCTTCGCGACGACGGGCTTTGTTAGCTGACCGCTTTATCTCGGCATCCTTTTTTTCTTGAGTACTCATCCTAGCCTCCAATATCCTTGCCGTGCCGACGTGCCTGGCCAGAGTTCGTGAAAGACGAGCCAAGCCGGTTCAGCCTGGCCCGCCTCCTCACGCCTCCCAGAAGTCCTGCTGCGTCTCCGGCCAATCACTCCTAGGTTCGCTTCGCTACGCCACAGGGCGCGCTGGCATCGGAGCAACTTTACCGCGCCATTCCCTCGAGGACAGCGAGCCACATCCAAAGAGAAGCAAGCCAGATGGCTAGCCACCAGCCGTGCCACAAGGTCCAAGCGATGCGCCGTGCGGTCCACTGGTAGGCAGGGCGCGGTTCGTACGTTCTGTTGCTAGACAAAAAGACAGACGCTTCTCGCACCGGCGATAACAGGTTTACATCAGCTATAGCGCAACTGCGATTTCTGCCGGTCACTCGAATAGCCTGACCGGCAAAGCGCGCTTGGCTTTCAGCAGCGGTCCGGGCCATGGATATCACCCTTTGCCACTTTGACCGCGCTTGATCTCAAGCTCGGTCCATCGCTCAGCTGCCCAAGAAAAGGGCACTACCGAATAGTTTGGCTCTCCTCTGCGCGCTCACTCTTACGCTGACGCTGGTCAGCGCTCCGCTGTGCGTCTCGCTCAGGTGGGCCAAGCGACCGGCAAGATCCTCGAGAGTGGTGGATCGTGGCACGTTGAAGGAGAGTGCGTTGCCCTCAACCACCGCCATCACCTGATTCTGCGTCGGGCGCTCGGTACGACGGCCTTGCATGGCATTTCCTTCCTCGTTCCCTGCCGAAGGGTTCGATTGCAAGGCGGACCTTGTCACCGTCGGCGGCAACGGAAGCTTTTGGTAGAGCTGTACTTGTAGCCGATCGAAATGCTACCCGATGTTCACAATTGCACACAGAATGTCATGTGCGTGTCTCGATTTCGACGGCAATTGCGAGGAGAATGACCGCGGCCCGGACAGCGCCGGACTCACCATCTGCCGCAAACTCGCTAACAACAAAGGGTTCAAGCTCACGCTCTTCAGCGCCGACAATGGCCACTCCTGGCAGGTCCTGGCAAAGGAGTTGGGCGGCAAGATTAGCATCGAGGTACGCGCTTCCGGTCGTTGGCTCATTTTTCTCTTTGGCCCGGAAACCCCTGAGATTAACTCGAGAGCAATTAATAGTCGATCTCGGCGACTGTCTCCACCTTCGCCTCGATTGATTCGGTCCGGTCCTGGGGCGGATTGGTCACGGTCCTAGATTCTCAGAGAGTCCACGTGATCCTGGGCATCGACGACGGCGACCGCGCTCATGTTGACGATGTCGCGGGCGGTAACAGAGGGGGTCAAGATGTGGGCGGGTTTGGCCGGACCGATCAGGATCGGCCCGACTGCAAGACCGTTGGCCATCGTTTTAATGAGGTTGTAGGCGATGTTCGCCGCGTCCAGGTTCGGAAGGATCAGCAGGTTGGCCGAACCCTTGAGACGTGAGTTGGGAAAGATCCGTTGACGGAGCTCTTCGTTCAGCGCCACGTCACCGTGCATCTCGCCTTCGACCTCCAGATGTGGAGCCTGCTCGTGCAGCAAGGCTAGCGCCGCGCGCATCTTGCGCGCCGACGGCGTGTCGGCGCTGCCGAAGTTCGCGTGCGACAGCAGGGCCACTTTGGGCTCGATGCCGAAGCGCCGGACGTGCGCCGCGGCCATCAGCGTCATCTCGGCGATCGCTTCGGCCAACGGATCGGACGTGACATAGGTATCGGCCAGGAAATAGGTGCCCGAGCTGAGGATGAGAATGTTTATCGCCGAGCAGCCCTGCACCCCCTCGGCCAACCCGAAGATGTCGATCACATGGCCAAGGTGCTTCTGATAGCTGCCCTCGAGGCCACACAGCATAGCGTCGGCTCCGCCCTGGTTGACAGCCAGCGCTGCGATCACAGTGGTGTCGGTCCGCACTACGATCTGGGCCGTATCCGGGATCACGCCCTTGCGCTCCATGATGCGGTGATACGGCTGCCAGTAGTCCTGGTAACGCGGATTGTCTTGCGGGTCGATCAGCTCGAAGTCTTCGGCGGGGCGAAGGCGTAGGGCGAGGCGTTCGATGTGCCGCTCGATCACCGCCGGGCGGCCGACCAGGATCGGCTGGGCCAAGCCTTCGTCGACCACCACCTGGACGGCGCGCAGCACGCGTTCGTCCTCGCCGTCGGCATAGATCAGCCGCCTCGGGTTCTCCCGGGCGCGCTGGAACATCGGCTTCATGACCATGCCGGACCGGAACACGAAGCGCGTCAGTTCCTCGCAATAGGCCGTAAAGTCCTCCAGGGGACGCGTCGCCACGCCGCTATCCATCGCGGCGCGAGCCACCGCCGGCGCGATCTCCAGGATCAGCCGGGGGTCGAAGGGGCTAGGAATCAGGTAATCGGGCCCGAAGGCTGGTGCCTCTCCGCCCAGCGCCTTGGCCACCACCTCCGAGGGCTCGGCGTGAGCCAGGTCCGCCAAGGCCTTCACACAGGCGATCTTCATCTCTTCGTTGATGGAGGTGGCGCCCACGTCGAGCGCACCGCGAAAAATGTAAGGAAAGCAGAGAACGTTGTTCACCTGATTGGGATAATCGGAACGTCCGGTACAGATCATGGCGTCGGGGCGCACCTTCTTCGCCTCTTCGGGCATGATTTCAGGTGTCGGATTGGCGAGCGCCATGATGAACGGATGCTCCGCCATGCGTGCCGCCATTTCCGGCTTCAGGACTCCCGGTGCTGACAGCCCGAGGAAGACGTCGGCGTCGTCGATCACGTCGTCCAGCGTGCGCGCGTCGGTCGCCTGCGCGTAAGACTCCTTCCATCGGTCCATCTGCTCCTCACGTCCCTGGTAGACTACGCCGGCGATGTCGGTCACCCAGATGTTCTCGCGCCGCGCCCCCGTGGCCACCAGTAGATTGAGGCAGGCGAGCGCCGCCGCCCCGGCGCCCGAGGTGACGAGCTTTACCTGGTCCAGATTCTTGCCCACCAAGCGCAGCCCGTTATAGACGGCGGCGGCCACGATGATCGCGGTGCCGTGCTGGTCGTCATGAAAGACCGGAATGTTCATGCGCTCGCGCAGCGCCGCCTCAATCTCGAAGCACTCCGGCGCCTTGATGTCTTCCAGGTTGATGCCGCCGAAGGTGGGTTCGAGGGCGGCCACGATGTCGACGAACTTCGGCGCGTCCCCCTCGCTTACCTCGATATCGAAGGCGTCGATCCCGGCGAACTTCTTGAACAGAACGGCCTTACCCTCCATTACGGGCTTCGAGGCAAGCGGCCCGATGGCGCCG
The DNA here is from genome assembly GCA_037387885.1 of Alphaproteobacteria bacterium. Classification (GTDB taxonomy): domain Bacteria; phylum Pseudomonadota; class Alphaproteobacteria; order JAPULJ01; family JAPULJ01; genus DATKZM01. The sequence goes on along the minus strand of JARRKQ010000081.1, from coordinate 4,309 downwards.
AGACCCAGTACCGCCGTACCGTTGGTGATGACCCCAACCAAGTTCGCCCGCACCGTGAGGCGGGCAGCCTCGCTGGGATCCTCGACGATCGCCTCGCACGCCGCCGCCACCCCGGGGGAATAGGCCAGGGCGAGATCGCGCTGGTTGACCAGGGGCTTGGTCGCCGTGATCTCCAGCTTGCCCGGTTTAGGCGTACGGTGATAGGCGAGCGCTGCCTCGCGCAGACTTTCAGTCATTTCTGCTTCCGTTATCAGAACATTCCACCCTGGTTCGAGTTCGCTTCAGCCGTTACGGTCAACGACATATAATTCGGCAGCCGCCTCATCACTAGCCGGCTCAATGCGAGGACTCGGTTAATCCTGCGGGCTGACGGTCAACTAGAGATAAGCGCGGTCTGCGACTAAACCGCTTCCAGAAGTTTCCCGGTCTGCCGTAGAGAGCGATGAAGGCCCGGGGTCAGGGTTAGTCCATTGTGACTCAACACTTTTCTTTTGCTAGCGTGCCGCTGCTGGCGCACATGGCATAGCTCGTCGATAGACGGCTTGCCCCAAAATTGGGGTTTAAGCCTGAAGAAGGCGAGGCGGGTCTCGCCCTGGACGATCTCCTGGTCGAGCCAGGCGGTAAGGTGGCCTCTGTCGCCGCCATGATGGGCGCGCAGCTCTGTCAAGCGCCCGAGTTCCCGCTCGCTGACCTTCGCCAGAATTTCTGCCTGTAAGAGCTGTTCCGCCGGCTCCAGCAGATGCAAGAAGCGCATCTTCAGGGCGATGATCAGCTTGTTGAGGTCGCTGGCCGGAGCGCACACGCTCGCAGTGAGTAGCTTATGAAGCTCGTTTTGACCGGCCTCGCTGAGAGAAAGCACCTCTGAATCGGACAAGTTGCCGTCGACAGCGGCATTGATCAGCCCCTCGATCTTCAGCAACTCCAGCGGCGGCGCTACTAGATCAAGCGAGGGTCCACAGATGTGGCTGATGAAATGACGCACTTCACCGGCCAGTTGCACATAAGGCCATTTCCCCGTGGCCAGGATGCCCAGGGCTAGGAGGCGAATTGCTTCGCTCGGAATAAGGCTGTTATCGCGGTACATCGTCGGCCGGATTATTGCTTGGTGCGTTAATCGGGTCACCCATCCGCTCCCCTGAGCAGCTGACCATCGCGAGCGCGGCAGCGCCTTCGGTAAAGTGTTTAGCGCCAAGGCTGTCTGTCATTTGGGCACTCATGTAACAATATCCTTGGTTGTGTGCATTAGCCTATTGACGACTCCAAGAGGGAAGAGCCAACTTCAAATCAAGGGACGATCCGTACTATGAGCCCCAAAGGTGTGGTATTTCCCATCGGTGCCAGTCAAACTGAGCGCCTCATTCGGGATTTCCTCCGCCGCAATGAGGCATTTTTTGTGCGCCACACCAGCGGGCCCTGGGGAACCTAATAGTTCTTTTGCGGCCCGGGCAGTGTCGGCAAGGCGCGACGATGGCAGGGTCCTGCCAAAGTTTTGACTAGCTCCATATCGAAGACCTCGATCCAGGACTCAAAAAGAGTATCCTCGACCTGGTCGCGCAATCGCTCGACCTCGGTAATCAATCTGTTCATGTCGTCTATGTATCCATATCAGGACGTTTCCAGTCGTTGGCAAGCGATGGGACAGGTGATGGTGAAAGTCGGGTCATGTCGATTCAGCACGGCCAGCCTATTCACTTGAGATCCTTAACTTCGGTGTCGACGATCTCACGTTGCCGGTGTTTGCAGTCCTGCTCTGCCTTTTCCAACGTTCGAAGCGGCTGCTGCAGATAGTGGCTGACTCCAGCGTCGACCCGCCTCACGAGTACTTCTTCTGTTATCGAACGCCACTCTTTTGAAAGTTGTGCTCTGTCTGCAGCAGTGCGGGCGGCATGCATAGGTCTCACCCTTTGCCCCTTTGACCGCGCGTCATCTCCGGCCCAGTCCATCGCTCAGCTGTTCAGGAACAGGGCGCCGCCGGAGGGGTCGGTTCTCATCTGCGCGCTCACTTTTACGCTGACGCTTGTCAATGCTCCGCTGTGCGTCTCGCTCAGGTGGGCCAAGCCACCGGCAAGATCCTCGAGAATGGCGGATCGTGGCACGTTGAAGGAGAGTGCGTTGCCCTCAACCACCGCCATCACCTGATTCTGCGTCGGGCGCTCGATACGACGGCCTTGCATGGTATTTCCTTCCTCGTTCCCTGCCGAAGGGTTTGATTGCAAGGTGAATCTTGCCACCGCCGGCGGCAACGGAAGCTTTTGGTAGAGCTGTACTTGTAGCCGATCGAAATGCTACCCGATGTTCACAATTGCACACGGGAGGTTGCCTGCGTGCCTCGATCCCGACGGTAATTGCGAGGTGATTTAGGTGGAAGCGCGCAATGCGCACACGTCGTAACGGTCCCCCGACCTAATCGTGGACGATCACGTTGAGGAGGGAGGAGTGCACCTTCAGTCCGCCGTTATATTCGATGAAGCCGAGCTTTCGGAACTTGTTCATAAAGAAGTTGATTCGGGACCGCGTCGTACCCACCCTCGCTGCCAATACCTCCTGATTGATGTGGGGAATGACAGGTTCCATCTTCCCGTCCTTGCCAAAGTGGGCAAGTAGCATGAGAACGCGGGCGAGCCGCTTCTCACTGGAATTGAATAGCTGATCGACCAAGTCCGCTTCGATCTGGATGTTGCGAGACAGCAGGAATGACATGAACAGCTGGGAAAAGGTCGGGTCGTCCCGGAGCTGGCGTATCATCGTGTCCTTTTCAATCCTGATGATGACACACTCTGCCATTGCACCAGCGGTCGCCAAGTGCAACGGCTGACCGGCCAAACATCCTTCGCCAAAAAACTCACCAGGCTCCAGGATCGCGATGACACCTTCCTTACCCTGTTCCGAGACAACGGTGATTTTGACTTTGCCCTTCTCAATGTAAAAGACCGCATCGGCAGCGTCCCCCTGTTGGAAGATAGGCTGCGCCTGTTGGTATGTGACGGTAGATTTCCCGGTCCCGAATGACGCGATGAAAGACTGGGATTCAATGGGCTGAACTGTCTTGCTGGCCAATGTTCGCCCTCCGCATAGGGCCAAGCCGCTAATTTATTGTGGCCCCGATGAAAAGTATTCGTCAAGCTCGTCAATTGAAGACACTCAAGGCCCTCGCGCTTTGCGCAAGTCCAATGTTGCCAGGAGCAGAATGCGTTTCTCCCCGCCGAGTGAGGCTCACCATGAAAATTCAGACACTCTTCATTTGTCTTTGTGTGGCTCTGTTGCTTCGCCATGCCTATGCGGACAGGGCTACGAGTGATCCCTGGGTGTTCGGGTTCTCAAAAGATCCTCTGACCGGCGAACAGAACGCAGTAGCATCCACTTCTGGTGCAGGGGATTCCGTGGCCGCTTTTTCGTGTACCAAGCAGGGTGCCACGTTCTCAGTACAAACCAGTTCTTCAGACGAAGGATCTGGCGATACAAAACTAGTTACGTGGCGGATCGATAATGATCCCCCCATTCAAGAGCGGTGGAAAAGTTTGGAAGATGGCGGTGTAGGCGTTACTGGCGTTCAAGCTTTAACTATACTGCAAGCACTTATTTGGCACGCAAATTACAGATTCGTTGTTCAGAGCGGCGATGAAACAATAATATTTTCAGTAGTAAACGCCACGGTGGCCCTAAGAAAACTAATGAAGACATGTGGAATAAAAATAAAGTATTGACTTTACTACACAAATTCACGTCGCCTTGTGTCTTGCTGACGGGTTGTAAGTCGGCCGCGTTCGAATCACCATCGTCCGCGGCGTCTGGTTTCTATACGGGAGGCGTTGAATCGAATGAGCCACCGCTTGGACCCCTTGCTCCAGCCGCGTTCGTTAGCGCTAGTGGGGGCTTCGCCGAAGCCCGGAACATACGGTCATAGGATGATTGGTGCTTGCCTGGATGCCGGTTTCGAGGGCGAAGTGTTCCTAGTGAACCCGAACTACAACGAGATCGAAAGTCGGCTCTGCTATAACTCGCTGAAGGATTTGCCCAGGGCGGTCGAGCACACTGTGCTTATGGTGGCCAACGCCAGGCTGGAGCAGGTGCTGACCGAGGCTATCGAGGTCGGCGCTCGAGCAGCGACGATCTTCGCGAGCGGTTACCTGGATGACGGACGCCCGATCCCTCTGTGGCAGCGTCTGCAACGCATGGCCCGCGACGCGGGGATCGTGGTCTGCGGCGGCAACGGCTCGGGCTTCTATAACCGGGAGGCGAAGGTCCGTTGCCAGATGTGGGGCGGCGAACCGGAGGAGCCGGGCCCAGTTACTCTGATCTCCCAGTCCGG
>JARRKQ010000080.1:0-15247 GCA_037387885.1 Alphaproteobacteria bacterium | reverse complement strand
GCGAGATGGTATGCTCTGTCTTGGATGACATGGACTGCTTCTCCTGTGATCAAAGAGGGTCAGTCGCAAAAGACTAACTCCCCAGGGGAAGCAGCCGGTCCATCCCATTAGCGGACATTGGCAAATTACTCCAGGCCCGCCAGCCGGAAGCCTTCCACATAGCGCTCAAGGTCCTGGGGGCGCACCCAGGGACCGTATTCCCGAGCCCACGCTAACGAGATGGTCGGTTGCAAACGCTTAGTCTCGGCGAGCGCCCGGTGTGCCTCGTCCAGATCGCCTAGATGAGCCGAGGTGATCGTAAATACGCGCCAAGCACCCACCATGTCGGGTTTGGCCTTGAGCGTTTCGCGGGCTAGTTCCCGGGCTTCGGCGTCACGTTCGGCGGTAAACAATCCGATCGAGCGGAGCGCCGGAAGCCAGGCGTTGAATGGATCTCGAGGGTTGATCCGATAGGCTTGATCCAGCGCTTCGAGTGCCGGTTCGACCTTGCCCGCATAGCCCATGAATATTCCGAGCCAGGTATAAGCCATCGAGAAGTTTGGATTCAGCTCAAGGGCCTTCCTCACCTCGTGGACGGCATCATCGTGCCGGCGGGCATAACCGTGGACAGCGCCAACCGGGTCGGATCCTCGCCCCAGCCCATCCATGCGTTCCAGATGTAAGAAAAGCTAAGTAAGCCTAAAGCCCTGGCATAGTTTGGGTCGCGGTCAATCGCGGCCTCTAACAACTCCTGCGCACGCACGATGTCGGGGCCTGTCATCCGCCACAGGTGAGGCATCGACCGCATGGTCAAGTCCCACGCGTCGAGGCTTTCTGGCGCTTTGCGCTTCGCCCGCTCGCTTTCGGCAACGTAGAGCTGGGGCTCGATGGTGCCGACGACGGTCTCGGTGATCTCATCTTGGACCGCGAAGACATCGGCCAATTCACGGTCATACCGTTCGGCCCACAGATGATTACCGGTGGTGGCATCTATCAACTGAACTGTAATGCGGGCCCGGTTGCCCGATTTTCGCACACTGCCCTCCAGCACATAGCGAACGCCGAGTTCGCGCGAAACTGCTTTGATATCTACGGCCTGACCCTTGTAGGTGAAACTCGAATTCCGGGCGCTCACGAAAAGCCAGCGCATCCGCGACAGCTCCGTAATGAGGTCTTCCGCGATGCCGTCGGCAAAATATTCTTGCTCTGGATCGCCCGACATATTGTCGTAGGGCAACACTGCGATCTAGGGCTTGTTCGGTAGATCGAGAGAGGTGGGTGCTGCTTCGTAAGTGTCAATTTGCGATGGTGCACTGCCCAGCCGAATTCGGTGGACGCGCACCGGCTCGGATATGTTCTTGACCTGCTGTTCGCCGAGATCGTCGAACCCTATCTCGAGCTTGCCCTTGACGCTCTGATAGACGATGTCGGATACGCAAATCCCGCCAGGTTCGGCGAGGCCCTCAAGCCTTGCCGCAACGTTCACGCCGTCTCCGTAGATGTCGTCCCCGTCGATGACCACGTCGCCGAGGTTAACGCCGGCGCGGAATTGGATGCGTTGGTCTTCGGGTAGGTCAGCTTGGTGCACCGAAACGGCCTGTTGCACTTCAACCGCATTGCGAACTGCATCCACAACGCTGCCGAACTCCGCCAGCATGCCGTCCCCCATGAGCTTGACGACGCGTCCATGATGTTTGGCGATGTTTGGTTCAATGATCTCGGCGCGGAGCGCTTTTAACCGCTCGAGCGTGCCCTCCTCGTCAGCCCGGATCAGCCGCGAGTATCCGACTACATCGGTGGCAAGTATGGCCGCGAGCCGGCGTTCCATCCCGAACCCCCCTTCGGCGTTGAAAGTAACGTAGCGGGAGGCCGCAAGCCATACAGTCGAGGATCAACCCAATGTCCGCTTTTGGCTAATAGCGGACAGCCATGACGTTGATCGGCATGTCCGCTTTCCGCCCGAAAGCGGACATCGCTGGCGCCATTGCCGATGTCCGCTTATGACCCATTCCGGATGTCCTAAGCGTCGGAGGTGCCAACTCGCACAGCAAAAACCGGTCGAAACACAGCCGATTTGTTACCCATAAGTTACCCAAGAGCGATCAAGGGGCTAGGCTTTAGAACCTAACCCCTTGATTTTAAATATACTTCATTTCCGATGTGCTGGTCGGGGAGAGAGGATTCGAACCTCCGGCCCCTACGTCCCGAACGTAGTGCTCTACCAGGCTGAGCTACTCCCCGCCATTCGGCTTCGATCGTTTCGTCGGGAGGGCCGAGAAAGTGCCGCGGTTATATAAGCAGACGGACGGCGATAGCAAGCACGGCGCCCATCGACGCACCCGGACGGGGCCCATCTGGATACACCGATGGGTTTGCGCGGCCGAAAGATGCGGGCGCACGCCCTCTCGCCTGTCGCAGTGAGCGTGGTATTCTGGCGCCCTCACCCCATCCGGACGCCATTAACGAGGGACCGACCGTTCATGCAACGCCTGATCTTGATTGCCTGCGCCGCCCTGCTCGCCCTTCCCGCCGGCATGTCCGCCGGCCTTTCTGCTGCCTGGGCGCAAACGAGCCTGACCGACTGGAAACCCGTGTGCATCTGCAAGAGCGGCCATCCCAGATATAAGGACCGCATCACCGCCGTCTTCCGCATCACCGACAAGAACAAGGCGGGGCTGAAGAAGAAGATCGATCAGGGCCGGCTTGGTCTCCGCCAATACGCGACCCTCCACGGCAAGGCCTGCGGCGAGCCCAAGATCTCGGGGCCGGTCACGGTGCGCATCAACATGCTGTCGAATGCGCCCTCGCACCGCCCGAAGGGCAAGAAGAGATACGAGCTCAACGAGCGCTTCTTCAAGGTCGGGCGACGCTTCAGGATCGGCGGCAAGCCGGTGTCGCGCGACGAGGCCAGGGTGGCGGTCGAGTCGGCCAACCGCGTCACCGTCTGGCGTCCGACCTGCATCTGCCGCAGCGGCCACCCCGACCGCAAGGACCGGATCACCGCCGTTTTCCGCATCACCGACAAGAACCAGGCCGAGATGAAGCGGAAGCTGCGCCAGGGGCGGCTGGGGCTGGGCCAGAAAGCGCGGCTCGAAGGTGCGGCCTGCGACCGGCCGAAGCTCTGCGGCACCACCTACGACTTCAAGACCAAGGAGCGCTATCCCAACACGCCGATCGCGGGGCCGGTCTCGGTGCGCATCAACATGCTGGTGAACGCGCCGGTGAAACGGCCGCGCGGCGCCCTGCTCTACAGACTCGTCGAGAAGCGTTTCCACGTCGGTAAACGCTTCAAGATCGGCGGCAAGCCGCAATAGGGGGACGTCAGTCGCGGGCGGGCAGTCGCGGAACGTCAGGCTGGGCGGCGGCGGACGAAGTGGAGGCTCGAGAGGGTCATCACCGTCTCGCCGCGCTGGTTGAGCGTCGTGTAGGCGATACGGATGGCATCGCGCCCGCCGGGCTCGGGCGCCGGCGAGACCTCGACGATCTCGGCCTCGACATGCAGGGTGTCGCCGGCGCGGACTGGCTTGTGCCAGCGCAGCTTGTCGATGCCGGGCGAGCCCATGCCGGCGGCGGCGAGCGCGCCTGTGTCGGCGAAGAGCCCGAAGGTCAGCGAGGCGGTCAGATAGCCGGGGGCGATGAGCCCGCCATAGATGCTCGCCTTCGCGGCCTCGGGATCGGTGTGATAGGGCTGGTTCGCGTAGGCCCGGCCGAAGGCGAGGATCTCCGGCTCCTCGACCGTCCGCGCCGCCGTCACGAAACGCTGGCCGAGGCTGAAATCCTCAAACCAGAGATCGCCCGCCAACGCGCTGGCCGGCGGGCGTTCGTATTGGATTTCACCTTGGATTTCGTCGCCGCTCATGATCGGCGCGAAGCTTGGGCGACGGCCGCGTCCGGGTCAAGGAGACTTGCCGTCAAGGCCAAAAGTCCGCCGGAACGCCAAATTGACATTCGGGGTAGACGCGCGATGCTAAGGCTTAGGCGCGCCAGGCGGGCGGCGCCAGGCCACCGATCGCGACGCAAGAACTGAAAAGAGGGGGATGCCACCGTGGCGAACAACGCGACCATCGCCTTGCCCGACGGCATGACGCTCACCGGCGAGATGAAGCCCGGATACGAGGACATCCTGACACCCGAGGCGCTCGCCTTCATCGCCGATCTGGAGCGCACGTTCGGCGCCAGGCGGCTGGAGCTCCTGGAGCGGCGGACGAAGATCCAGGCAAAGCTCGACGACGGCTGGCTACCCGATTTTCTGGAGGAGACGAAGCAGATCCGCGAGGGCGACTGGAAAGTGGCGCCGATCCCGCAGGATCTGCTCGACCGGCGGGTGGAGATCACCGGACCGGTGGAGCGCAAGATGGTGATCAACGCGCTGAACGCCGGGGCCAAGATGTTCATGGCGGACTTCGAGGATTCGAACGCGCCGACTTGGGACAACAACATCCAGGGCCATCTGAACCTGCGCGATGCGGTGCGCGGCGAGATCACCTTCGACGACCCCAAGTCGGGCAAGCACTACGAGCTCGGCGACAACATCGCGACCCTCTTGGTGCGCCCGCGCGGCTGGCATCTGCCGGAGAACTACATCCAGGTCGACGGCCAGCCGATGTCGGGGGCGCTCGCCGATTTCGGGCTCTTCTTCTTCCACAATGCCGAGGAGCAGCTGAAGCGGGGTACGGGGCCCTATTTCTACCTGCCCAAGCTCGAGAGCCACCAGGAAGCGCGGCTCTGGAACGACGTCTTCGTCCACGCCCAGAAGGCGCTCGGTATCAAGCGCGGCTCGATCAAGGCGACGGTGCTGATCGAGACGATCATGGCCGTCTTCGAGATGGACGAGATCCTCTACGAGCTGCGCGACCACATGGCCGGCCTCAACTGCGGCCGCTGGGACTATATCTTCAGCTACATCAAGAAGTTCCGGAATCGCGCCGACTTCATCCTGCCCGACCGGGCGCAGGTGACGATGACGGTGCATTTCCTGCGCTCGTATTCCCAGGAGCTGATCAAGACCTGCCACCGCCGCGGCGCCTTCGCGATGGGCGGCATGGCGCCGCAGATCCCGATCAAGAACGACCCCGAGGCGAACGACGCCGCCATGGCGAAGGTGCGCGCCGACAAGGAGCGCGAGGCCGGCGACGGGCATGACGGCACCTGGGTCGCCCATCCGGGGCTGGTGCCGATCGCGATGGAGGTCTTCGACCGGATGATGCCGGATGCGAACCAGCTCGCCCGCCAGCGCCAGGACGTGAATGTGACCGCGGCCGATCTGCTTGCGGTGCCCACGGGCACGATCACCGAGGAGGGCGTGCGCATGAACATCAACGTGGGCATCCAGTACACCGAGGCTTGGCTGCGCGGGAACGGCTGCGTGCCGATCTACAATCTGATGGAGGACGCAGCGACGGCGGAGATCTCGCGCTCGCAGCTCTGGCAGTGGCGGAAACACGGGGCGGCCATCACCGACGGCCCGGAAATCGAGGACGGGCTCCTCGAGCGTCTCTTCGAGGAGGAAATGGACAAGATCAAGGAGCTGGTCGGCGAGGAGAATTTCTCCGCCGCAAAATACGACGAGGCCCGCGATCTCTTCTGGGAGATGACGGTGTCAGACGAGTTCCAGGAATTCCTGACGCTGCCCGCTTACGAGCGGCTCAGCGCGGACGCCTGAGAGAGGCGTCCGCCTTACCGCGCCCCGAACAGACGCTTGCGGCACTGGCTGATGTGGTTGCGCATGCTGTCGCGGGCGGCCTCGGCGTTGCCGTCGAGGATGGCGCTCACCACCTGCTCATGCTCCTTCAAGGCAAAGGCGGCGTGCTTGCGGCGCGAGGCCTCGGGCAAGGTCTTGGAGATGTTGAGCCCGAAGAGGATGTGCGGGCGGATCGAAACCATGATCGATTCGAGGAACTGGTTGCGCGCCACGCTGGCAAGGCGGACGTGGAAATCCGCGTCCTCGGTGGTCTGGCCGGTGCCGTTCACGGTAATTTGACGAAGCGCCGCCAGGTGGTTGGCGAAGAAACGGGCGTCCGATTCGGTGCGCCGCTGGGCCGCCAGATAGGCGATCTCGCCCTCCATCGCGATGCGGCACTCGTAGCATTTCTGCAGATCAGCCAGGCTTTCGACCGCCGCGAAGGGCGAGCTCTCGCGCTCGTCGGTCTTGCAGACGACGGTGCCCGAGCCCTGGCGCGAGGCGACATAGCCCTCGCTCTTGAGGCGTCCCAGCGCCGTGCGCACCGTGGAGCGCGACATGCCGTAGTCGCGGGCGATCCGTTCTTCCGGCGGCAGCCGCGAGTCGGCGGGGAAATCGCCGCTCAGAATGCCGTTCAGAAGATCGGTGTACAGACGATGACTGAGTCGGCTTCTGCCGACGAGCATGTTCTCTGTCATTGGGCCTCCCTCGGGTCGAAGGCCCTTGAGATCGCCCCCATGCGCGATGTGCCATGGGGCGTTTCCCTGGACCTTTCATGACCAAACCGATCCGGGGACGTTGCCCCGGAGCGCTAAATCTAGGCCAAGCCCGGGCAAATATGTAGACCAATTTTTGTTTGAACAAACAACTTCGCGCCAAATTGCAAATTCTATAAGCTGACCGCAATGCAATCTGCGGCCCGGCGGACAGAGATGGGACGGGGTTTTGGACGGTTCGGGCCGGCAAACCGCAGCATCTAACGGCGGGGTCACGCGCGAACGAACGACAATAATCTCAATGGGTTGAGACCATACAACCGCCCCTTGAGGAAGCCGTTCGGCGGACTCGCGCATTGGCCGAGGCCTGAAATTGGAATAGTGTCGGAGGAAATCAACAAGACCACCAGCGGCGAAAGGCGCCGTTCAGATCGCCAACGCCGCAACGCAACCGCGTAACGCGAAAGGGAGGTGCGTAACCATGGCCAAAGACAAGAAACAGTATCGCGAATCGGTCGAAGGCGTCGTCGAGGCGCGTCGCCGGTTCATCAAGTCAGCGACGGTTGCCGGCGGCGCCGCGGCCGTGTTGGCAGCGGGCAGCACCGTCAATGCGCCGTTCATCGGCACCGCGAAAGCGGCCGGCACGACCTGGAAGATCCAGACCTCGTGGCCCGGCGGCATCGGCCTGACTATCTTCAAGGAGTGGTGCGCGAGCATCAAGGAGAAGACCGGCGGCGAGCTGTCGTTCCAGGGCTTCGGCGCCAAGGAAGTAGTCGGCGACTTCCAGTTGTTCGATGCCGTCAAGCGCGGCGTGCTCAATGCGATGAACCCGTTCACGCTCTATTGGGCGCGGCGCATTCCGGCTTCGGTGTTCTTGAGCTCGTATCCGCTCGGGCCGCGCTATCCGCACGAATGGGACGTCTTCTTCTATTCGCTCGGCGGGCTCGAGATCGCCCGCAAGCTGTTCGCGGCCCACGGCATGCACTATGTCGGGCCGATCCAGCACGGGCCGAACATCATCCACTCCAAGGTGCCGATCCGCTCGATCGAGGATTTCCGCGGCCGCAAGATGCGGCTGCCGGGCGGCATGGTCTCTGAAGTCTTCCAGGCGGCGGGCGCCAAGACGACGACCCTGCCCGGCTCGGAGATCTTCCCGGCGCTCGACAAGGGCACCATCGACGTCGCCGACTATGTGGGCCCCGCGATCAACTACTCGCTCGGCTTCCACAAGGCGACCAAGTACATCTCCATGGGCCCTCCGGGCTTCATGTCGATCTATCAGCCCGTCGACTTGATGGACCTGACCGTCGCCACCAAGGATTGGAACAAGCTGTCGCCGAAGATGAAGTATTTCGTCGAATCGGAGGTGCACGTCTATTCCGATCTCCACCACGCCAGGATCCAGAAGGCTGATCAGGACGCGTGGAAGCTGTTCGACAAGGCCGGCACGATCGTCACCCGCCTCGGCCAGGAGGACGTCGAGAAGTTCACCAAGCTCGCCGTGCCGCGCTGGTACGCCTGGGCGAACAAGGACAAGGACGCCGCGCGCGTCTTCAAGATCCAGCTCGACTACATGATGTCCGGCAGCCTCGGCTATGTGACGCCTGACATGATCAAGGGCCAGAAGCTGAAGTGGAGCTGAGTGCAAACGCGCTCCACTGACCAAGTCGTGATCCGAGGGGGCGTCGTCCGGCGCCCCCTCGCAAGCGATTGTGGTCCCGATCATAATCCGGGCTCTGCGGCCGCTCGATGTCCGAACTGACAGCTCCGATAGCGCAGGCGCTCCACGCGATCCTGCCCGGCTGGGTCGCCCTGCCGAACATGACCTTCGTGCTGCCGCACCTGGTCTACTGGCTGGGCATCTTCGGCTTTCCGCTGATCGCGGCTTATCTCGTCCACCGGGCCAACGCCGACAAGAAGGGCCCGGCGGTCTCGCTGCCGGTCGCCTACATGTTCCTGATCACCGCAGGGTTCGTCGGCCTGCACCGGCTCTATCTGAAGGTGCCCAGGATCACGCTCCTCTACATCGCGATGTTCTTCCTGGTGCTGCACGGCAACGGCAACGGCGCGGTCGAGCGCGAGGCGGTCTCCAAATGGCAGAACCAGATGAAGATCGCCACGTCGGATGTACGCCACTTCAAGCGCCGGGTTGAACAGGGACGCGAACGCGACAAGCCGAACCTGGAAAAAGCCCAGGCCCAGCTCGTCGAAGCCAAGGCGGAGCTCGGGCGGGCGGAGGAAAAGCGGGCGGAATGGGGCTCGTTCGCCGGGTTCTTCACCTATCTCATCTTCATCCTGCTGTTGGTCGACGCCGTGCGCCTGCCGCGCCTTCACGCGCGCTGCCTGGAAACCGAAGGCAGCGCGCCGGAGGCGGAGTTCGACGTCATCGAGCGCGGGCCCGCACCCGATCCCCGCCGCAACATCCATACGCCGCTCACCCGGATCATCGACAGGATCAACGGACTGGCCGGGTCCTTCGTCGCCTACTGGGCGGTGATCGCGGTCTTCATCTATTACTACGAAGTGCTGGCCCGCTACGTCTTCAACGCGCCGACCAACTGGGCGCATGAGGGCATGTTCCTGATGTTCGGCATGCAGTACCTGCTGGCGGGCGGCTACGCATACCGCGAGGAATCCCACGTCCGCGTCGACGTGCTCTACGAAAAGCGGAGCGTCCGGACCAAGGCGATCATCGACCTCGTCACCTCGGTCTTCTTCTTCATCTTCGTGCTGGCGCTGGTCTGGACCGGCGCCATCTTCGCGCTCGATGCGATCCAGGTTCAGGAGACGACCCTCAACGAATGGGGTATCCAGTACTGGCCGGTGAAGTTGGCGATCCCGCTGGGCGGCTTCCTGCTGCTGCTGCAAGGCATCGCCAAGCTGATCCGCGATATCCTCTATCTGCGCGGCGTGCGCGGCGCTCAAGACGGCCTGGAAAGCTAGGCCCGTGGGCTGGCAAATCGACATCGTCTGGCTGACGGTCCTGATGTTCGGCTCGCTCGCGTTGCTGCTGATGGCCGGCCTGCCGCTCGCCTTCGTGACCGGCGGGCTCGGCTGCATCTTCCTCTTCATGTTCGGCGATCTGAACAGCCTCAACCTGCTGCCGTCGCGGATCTTTCCGTTCATGACCGACTATCAGCTCTCGGCGATCCCGCTGTTCATTTTCATGGCCGCGATGCTGGAGCGCGCCGGCATCATCGAGGAGCTGTTCGACGTCATCTACAAGTTGCTCGGCGGCATCAAGGGCGGGCTCGCCTCGGCGACGATCATCGCCTCGACGATCCTCGCCGCCATGGTCGGCGTGATCGGCGCGGCGGAGGTGACGATGGGGCTGATCGCCCTGCCCGCCATGCTGCGCCACGGCTACGAGCCTAAGCTCGCCTGCGGCTCGATCCTCGCCGGCGGCACGCTGGGCATCCTGATCCCGCCGTCGATCCTGGCGATCCTGTTCGCCGTGGTGGCCGAACAGTCGGTGGGCGATCTGTTCATCGGCGCCATCATCCCGGGCCTGCTGCTCTCGGGCATGTTCATCTTCTATGTGACGGCCCGCAGCTACATCAACCCGGAGATGGGGCCGGCCCTGCCCCCGGAAGAGCGCGTGAGTGTGCGCGAGAAGCTCAGCCTGCTGCGCGGCATCATCGCGCCGATCCTGCTCATCGTTCTGGTGCTGGGCGTCATCTTCACCGGCGTCGCGACCCCGGTGGAGGCCGCCGGGATCGGCACCTTCGGCGCCTTCTTCGTCGCCGCGATCCACCGGCGGCTCTCGTGGCCGCGGACCAGGGAAGCGGCGATCACCACGTTGAAGGCGTCCTCGATGGTGCTCTGGATCATCTTCGGCGCCAGCATCTTCGTCGGCTTCTACAGCCTCAGCGGCGGCCGCGAGTTCGTCGCCGAGACCCTGATCGCCACCGGCCTCGGGCCCTACGGCATCCTGCTGGTCATGATGATCATCCTGGTGGTGCTCGGCATGTTTCTCGACTGGGTCGGCATCCTGCTGCTGGCCGTACCGATCTTCGTGCCGATCATGCTGAAGTTGAAATTCGACGGGCTGTTCGGGCTGCCCGGACCGGTCGACGGGCTGACCGATCCGCAGAAGATCAAGGAGACGATGCAGCTCTGGTTCGGCGTCGTCTACATGGTCAATATGCAGATGTCGTTCCTGTCGCCGCCCTTCGGCTATGCGCTGTTCTATCTGAAGAGCGTGGCGCCGCCGCATATCACCATGGCGATGATCTTCAAGGCGGCGATGCCGTTCCTGCTGCTGCAGGCGCTGGGGCTGACGCTGGTGATCCTCTTCCCGCAGCTCATCCTGTGGCTTCCGAGGCTGGCTTTCAGCGGCGGCTAACCGTCGTCGCCGGCGACTACCGTTTGCGGGCGAGGTCAACTAGACTCCAGCCGTTCGGCGGAGATCGGGAGGGGCGATGTCACTGGCGGAGATGAGCGCGCTCGAGGCGGCGGACGGCCTCGCACGCGGTGCGATCCGATCGGAAGAGCTGGTCGAGGCCTGCCTCGCGGTGATCGAGGCGCGCGAGCCCACGCTGCACGCTTGGGCCCATATCGACGCCGGGCACGCGCTCGCCCAGGCCAAGGCCGCCGACGCGGCGCGCGCGGCCGGCGAAGCGTGCGGGCCGCTGCATGGCGTACCCGTTGCCCTGAAGGACATCTTCGATACGGCCGACATGCCGACCGAATGCGGCACGCCGCTCTTCGCGGGCCGCATGCCGAACCGGGACAGCGCCGCCGCCGAACGCCTGCGCGAAGCGGGCGCGGTGATCCTGGGCAAGGTGGTGACGGCCGAGCTCGCCACCTTCACTCCCGGCCCCACGGCCAATCCCCATGACGAGACGCGCACGCCCGGCGGCTCTTCCAGCGGCTCGGCCGCGGCCGTTGCGGCGAACATGGTGCCGCTCGCGCTCGGCAGCCAGACGGTCGGCTCGACGATCCGGCCCGCCTCCTTCTGCGGCGTGGTCGGCTTGAAGCCCACCTACGGGCGGATCTCGCGGCGCGGCATGCTGGCGCTCTCCGACACCTTCGACACGGTCGGCCTCTTCGCGCGCTCGCTCGGCGACATCGCCCTGCTCTTCGATGCGCTCGACCATTTCGACGGCGACGACACGGCGATGCGCCCGCAGGCGCCGCTGCGGCTCAGCGAGGCCCTTGGCGAGCCGCCGCCGGTGCCGCCCACCCTCGCCTTCGTGAAGACGGCCGCTTGGGACAAGGCCGAGGCGGCCACCGCCGCCGGGTTGGAAGCGCTGGTCACGGCGCTGGGCGAACGCTGCGAGACGGTCGATCTGCCCGAACTCTTCGCCAAGGTGGCCTACTATCACAACGCGGTGCTGACGGCGGAGATGGCGCAGTCGGTCGGCGCCCTTTGCAATACGCCGGGCGAGCATCCGAGCGCCCGCTTCCGGGAGATGATCGAGGACGGCCGCACGGTAAGCGCGGTCGACTACCTGGCCGCGCGCGAGCAACGCGACGTGCTGAATGCGGGCCTGAACGAGGTGTTCGCGCGCTACGACGCGATCATCACGCCGGCCGCGCCCGGAGAAGCGCCGAAGGGGCTGGGCGCGACGGGCGATCCCGCCTTCGCCACCTTATGGACGTTCTGCGGCGTCCCGGCGCTCAGCCTGCCGCTCCTCAAGGGCGCGCACGGCCTGCCGGTGGGCGTCCAGATCGTCGGCCAACGCGGCCACGACCGCCGCCTGATGCAGACCGCCAGCTGGCTGATGGACCGGCTCGCGGAGGGCTGATCGGGCGGAAATCCGGCGGACTCCAACGCCTTTCGGTGCTATCTGGCCGGGACCGCCAATCGCGCCTCTTGTTTTCGGCGCGAATAATGTAAAATCTCCTTACATGAACTGGTCGAAGCACCACCGGGGCAGCGGGCGCGGCAAATCCCGCCGCGGCTATCACCACGGCAATCTGCGCGAGGCGCTGATCGAGGCGGCGCTCGATCTGATCGCGGATAAGGGCCCGGCGGGCTTTACCTTCGCCGAGGCCGCCCGCGCCGCCGGGGTCAGCCCGGCCGCCCCCTACCGCCATTTCGCCGACCGCGACGCGCTGATGGCCGATGTCGCCCGGCGCGGCTTCGAGCGGCTGGAAGCGGTGCTGAGCAAGGCCTGGGACGACGGCCGGCCGTCGCCGATGAGCGCCTTCCAGAATGTCGGCCGGGCCTATCTCGCCTTCGCTGCGGACGAGCCGGCCTACTATGCCGCCATGTTCGAGACCGGCCTGCCGCCGGATCTCGACCCCCAGCTCGCCCAGGCGGGCGATCTGGCGTTCAACGTGATGCGCACGGCCTGCGAGGCGATCTCCGCCACCATGCCCGCCGACCGGCGGCCGCCGGCGATGATGATGAGCCTCCATATCTGGGCCCTGGCGCACGGCATTGCCTCGCTTTTCGCCCGCGGCGACGCCGCCCGCCGGCCGCTGCCGATGCCGCCGGAGGACCTGCTGGAGGCCGGCGTGCTGATCTATCTCGAAGGCCTCGGCCTGCGCGACGACGGGAAATCGGCCGAAAACCGTTAGTTTTTCGGGCCCCACTGATTTTTCCGGCGATTTTTCCGGCAAATTTCCCGCAAATATCCTTGACAGACAGGGGGTGCGGGGCCAGATATGTCAATGTAAATAACATTCACATGACGAGCGGTTTCGGCACTACCCGTCAAACATCACGAGAGAGACCGATGGAACTGGCAGCGAAACTGGACGATCTGGGAAAACCGGCATGGATCGCGGTCATGGTCGTGGGCTTCATCCTTTTCTGGCCCATCGGCCTCGCAATCCTGGCCTATCTAATATGGAGTGGACGCATGGGATGCGGAATGCACAGAGGGATGAACAGAGGCCCCGGGCGTTGGCACAATAGCGGCCGATCGGAGCGGCGCCGGGCCCGCGAGCGCTGGCGCCAGAGCCGGCATTCGAGCGGCAACAGCGCCTTCGACGAGTATCGCGAAGACATGATGCGCCGGCTGGAGGAAGAGCAGCAGGAGTTCCGCGACTTCCTGGAACGCCTGCGCCACGCCAAGGACAAGGCGGAGTTCGATCAGTTCATGGAGGACCGCAAGCGCCGCCGCGACGAGCCCCCCGCCCCCGAGGGCTCCGAACCTGACGGCCCTTCGCCCCAACCGCAAGCCTGACCGCGTAGCGGGTTAGCCCCGCAAAGAAAAGGCGCCGGGACAGCCATCCCGGCGCCTTTATCTTTGCGTGGATGTGTACCGGTTCAGGCGCTGTCGGCCACCTTGGGCGCGTGCGGCGCCAGGGCCTGGCCCAGCTCGGTCAGCTTGTTCAGGAGATAGTCGAGATCCTCGGCGTCGACGTCCTCGTAGCGCGTGAGGATCCGCTCGATGGCGCGCTGGCGGAAGCGCTCGCGGTCGTTCTCGCGGCCGTCATATTCCATCTCGCGCACCACGTCGATCGCCGTGCGGAAGGCGGGATAGAGCTGGTTGGGCAGCCCGGCCTTGTCGTAGATCGCCTTGAAGCCGAGATGGCCGGAGTCGTGGATCAGCGTCTGCGCGTTGACCAGCGGCACTTTGGCCATGGTCGCAAGCGCCGCTTCGCCGAAGCGCATGTCGCCCATGCAGATCGCCCGCAGGATGATCGAGGAGGTCAGGCGGCCGTTCTCATAAAGCTGGCGCACCAGGTCCATCACGTCCTCTTCCTCGGTCTCCTGACCGAGCAGGCCGACCGTGGTCCGCTCGCGGCTCGCGATCACCAGATCGCTGACCAGCGCCGGCCGCAGCGCGTGGTTGCGCATGATGTGGTCCTGAAGCTTTTCGGAGACCACGTTGACCAGCCGCTCGGCAATGCCGATCGGCAGCGCCGGACGCTCGGCGAGCGGCTGATGCAGCGACTCGCGGTCGCCGAATTCATCGATGATGCGGTTGAGCGAGGTCTCCGCGATCTCCGCGCCGTGGTTGGAGACCAGCGTGCGCACGACATCCTCGTCGCCCGTCTCGATCAGCGCATCGGACACTGTCGAGCTGACATTCTCACGCCCGGCGATGGCCTGCTGCTTCTGGCCGCCGGCATCCTTGATGATCTCGATGAGATCATCGTCGGTCAGCACCGTCGAGGAGATCAGCACCGGCAGCGCGACCTGATCGACATCCTTGGCGAGCGCCACGGCGATGTCGTTGGGAAGCGAGGCGCATTCCTTAACGGCGTTGGAGAGCGATTCGCGGACCTTGACCTCGACGTCGCGCACGAAGAGGCGGAAGACGTCCTCCGCGACCACGCGCTCGCGCTCGTTCAAGGTGCCTTGCGAGAATTCCTCCGCGACCTTGACCGCCGTATCGGCGCGAACCGCGGCGGACGGGTCGGCGAGCAGGCGCTCGACGTCGATCGCATCGAGGGCCTTCGATGTCTTTTTATCCACGATCAGGACGATCCTTTCGGGTCGAACATTGCGGCACGATCCGCCTGGACCGCGCATTCTGGCCATTGCGCTCGTCAGTATCGGGGCAAGGCGGTTAAGGTTTGCTTAATCACAATGGGCCGCCTAACTCGTTGATTTTCAATAGTCCCGGCGATCCGTGCGTCGGCCCCAGGTAATGCACAGCTAACAGCTGGCCTCATTTCGGCACCCATTCTTCAAGACCAGCTTTGTCCTGCCGAGGGACGTAGGACACGCAACGCTCAGGACGTATTAGCCCGACTTCACCGCCTAATGCGTCCTGGCCGCGCCCCACAAATAGAGCGATAAGCTGCCCCAACGCATTTTAAGGCGAGGGAGCAAATGAGCGCTGACCCAAATTTCCAAGAAAGGCTGATCCACCGCTCCGAGGTTCTAGACATCGTCGGCGTGTCCTATCCGACGCTCTGGGAATGGATGCGCAAGGGCAAGTTCCCGCGCTCGGTTGAAGTCGGCGGC
>JARRKQ010000079.1:12572-21095 GCA_037387885.1 Alphaproteobacteria bacterium | reverse complement strand
GCGCCGCCACGGCGACCGACATGTCGCTGAACGATGTCTTCACCCACTATATCGACCGTCAGTATCACGACCGCTTCGAGGAAAGCGTGCGGGACGGCGGCGTCGTCTGCTGGGTCCATGTGCGCGACGACAAGCAACACGACGCCGCGACCGCCGCGCTCAAAGCGAGCGGCGGTGAGCATGTTCACACGGTCGATCTGTCGGGTTAGTCCGGCCGCTCAGCCGCCGGGGCAGCTCGCCTTTTCGCAGACCCGCACCCGCCCCGCCGCGATCGCCTTGAGCGTGCGCCGGAGCGCAGCGCCAGCGCGGCGATAGGCGCTGTGCTTACCGCGGAGGCGTGCAACGATCCGCTTCATTTCCGCCATCGCCTCCGCCTTGGTGCCGCAGGCGTCGATCAGCGGCGTTTTGCCCGTGCCACGCTTCTGCGGCAACGTGGCAAGTGTGCGCAACATACGGGCTTCCAGCGCGAGCACCTTCTCGCGGTACCAGCGGGTCCGCAGGACGACCTTCAGCCGCGCGATGTCGCTGGCCGCCGCCACGAAGTCATAGCCCGGCCGCGGCGCGCCATGCGGGCTCCAGCGGCCGAGCCGGATGCAGCCGCCATAGTCCCAGGTCCGCTCGATCCAGGGCGGCGCCTTGAAGTCCCCGCCGAACAGCCGGTCGTGGCTCGCGAAGAAATCCCGGTCCTCGGCGTTGCCGAGCCGGAGATGCGCCTTGAAAACGGCCAGCATCGGCTCGAAGAACTCGAACTCGATGATCGAGCCCTCCATTGCCGGCACGAAGGTCGGATAGACCTTGCTCAACTGCGCGTGCAGTCGGTCGGCGGTCTTGCCTTGCGCCCGCCGCGCCGCGATCGCCTTCATCATACCGGCCTTGATGCGCTCGGCCCGCGTGAGGAGCCCGCCGAGCGAGGTGCCGCCGCCTTTGGCGCAGGCCACGGCCCAGCTCCGGCGGTAGGCCGCAATCTCGGCCTTCAACTTACGATCGAGTCTGAGGATTTTTCCATAACGCACTGGCGATACAGCCGCTTTGCACGGCTGGTTTACGGCCGATTTCGACGATTGCGCTGATACCGGCGCGGCCGACGCGATTGCCAACAGAAGGCACACGCCGATGGCCGGAGCAATCCTCATTCGGCGCTTTTGCGCAGCAGGAACTCGCGGCCGACCTTGACGCGCGGCGTGCCGTCGTAAGCGATGATGTCGGCGGTCGCGTAGGTCTCGTGCCAATCATCGGGCAGGAAGGAGCCGGTGCCGACCGCATTGATCGGCGCCTTGGCCATCGCCATCACCTTGCATTTCTCCGGCCCGAAGCCCGACGACGCGACGATCTTCACCTTGCCGAAGCCGGCTTCGTCGAGGCGTTCGCGCATATGCCAGACCGCTGCCGCCGACACGCCGCCACCGATCAGGTGGCGAAGCTCGGTCTCCGAGCGGTAGCCGCGGATCGCATCGGGCGCGTTGCGTTCCAGGATCGCGTAGGAGGCCGGCGGATCGAGGCCCTCGATGTAGCGGCCGCCGGGCGTATCGATGCGCACCCGTAGCCGGCCATCGGCGGCGAGCTCGGGAAAGCGCCCGCAGACATCCAGCGTGTCTCGCACCTCGCGGCCGAAATAATCGACCAGAACCGTGAGGTCCTCCTCGGGGAAGGCCTCGTGGAACATTTCGGCCGCGCGCACCGTCGTGCCGGCATAGCCGATCAGCGCGTGCGGCATGGTGCCAAGTCCCGCCTCCTGGCCGAAGTAATGCGCCGTCGCGTCGGTCGCATTACCGACGAAGCCGACCGCGTTCGCTTTCCGCCGCGCGCGGCCCGAGCCGACCGAGGCGGCATAGGCCATGAGCTCGGCCATCTCCGTGCCCGCGCAATGCCGCGCATCGAAAGCGAGGAACGCCGCCTGCGGCAGCTCCATGCACATGGTGAAGGCGTTGTAGGCGGCAACGCAGGCAGCGCCCAGCTTCTGCAGGAAGATCGTTTCCAGATCGACCAGCGCGTTCAAGGACCCGGACAGGAAGATGATTGGCTCGCCGGCGCCGACCCAGCGGCCCTCCTCGTAGTTCACCTCGATATTGAAGGTGACGCCGCGCGCCTTTGCGATCGCCTCGAGCCACTCGACCATGACGCGCGGCGCGGAAACGACCGGACGGCGCATGAATACCGCGTAGGTCACCTGCGCGTCGCCGAACTTCGCCACGATGTCCTTGGTGCGGGTGAAGTATTTGTCGGTCCAGCGCGGCACGTCCGGCTCGCTTGGAACCAGGTGGCCGTTCGGCTTGGGATGCTTTGTCATGTGGAGGCGGTTCCCCGCGGCGGCCGGGCCTTGGCGCTACTGCGCCGCCGCCAGCTTGGGCACGGTCCCGTTCCGCGCCAGTTTCAGCGACTCGGCGACAAGAAAAGCGAGCTCCAGCGACTGGCTCGCATTGAGGCGCGGATCGCAATGCGTGTGGTAGCGATCGGCCAGATCCTCGTCGGTGATCGCCTGGGCACCGCCGGTGCACTCGGTGACGTTCTGGCCGGTCATCTCGAAATGGACGCCGCCGGGATAGGTGCGCTCAGCCGCGTGCACGGCGAAGAAGCCCTGCACTTCCTTGAGGATACGGTCGAACGGCCGGGTCTTATAGCCGCTGCCCGACTTGATCGTGTTGCCGTGCATGGGATCGCACGACCATACGACCGCGCGGCCCTCGGCCTTCACCTTGCGGACGAGCGGTGGCAGGCCGGTCTCGACGCCGTCCGCGCCCATGCGCGAGATCAGTGTTAGCCGTCCCGGTTCGTTCTCCGGGTTCAGGATATCGATGAGACGGATCAGCTCGTCGGGATCGAGCGATGGCCCGCATTTCAGGCCCAGCGGGTTCTTCACGCCGCGCAGGAACTCGACATGCGCGCCCTCGGGCTGGCGCGTGCGGTCGCCGATCCACAGCATATGCGCCGAGCAGTCGTACCAATCGCCGCTCAGGCTGTCCTGACGTGTCAGCGCCTGCTCGTAAGGCAGCAGCAGCGCCTCGTGCGAGGTGAAGAAGCTCGCCTCCTTGATCTGCGGCACCGCGTCGGCGGTCAGCCCCACCGCCTCCATGAAGGTCAGCGCCTCGCTGATCCGTTCGGCCAACTCCTCATAGCGCTCGCCGGCCGGGCTGTCGGCGATGAAATCCTGGGTCCAGCGGTGGACCTTATGCAGGTCGGCGAACCCGCCCAAGGCAAAGGCCCGCAGAAGATTGAGCGTCGACGCCGCCTGATTGTAGGCCTGGACCATGCGCGCCGGATCGGGCTCGCGGCCGTCCGGCTCGAAGGCCATGCGATTGATGATATCGCCCCGGTAGCTCGGCAGCTCCTGGCCATCCTGTTCCTCGGTCGGCGCCGATCGGGGCTTGGCGAATTGGCCCGCCATGCGGCCCACCTTCACCACCGGAAGCCCGCCCGCATACATCAGCACGACGGTCATCTGGATGAGCACCTTGAAGGTGTCGCGGATGGTGTTGGCGTGGAATTCGGCGAAGCTTTCGGCGCAGTCGCCGCCCTGCAGCAGGAAGGCGCGGCCCGCCGCCGCCGCGGCAAGCTGGGCCTTGAGGTCACGCGCCTCGCCGGCAAAAACCAGCGGCGGAAAATGCGCGAGCGTATCCTCGGCCGTCTCCAGGGCCTTCGCGTCCGCGTAGACCGGCATTTGTTGAGCCGGCTTGTCGCGCCAGCTCTGAGGGCTCCAGTTGGTAACCATAACCGTCCGCCGTCCTTGGATCCGTGCGGATGAACCTATGTCCGAAAGATGCCCTTTACAACAACCGCCTAAAGCGAAAGCGCATTCGCCTCATTGCCGGGCCGCGACCAGGACTTCGGACGCAATACCCCAGGGTACTACCACGCTACGATGAATGATTCGCCAACGGGCGCTCGACAGCAGCCGATCGGTGCGCTGCGGCCGGCAACCACCCACCAACCCCGGCGCCACACCGGCAATCGCCCGCCAGAGCGCCATGATCGGCACAGAGAGCACGCCAGAACCGTGGGTGATCCCAGCGACGCACAAAAGGCCGCCCGGCCGCAATGTCCGATGTGCTTCGGCGATGAGCGCATGCCCGTCAGCATCGCTCAGGAGATCGAGCACGTAGGTCGCTACGAACCGGCTGAAACTGCCATCGGCGGCCGGCACTGTCATTTCGCCGTCGCCCTGCACGATCCGGGCATGCCATCGCGCCAGCCTCTCGGTTGCGAGCGCAACCATGGTGGGGCTCACATCGAGGCCGGTGTACTCGGCGCCTTCCGGCAAGTGCCGCTCGAGCAGGCGCTCCGCCAACCGTCCGGTGCCGCAGCCGAACTCGAAGACCGCATGCGCCTCCTCGAACCGGCCATGCGCGATCAACCGGTCGAGCGCGGCGTCCTCATAGAACGCCTGTTTGTCCTGGCGGGCGCCGAAACGGTCGTAGAACGCCCGGGCCTCGTCATGCGACAGCACCGGCGACATGGCCGTCCTCCTGTCCTGCACGCTAGGCGTCGCCGCCGCGCTTGACAACGATGCCGGCCGATGCGGACATGGCCGAACCATGGCCGACCGCGCCAAGATCCTCGACCTCATGACCGAGCGCGTCCTGGCCACGCGGGCGGGGATCGGGGACGGCTGGCCGAGCGTGGCCGGCCCCAAGTCCGGCCGCTGGCACACCACGAAAAATCCTGATTGGTGCGCGGGATACTGGATCGAGATGCTGCGGATCGCGGGCGAGCGCACCGGCGACTGGGACCTTTACCTGGACGCAGCCGCCCGCGCGGCGCGCTTGCGGGACTGGCTCGACCAGCCGACCATGTTCCGCGCGCCCCTCTTCTTCTACGCCGCCGGGCGCCTCTATGAGACCCTGAGCGACCGGGCCACACGGGTGTTGGCGCTCGCCGCCGCCTATGCCGGGCGCAGTGCGGTGATGCCCGCGACCGGCGCTGTTGCCGTTGGGCTCGACGTGATCAGTGGGGTCAAAGGCGACGCGCTCGTCTCGATCGAAAGCGTGCTCGGCGCCTTGCAGCTCGACTGGTGGGCCCTGCGCGAGACGGGCGATGCGACCTTTCTCGACGGCGCGGAGCGGCAGCTCACGCTGACCAAGAGCGATTTCATCCGCGACGACGGCTCGACCGCGGAGCTCATATCGTACGACGCGGAAGGCCGGCCGAAGCGATCCCACAGCGTCCACGGCGTCAGCGCCAAATCGTGCTGGAGCCGCGGCCAGGCCATGGCGATCGCAGGCTTCCTGCGCGCCTGGGAAGAAACCGGCGCGCAAGATTGGCTCGACGCGGCGCAGCGCCTGCTCGACTACTGGTGGGCGCAGACCGATGACGACGGCATCCCCGCCTACGACTTCGCCGAGGCCGCCAATCCCAAGGCGCCGCGAGACACCGCCGCCGCCGCCATCGTGGCCGAGGCGCTGGCGCGCCTGCCGGTCTTGGACGATCCGCCCGACGACGCAGCCGGGCTGACGAAGCCGCTTGATCTACTAGTAGAAAGCCTTGCCCATCGGATCACCCCGCTGGCGCCCGACGACCAGCGCCCGGCCGGCATGCTGCTCGATGGCTGCGCCAACAAGCCGCAGGGGGCGGCCACGCGCCACGAGCTTATCTGGGGCGACTATCACCTTTACGCCGCGCTGCACTGCCTCGACGTGGGCGGGCTGCCCTGCTGAGCGCGCCTATTCGGCCGCCTACTCTGCTGCTTCTTGGGCCGGCTCGGGCTCGGGGGTGCGCATGGTGACGAACTCCTCGGCCGCGGTCGGGTGGATGCCGATGGTGGCGTCGAAAACGGCCTTGGTCGCGCCGGCTTTGAGCGCAACCGCGAAACCCTGCACGATCTCGCCCGCGTCGGGGCCGACCATGTGTAGGCCGACGACCCGGTCCGACTTGCGGTCGACCACGAGCTTCATCAGCGAGCGCTCGTCGCGGCCCGAGATCGTGTGCTTCATCGGCTGGAAGGCCGACTTGTAGATATCGACCGCGCCATATTTCGCCCGCGCCTCGGTCTCCGTTAGCCCCACCGTGCCGAGGTTGGGCTGGCTGAACACCGTCGAGGCGACGTAGTCGTAGCTCACCGTCCGATTCGTTTTGTTGTAGAGCCGGTCGGCCAGCCGATGGCGTAGATGTTGGGCACGCTGGTCTGCCAGGTCTCGTCGATGACGATGGCGCCGTTCTCGTCGGTCTCGACGCCGGCTTTCTCCAGCCCCAGCCCGCGTGTGTTCGGATGGCGCCCCGTCGCATACATGACGAGGTCGCAATCGAGCGTTTCGCCGCCGTGCAGATCGAGCACGTAGTGCCCGTCGGACTGCTTGGTGATGCACTCGACAATGGAATTGAAGCGAAGGTCGAGCCCCTTCTTCAGCATCTCCTCGGCCAGGAACTCGCGACAATCGTCGTCGAAGCCGCGCAGGAAGAGCGGCCCGCGATAGAGCTGGGTCACATGGCGCCCGAGCCCGTGGAAGATGCCCGCGAACTCCACCGCGATGTAGCCACCGCCGACCACCACGATCCGCTCCGGCAGCGTCTCCAGATGAAACGCTTCGTTCGAGGTGACGATGTGCTCGTGACCTGGGATATCCGGCACGCTGGGCCAACCGCCGACAGCGACGAGGATCGTCTCGGCGGTCACCGTCTCGCCGCCGACATCGAGCGTGTGGGCATCGACCAACTCCGCCCGGGCATCGTAGATCCTGGCGCCCGCGCCTTCGATCAGGCGCTTGTAAATGCCGTTGAGGCGCGCGATCTCGGTATCCTTGTTGGCGATCAGCGTCGCCCAATCATGGCCGCCGGGCTCGACGGTCCAGCCGAACTTCTCCGCATCCGCGAACTCCTCGGAAAAGTGCGAGCCGTACACCAGCAGCTTCTTGGGCACGCAGCCGACATTAACGCAGGTGCCGCCCAGATACCGGTCCTCGGCCACCGCGACCCGCGCGCCGTGCGAGGCGGCGATCCGCGAGGCCCGCGTGCCGCCCGAGCCCGCGCCAATGACGAAGAAATCGTAGTCGTAGCTGGCCATGCGGGTCCCCTCATTCATGTCGGCTATGCGCCTCGGAAAGTCCGGTATTAGTTAGGTTCAACGTCCGACGATGTTAAGGTTCGGGCGGTCGCCCGTCCGGGCCCCCGCGACCCCGAAACGCCCTCACCATTCAGCCAAATCCAAGAGGCCATCATGACCCGCATCGTGCTCAGGCGCCTGGCATTTGCCATGCTCGCCGTGACCGTACTGACCGCTACGCCCTTTGCACCCGCCACCGCCGACGCTGTCGACGACGCCGCGGCCTGGCTGAACAGCCTCGGCCTCAAATACCGCAACAAGCCGTGGACCCGCGAGGCGGTCGAGCGGGCCCGACGGGTCGATCTCGCCCGGGCGAAAAAGCCCGTCGATCCCGCAGATATGCGCCATCTGGCTGCACTGCCCCGTCTCACCCAACTCGGTCTCAGCAAATCGAAGTTCGGCGACGATCATCTGGCTGCAGCGGCAAAATTGGTGCGCCTGCAATCGCTCAGCCTTGGTCAGACCAAGCTCTCGTCGGACGGCTTCGGTGCGATCCGCAAACTCACAAAGCTGCGCAGCCTCAACCTTTTCAGCACCAATTTGAGCGGCGACGCGATGTTCCACCTGACCGCGCTCCCGCAGCTCCGCGAGCTCAACCTCAACACCACGAATGTCGGCGATGAGGGCATGAAGCATGTGAGCACGCTCAAGCGCCTCACCCGGCTGAGCCTGAGCTCGGCCAAGGGGTTGACCCGCGCGGGCGTCGCCTTGATCGCCAAGCTGCCGAACCTCACCAGCCTCAATTTCCAGTTCGTGAAGCTGAACGAGGAAATGGGCGAATTGGCGGCTTCACCCAAGCTCTGGAACCTCACGGTCATGCGCTCGAACCTCGACGACAAGGGCGCGGCCGAGCTTGCGAAGATCAAGACGCTGCGCTGGCTCTTCGTCTGGCACACCGCGATCACCGACAAGGGCCTCGCCGCGATCGCCACCCTGCCGCGTTTGGAGACCATCTATGTCAGCGGCACCAAGGTCACCGACAAAGGCATGCGTGCGCTGGCCAAGGTGGCAACGCTGAAGTCGCTCTGGATCGACCGCACGGCGGTGGGCGACCGCGGCATTCGCCGCTTCGTCAATCACCCGACGCTGCGCTGGATCAAGGCCGACGAATCGCAACTCACCGATGCGAGCATCCCGACCTTCATCAAGATGCCGGCCCTGCAGAGCCTCAACCTGCGCAAGACGAAGGTGACGCGGGGCGCCGTCGATAAGCTGAAGGCCGCGCGGCCGAAGCTGCGGGTGTCCTACTGAGACAGACTCAGTCCTCCGCCAGCATCGGGAACCAGCCGGGCTGGGCCTCGATACGTTCGATCCAGCGGCCGATGGCGGGATAAGCCGCGAGGTCGAAGCCGCCCTGATCGGCGACATGCGTGTAGGCATAGAGCGAAATGTCGGCGATGGTGTAGCGGCCCGCCGCGAGCCAGTCGCGCGTCGCGAGTTCGCCTTCCATAACGCCGAGCGCCGCATCGCCGGGCGCGCGGCGCGCCTCGATC
>JARRKQ010000079.1:0-12562 GCA_037387885.1 Alphaproteobacteria bacterium | reverse complement strand
CGCGGCGCGCCTCGATCTCGGCCAGGACTTGCGGCGTTTGCTCAAGGTGGCGCATGCGGAAGCGCGCGCCGGCGATCGGCGGCTCGAGGCTCTACTGCTCGAAAAACATCCATTGCAGCACCCGCGCGCGGTCGATGCCACCATCGGGCAGATATGGCGTCGCCTCGGCCAGGTAGTTGAGCATCGCGTTCGATTCCGCGAGGAAGCTGCCATCCTCGAGCTGCAGCAGCGGGATCTTGCCGTTGGGGTTCATGGCGAGATAGTCGGGCGCGCGCGTCTCGCCCGCCATGATGTCTTTCTCGACGAGCGTGTAGTCGCGGCCGAGATGCGCCAGCAGCAGCCGCACCTTGTAGCCGTTGCCGCTGTCGAGATAGTCGTAGAGCGTCAGCATTCGACCTCGTCACGTTTGCGTCGGCGGGTACTCTACAGCCCAGGCAGGAATTCCCGAACGCGCAAATCTTAGTGGACAACTCAACTTCTGCAGCTCATAGTTTCAACGGATGGATTGCCCGCGATGGACAATCCGAGCCGAGCTGTCGCCGATATTGAGATCGTCCGGCAGCGTCGCCACAAAAGATACTGAAATCAAATAACAAAATATCGTTTGGAGCACCGCTCCAAGGGAGGTCGATCATGTATGCACGCATGCTGTGCGTCGGCCTGACCGCCGGTTTGGCATTGGGCATGGTCTTGCCCGCCACGCCGGCCAACGCCGAAACGCACACCCTCAAGTTCGCACCCCTCGGTTCCGGCAAGCATCCGGCGTCGAAACGGTTCAGGCAATGGACGAAGGATATCGAGGCCAAGTCCGGCGGGCGCCTCAAGATCGCAATCGTGCCGCCCGACAAACGCGCGCCCTACCCCAAACGGCACGCCATGGTGCTGTCGGGGGCGGCAGACATTTCATGGCTCTTGCATGGTTTCAGCCCGGGCAAGTTCCCGCTGACCGGGCTGTCGGGTTTGCCCGATCTGGTGGGAAGCGCCGAGGCGGGCAGCAAGATGCTCAACGACCCCGCGCTCAAGCGCGCCTACCTCGACAGGGAACACAAGGGCATGAAGGCACTGCTGCTGTTTACGTCGTCGCCTCTGAACCTCTTCTTGGCGACTGCGCCGGTTCAAGGCATCGCCGACATGAAGTGCAAACGGATCCGCGCCGCCTCGGTCACGATGCGTAGCTTCATTGCCGCGCTCGGCGCCACGCCGGTTCGCGTTCCCGCACCGCGCATGCTCGACGCCATGAAAAAGGGCACGCTCCACGGTACGCTCACCGACTATGGCGGCGCCGCGATCGCCTTTCGCCTAGCACCGGTGACCAAATACGTTACGGAGATCTATTCGTCGGTCGCCAGCTTCTGCCTTTGCATGAATGCCGGCACGTATCAGCGACTGCCGGCGGACCTTCGCAAACTGATCGACCAGTCCTTCGTCGGCATGGAAGCGGAGATCGGCAAAGGGTTCGATGGGCTCGATCCGATCGGCAAGCGCATCATGCTGAAGGCAGGTGTCAAGCCGGTCAAACTGTCGACGGCGGAGGCGGCGAAGTTCAGGACGATCGGCGCGCAAGTGGCCGCGGCCCGCGTCGCAGCGCTGGAGAAGCGTGGGCTGCCGGCACGCGCCGCGTATACGATGATGCAAAAGCTCGCCGCCAAGCACGGCGCCGGTTCGAAGGACCTACGGAAGTAACGCGCGGGACGACGCGTCGGATTGGTGTCAGCGACCCACCGTTGCCTCAGATCGAATAGTCGGGCTTAACCTCAAGCGCCTGGTCCATCACGCGCGAAGGCTGGTCGGAGCAATCGGTCTCGCCGATCACCTTGGCGGGCACGCCGGCCACGGTGGTGCGCGGCGGCACATCCTTGGTAACCACGCTGCCGGCCGCGACCTTCGAGCATTCGCCGATCTCGACATTGCCCAGGACCTTCGCACCCGCACCGAGCAGAACGCCGCGGCGGACTTTCGGATGGCGGTCGCCCTCGGCCTTGCCGGTGCCGCCCAGCGTCACCCCGTGCAGCAGCGAGACGTCGTCCTCGATCACGGCAGTCTCGCCGATCACCACGCCGGTCGCATGGTCGATCATGATGCCGCGGCCGATGCGCGCGGCCGGATGGGCGTCGACGCCGAAAAGCTCGGAGACCCGGCTCTGCAGGAAAAGCGCCATCTCCCAGCGCTTGTTGAGCCACAGCCAATTCGCCACCCGCTGCGCCTGCACCGAGAGGAAGCCCTTGAAGAACAGCAGCGGCTGGAGATAGCTGCGGCAGGCCGGGTCGCGGTCGTGCACGGCGACGATATCCGCGCGCGCCGAGGCCCCGACATCCGGCGCGTCGGCATAGCACTTGTCGAAGACCTCGCGCAGCAGGATCGCCGGCACCTCCACGCTGCCCAGCTTCTGCGCCAGGTGATAGGCCAGCGCCTGCTCGAAGCGCTCGTGGTTCAGCACCGTGGCGTGGACGAAGCTCGCGAGCAGCGGCTCGCTCTTCACCAGATCGATCGCCTCCTCGCGGATGCGCGACCAAACCGGGTCGACTTCGGCGAATTTCTTGGACGTCTGGGGCATGGGACCGGGGCCTCCCCGCTCTGCCTATATCAGTGCTTGGGCCTGTATCAGTGCCTGTGAGTCACTTAAGGCCCATCCGAGCCCGCGTCCAGCCCCTTAACCTCCGGTGGTTAATCGCCGGCCGGTTAATCGTATGACAACCCGCCATCGACGGTGAGGCATTGCCCCGTCATGAAGGCGCTGGCGTCCGACGACAGGAACATGAGGGTGCCCAGCAAGTCCTCCGGCGTTTCCGGCCGTGGGATGCTCTGCCCGCGCACGATCGCTTCCTTCTGCTCCGGCGTCACGGTGGCGCGCTCGATCTCGGTGAAGGTGGCGCCGGGCATGACCGCGTTGACCGTCACGCCGTCGGGCCCGAGCTCCCTCGCCATCGAGCGCGTCATGCCGATGAGCGCCGCCTTGGAGGTCGTGTAGTGGGTGTAGTTCGGCCGGCCCATCGTCACGGCGGCGGAGGAGAAATTGATGATGCGCCCGAACTTGGCCGCGCGCATCGTCTCGACCACGGCGCGGGCGGCGAGGAAGCAGCCCGTCACGTTGACGCGCAGCACGGCGTCCCATTCCTCCAGCGGGATCTCCCAGAACGGCCGCATGTCGAGGGTGGAGAAGATCGCCGCGTTATTGATCAGCACGTCCACCTTGCCGTGGGCGTCGAGCACCGTCTTGACCATGGCGTCGAGCGAGGCCGGATCGGCGACGTCGGTCCGCACCGCCATCGCCCGGTTGCCGATCTCGCGCGCGACCGACTGGCCCTGATCGTCGTCGATCTCCGCGATCACGGGTAGTGCACCCGCCGCCGCCATGGCGTTCGCGGTCGCGCGGCCGATGCCCTGCCCCGCGCCGGTGATGACGACGACGCGGCCATCCAGGCTGCCATTGGAAAAATCGTTCATGCCCCCGGTCCCCTGCTTACTCTTGCCGCCTGCCTAGTCCTTCAATCTTTCGAGCGCGCGTCGCGCATCGACCGGCGTCCACCACGGCTCGATATCGAGATCGCGCGCGATCACGCCCGAGGCAATGTAGCCCGCGCCGCCGGAGATCGCGCCGCCCGGATGACAGGCCGAGCCCAGGTTGTAGAGCCCGGCAACGGGCCCGCGATAGCCGAAATGCTTGTCCATCACCTGGTCGGCCGAGAACGCGCCCATGAAGATGTCTCCCGAGGCCATGTTGATCAGCTCCGCCCCGTAGGTGCGCGCTGTGTAGGTGTAGGTCTTGAGGATATTGCCGCGCGTCATGTTGGGCGCGAACTTGGCGAAGCGCTCGATGATGCGCTCGGTGAACGCGGCCTCGAAGTCGTCGAACGACTGCCCGCCCAGATCGGGCTCAAGTGGCATGACGTGCCAGGCATAGGTCGTGTGCTTGCCCGCCGGGGCCTGCGCCGGATCGTTGGCGCTGAGCGCGCCCGAGCCGAACTGCACAATCTCCGGCACCCGCCCCGCCTTGACGTCGCCGTGCGCCGCAATGAGATCGGCCAGCGACTCCGCGCCGACATTCCATTTGAGCGCGCGGTTGAGGTTTGGATCGAAGTTTGCAGCCGTGAAGTCTGGCGAGGTCTCCAGCGCGAAGTGCACGCCGAACAGCGTCCACGGCGTGTACTGGTGCCCATCGAGCTTGGCGGCGAAATCGGCCGGCAGCTGCTCGCGCCCGATCATGTCGTCGTAAGTCTGGTGAACGTCGATGGCGCTGGCAACGAACTGCCCGGCGCGGATGGTCTCGCCCTCTTCCGTCTCGATGCCTGTCGCCCGGCCATTCTCGACGATGATGCGTGCGACATGGGTCTGGTTGCGGAAGCGCCCGCCCGCGTCGATGAAGCGTTCCATGAGGCCGCGCGCCAGGTTGTAGCTGCCGCCGCGGCAAAGCTGGTAGCCGGTTTCGAGATCGAAGGCGCGGACGAGCGAGCCCATCGGGCTCGACTGGCCGGTCGTGTCGGTCAACCAGGTACCGAAGAGCGAGACCTTGAAGAGGAAGAGCAGCTTCACCCATTCGTGCTCGAACCATTCGTCGACCAGTTTGAAGGGCTCGTGACGGGTGACCTCCAGAAAGTCGCGACCGTCCGCCGTGCGCGAGAGCAGCGCGGCGCGCTCGTCTGCCGGCAGCGGTTCGGAGAAACGCTCGGGCAGAAAGATATCGTGCGTGATGCGCTCGGCCCTGGCGTTCCACTCGCGGAACAGCTCGGCATCGTGCTTGGAGAAGCGGGCGATGCTCTTCAGCGTCTCCTCGCGGTCGCGGCTGAAGACCAGCGCCGAGCCGTCCGGATGCGGCTGGCCGAACTCGTAGCGCGGCGTCACGTAGCCGACCGTCTCGTCGAGGCGCAGATCCTTGAACCACGGCGTTTCGGTGATGTGGAAGTGATTGATCGAGTGGCTGTTGTGATAGAAGCCGGGCAGCGTCGCCTCGACCGTGGCCAGCCCCCCGCCATGCTGCAGACGCCGCTCGACCAGCAGGATCTTCAGCCCCGCCCGCGCCAGATAGGTACCGAGGATCAGCCCGTGATGCCCGGCGCCGATGACGATGCCGTCGTAGCTCTCGCTGATTTCGCTCGTACTCATCCCGGGCGCAGCCTACCCGGCCCGCCCTCAGGCGTCGATGCCGCCCATGCAGAGGTATTTTACCTCGACGAACTCGTCGATGCCGTATTTCGAGCCCTCGCGGCCGATGCCGCTCTCCTTCATGCCGCCGAAGGGCGCGACCTCGGTCGAGATAATGCCGGTGTTGATGCCGACCATGCCGTATTCGAGGCCTTCGGAGACCCGCCAGATCCGGCCGATATCGCGTGAGTAGAAATACGAGGCGAGACCGAACTCGGTGTCGTTCGCCATCGCCACCGCCTCGTCGTCGGTCTTGAAGCGGAAGAGCGGGGCCACCGGGCCGAAGGTCTCCTCGCGCGCCACCTTCATGTCAGTGGTGACGTCGGCCAGCACGGTCGGCTGGAAGAAGGTGCCGCCGAGGTCGTGGCGCTGGCCGCCGACGACCACACGCGCGCCCTTCGCGGTCGCGTCACTGATATGCTCCTCGACCTTCTCGACCGCGGCCATGTCGATCAACGGGCCTTGCGCCACGCCGTCATCCATCCCGTTGCCGACCTTGAGACCCGAGACGGCCTGGGAGAGCTTGGCGGAGAATTCCTCATAGACGTCGTCCTGAACCAGCAGGCGGTTGGCGCAGACGCAGGTCTGGCCCGTATTGCGGTACTTGGAGGCAATCGCGCCGTCGACCGCGGCGTCGATATCGGCGTCGTTGAAGACGATGAAAGGCGCATTGCCGCCGAGTTCGAAGCTCACCTTCTTCACCGTCTTGGCGCATTGCTCCATCAGTACCTTGCCGATCTCGGTCGAGCCGGTGAAGGAGAGCTTGCGCACGGTCTTGTTCGAGGTCATCTCGCCGCCGATCCCCGAGGCCGAGCCCGTGACGACATTGAACACGCCCTTGGGAATGCCCGCCCGCTCGCCCAGCTCCGCCAGCGCCAGCGCCGAATAGGGCGTGGCGCTCGCCGGCTTGCAGACCACCGTGCAACCCGCGGCCAGCGCCGGCCCGGCCTTGCGCGTGATCATCGCATTGGGGAAGTTCCATGGCGTGATGAAGGCGCAGACGCCGATCGGCTCCTTGGTCACGACGATGCGCTTGTCGGACTGATGCTGCGGGATGGTATCGCCGTAGACGCGCTTGGCCTCTTCGGCGAACCATTCGACGAAGCTGCCGCCATAGACCACCTCGCCGCGCGATTCGGTGAGCGGCTTGCCCTGCTCCGCCGTCATCAGCGCGGCCAGATCGTCCTGGTTCTCCAACATGAGCTCGAACCAACGGCACAGGATGGCCGCGCGCTCCTTGCCCGTCTTGGCCCGCCAGTACGGCCAGGCTGCATTCGCCGCCGCGATCGCCCGCGCCGTCTCGCCCGCGCCCATCTTGGGCACGGTGCCGAGCTTGCTGTCATCGGCCGGATTGGTAACGTCGAGCGTACCGCCGTCATCGGCGTCGAGCCAGGCGCCGT
Source organism: Alphaproteobacteria bacterium (assembly GCA_037387885.1). Taxonomy (GTDB): domain Bacteria; phylum Pseudomonadota; class Alphaproteobacteria; order JAPULJ01; family JAPULJ01; genus DATKZM01. Next base: position 6,023 of record JARRKQ010000079.1, on the reverse strand, counting down.
CGATGTAGCATTGTTGACGAAAGAGCGATGTGTCGGTGAGCTGCATGGCGGTCAACTCCGCATGTGGAGGCGAGGTGGAATGGGACCAAATACCCCGCACTGCCCGAATCGGCAATGCCCCCGCCACGCTCTATCCATGCGTATTTGTGCGTAATTGCGCATTTTTGCACGTTATTGGCCTTGTGAGTTATTGCGCCGGCATGCGGCCCGCTTCCGCCGGGAAGCGGATGACGACATAGCGCTGACGTCCGCCGGCAATCGCAAAGCGCGCTTGCCTTGTGTACTTGCCGAGCGCCACGGCGGTCACCGAATAGCGGCCGGGTGGAAGCTGGGCCATCAGCCAGGGCGAATCGGGGCAATGCACGTCGAGAACAAGCCGCCCCGCCGCATCGCGGATGCGCGCCGTCACATCCGACAGCAACGCGCCGTCGGGCTGGACCGCGTAGGCCAGCTTGAGCGCGAAACCCGACCAGCGCGGATCGTCCTTCGATTCGCCGATGCCGGTGCAGGCATAGCTGATGCCGTTCTGCTGCATCACCTCGTCGGCGGCGACAGCGACATTCGGTGCGAGCGGCGCGGCCAGCATCACGGCCGCCAGCGCAGCGCCATAGAGTGGTTTCCGTAGCATTTTCGTTTTCTCCTCCTGCCGCCATTTGGGTGACGCGGGCGGCGTTCCTTATTCGAAGACAAACACCAATACATCCCGGCCACAACACATCCCAGCCCCAACATATCCCGGCAGAACGCATTGAGCACCGGCATGTTCTCAGGCGGTGCGGCGATACTCACATCAATCTTGACGCGGTGCCGGCTTCGGGCGTCTCATCCTCCGATGATCGAGATCGATCGCAGACGCTTCCTCGACCTCTCCGCGGCCGCGATTGCCGCCGGCTTGGTTCCGCGCCGGTCGAGCGCAGCCGCAGCGACGCGCGTAACGCTGACGCCGGGCAAGGCCCGTCTCAACCTCGTCGGCGCGCCGCATCCAGACACCGACGTGTGGTGCTACAACGCCAGCGTGCCCGGCCCGGTTCTGCGCGCGCGCCAGGGCAGCCGCCTGACGATCACGGTTCCCAACAAGCTCGCCGAGCCGACGACGGTGCATTGGCATGGGCTCCGCGTGCCGAACGCCATGGATGGCGTGCCGTATGTGACACAGTCGCCGATCGCGCCGGGCGGCACATTCACCTATGACATACCGCTCAAAGACGCCGGCACCTTCTGGTACCACCCGCATTTCAACAGCAACGTTCAAGTGGGCCGGGGCCTCGCCGGCGCGCTGATCGTCGATGAGCCTGATCCGCCCCACGTCGACCGTGACCTATTGTGGGTGCTCGACGACTGGCGGCTCGACCGCAAGGCGGCGATCGCGGCGAACCTCGCCCATCCGCACGACCTCACCCATGCCGGGCGCATCGGCAACACGGCGACGCTCAATGGCAAGGTCCGCGAGACGGTCGCGGTGCGCGCGGGTGAGCGTGTGCGCCTCCGCCTCGTCAACGTTGCCAATGCGCGCGTCTTCGGTTTGCGCTTCGAGGGCCTGACGCCTCGGATCATTGCACTCGACGGCCATCCGGTGACGCCGCATGCGCCTGCAAATGACATGGTCGTGCTCGCGCCGGCCCAGCGCGCGGATGTGATCCTCGACATGACCGGCGATCCGGGCAGCCGCACACGGGTTGTCGATGGATACTACCGCCGCGCTGCCTACTGGCTGGTCGATCTCGCCTATACGGACGAGCCGGCGCTGCGCCCCGATCCGCCCAAATGGCCTGTCGCGCTCAAGCCCAATCCGCTCACCGAGCCCAAGCTCGACGGCGCGTCCTATCATCGCGTGCGGCTCGAAGGCGGGGCCATGTCGGCGATGCTCGCCCGCCGCTTCCGCGAGAACCGCAACACGCGCGCCTTCTGGTTCATGAACGGCGCGGCCATGGTCGAGATGAAAACCAAGGTTCCACCTCTGCTCACCTTGAAGCGCGGGACCAGCCACGTCCTCGACTTCGACAACGACACGCGCTTCGAGCATCCGATGCATCTGCACGGCCATTCCTTCCGGGTGCTGTCGGTGAATGGAAAGGCGGAACCGCACCGCCCGTGGCGCGACACCGTCCTGGTGCCGGCGCAAGGCAAGGCGCGCGTCGCGCTCTACGCCGACAATCCGGGCGACTGGATGTTCCATTGCCACGTCCTTGAACACCAGGCTGCGGGCATGATGGGGATCGTACGCGTCGTCTGAAGCCGGCCTTACCAGGTCCAACCCAGATATTGGCTGCCGAGGATTGCCGTCGCCATGGCCGCGCAGGCCACTGCAAATGCCACGGTCATGTCGCGCGGCCAGCGCTTCACCCGCGGATATTCCTGCGCGAAATGCGGATGGGAGATGGCGCCGCTCCGATCGAGCCCGGCCAGGATTGCGGTCGGATGAAGCCAGCGCCGGCCCTGATGGATTTCGCCCCATTCCAGAGGATAGTGGTCGCGCACCCAAGTCAGCAGCCGCCGCCGGCGTCCACTGTGCTGCATTTCGCGGACGAAGGTATAGACCGCGCTTAGCGCCGCGAGCGAGACGAACACCTTGATCCAAATGCTGGTCACGGCATCCCCGTGCTGGTGCCGGCGGATTTCGGTCCGGCCTTACTCCACCGTCACGCTCTTGGCGAGGTTGCGCGGCTGGTCGACATCCGTGCCCTTCACCACCGCCGTGTGATAGGCGAGGAGCTGGATCGGGATGGCGTAGAGAATGGGCGCGACGAACGGGTCGACCGAGGGCAGCTCGATGGTCGCCCAGGGTTCCGATTGCTTTGTCATCTTGGCGACGCCCTCCTTGTCGGAGAGGAAGATCACCTTGCCGCCGCGTGCGATCACCTCCTGCACGTTGGAGGCGGTCTTCTCGAAGAGATCGTCCGACGGCGCGATCACGATCACCGGCACGGCTTCGTCAATAAGCGCGATCGGCCCGTGCTTCATCTCGCCCGCGGCATAGCCCTCGGCGTGGATATAGGAGATTTCCTTGAGCTTAAGCGCGCCTTCGAGCGCAATCGGATAGGAGGTGCCGCGGCCGAGATAGAGCACGTCGCGCGCCTCGGCGACCTGGTGCGCGAGCTCGCGGATGCGCTCGTCGTGATTGAGCACTTCGGCCGCCCGCGCCGGCACCTCGGTGATCGCCTTGGTCAGCGCGGCCTCGCGGTCCTGGTCGATGGTGCCGCGCGCGCGGCCCGCCGCGATGGCAAGACAGGCGAGCACGGTGAGCTGTGTCGTAAAGGCCTTGGTCGAAGCGACGCCGATCTCCGGGCCGGCATGGGTCGGCAGCACGACGTCGGAAGCCCGCGCAATCGAGCTTTCCGGCACGTTGACGACCGAGATCACGTGCTGGCCCGTCTCGCGCGCGTATTTTAGCGCGGCCATCGTGTCGGCGGTCTCGCCCGACTGCGAGACCAGCACCGTGGCCCCGCCCTTTTCCATCGGCGCCTCGCGGTAGCGCATCTCCGAGGCCACATCGATGTCGACGGGAATGCGCGCAAGCTGCTCCAGCCAGTAGCGCCCAACATGGCCGGCATAGAACGCGGTGCCGCAGGCGGTCACGGTCATGCGCGGGATCTTGGCGAGATCGAAAGGCAGCTCGGGCAGGTAGACGGCGCGTTCGACCGGATTGAAGTATGAGTGCAGCGTGTCGCCGATCACCGCCGGCTGCTCATGGATCTCCTTCTCCATGAAGTGGCGGAAGTTGCCCTTGCCGACCAGCGCGCCCGAGGCTGCGGTCTCGCGGATCTCGCGCTCGACGATGTCGCCGCTCTCGTCGCGGACGATGGCGGTCTCGTAGTTGATCTCGACCCAGTCGCCCTCTTCCAGATAGGCGATCTGGCGGGTGAGCGGGGCAAGCGCCATGGCGTCGGAGCCCAGATACATCTCGCCGTCGCCGTAGCCGACCGCGAGCGGACAGCCGCGCCGCGCGCCGATCATCAGCTCCTCGTTGCCGGAGAACACGATCGCCAACGCGAAGGCGCCTTCCAGACGCTCCATCGCTTCGGCCATCGCCTCCTGCGGCGTCTTGCCGGCCTTGATCGCGCGCGTCAGCATGTGAACGACGACCTCGGTATCGGTGTCGGTCTCGAAGGTCACGCCGTCGGCTTCGAGCTCGGCGCGGATCTCCTGGAAATTCTCGATGATGCCGTTGTGGACGACCGCCACCTCGTCGGTCGCGTGCGGATGGGCGTTCTCCTCGGACGGCACGCCATGCGTCGCCCAGCGCGTATGGCCGATGCCGACGATGCCCTCGATCGGCCGCTCGTTCAGCTTCTCTTCCAGATTGACGAGCTTGCCCTTGGCGCGCCGGCGCTTGATCCAGCCCTTGTGGAGTGTGGCGATGCCGGCGCTGTCATAGCCGCGGTATTCGAGCCGCTTGAGGCCGTCGAGGAGCAAGGGCGCAACCTCGCCCTTTCCCAAAATTCCGATGATCCCGCACATATGTCCGTCCAGCCTCTGCCGTTCGATCCGCCGCGCCCGTTACTTCTTCTTCGCTTTCGCCGCCTTCTCCGCCGACTTCTTCTCGCGGAACATCTTGGCCCAGCCCGGGGTCGTCTTCGCATCCGCGCGCTCGACCGCCAGCGCGTCCGCCTCGACATCGCGGCCGATGGTCGAGCCCGCGCCGACGATGGCGCCGTCGCCGATCTTGACCGGCGCCACCAATGCGGTGTTCGAGCCGATAAAGGCGCCGGCGCCGATATCGGTGTGGTACTTCAGGAAACCGTCGTAATTGCAGGTGATGGTGCCGGCGCCGACATTCGCCGCCTTGCCGACCCGCGCATCGCCTATATACGTAAGATGATTGACCTTGGCGCCTTCCTCGAGGGTCGCGTTCTTGACCTCGACGAAGTTGCCGACCCGCGCGCCCTTCTGGACCACCGCACCGGGGCGCAGCCGCGCGAACGGCCCGAGCGTCACGCCCTCGCCCACTTGCGCGCCTTCCAGATGGCAGAAGACGCGGATCTCCGCACCATTCGCCACGCTGACGCCGGGCCCGAAGAAGACGTTGGGGCCGATGGTCACATCCTGGCCGATCTGCGTGTCGTGGCTGAACCAGACCGTCGTCGGATCGGTGAGCGTCGCGCCGTTCGCCATGACCGCCGCGCGCAGACGCTGCTGCATGATCGCCTCTGCGACGGCAAGCTCGGCGCGCGAGTTGACGCCGGACAGCTCCTCCGCATCGGCCTCGATATAGGTGCAGGCGAGCCCCTGCCCGCGCGCGATGGCGACGATGTCGGTCAGATAGTATTCGCCCTTGGCGTTGTCGTTGCCGACCGCGTCGATGAGCGCCCAGAGCCGCGCGCGGTCGATCGCCATCACGCCGGAATTGCAGAGATCGATGCCGAGCTGCTCGGGGCTCGCATCGCGCGCCTCGACGATCGCTTCGAGCGCGCCGTCGGCGCCCAGGACCAGGCGGCCATAGGCGCCGGGATCGGGCGGCCGGAAGCCGAGCACGACGACCGCAGTGTCGGAGGACGCCTGCCGCGCTGCGACCATCTTCTCCAGCGTTTCGCGGCCGATGAAGGGCGTGTCGCCATAGAGCACCAGCACCGTGCCCCCATCTGCACCTGTGCCGCCCGGCAGCACCTCGCGCGCTGCCTTGACCGCGTCCGCCGTGCCGAGCTGCTCGGGCTGGACGACCGCGGCGGCCGGCGCCACGGCGTCGGCGACCACCTCCATGTCGGGGCCGATCACGACCGCCACCTGGGCCGGATCGAGGCCGGAGACCGTGTCGAGCACATGGCCTACCATCGAGCGCCCGGCGATCGGGTGCAGGACCTTGGGCAGGGCCGATTTCATACGGGTGCCCTTGCCGGCGGCGAGGATGAGGGCTGCGAGTTCCATGGGATCCAAAATCAAGGCGGAACAACGGTCGGTGAGCCAGGCTGGCCGCGCGCGGACCATGCCACAGGGTCCCGAATAGCACCAAGTCACGAATTATTTCATAACTTTGCGGCGGTTTGCGGCGGAATCGAGGGTTTCCGGAACTAGCGCCCTCGGAAGGC
>JARRKQ010000078.1:0-18269 GCA_037387885.1 Alphaproteobacteria bacterium | reverse complement strand
CCGCCTTGTCGAGCGGCTCCATGATCTCGATCACGAACTCGTCCCAGCTGCCGCCGACGGAGACGAAGACGCTGCGGATGCCCTCGACATCGATGCGGCGCTCGTCGATCTTCTTGAGCCCGAACGCCTCCGTCCACAGCTTGGTCGCCGCATCGGCGTCATGCACCAGCACGCCGATGTGACTGATCCTCTTCGTGTTCATCGTTGCGCCTCCGAAATCGCGCCTCGCCCCGCCGGCCCAGTCGCCTCAGTCGCCTTCGAACCGGAAGGAGAGTTTGACCTTGGCGCGGTAGGCTTTCACCTTGCCGCCCTTGAGCACCATGTCGAGCTTCGTGATCTCGGCAATGCGCAGGTCGCGAAGCGATTTGCTGGCGCGTTTGACGGCCGCGGCCGCTGCCTTCTCCCACGACTCGCTGCTGGTGCCCGCGACCTCGATGAACTTGTAGACGCTCTCTGCCATGATCGTTTCTCCCTGGTTCTTTTTGCTTGGAGAAAAATCATAGCAGAAATCGGCGCCAATCGTGATCGCGGCGGGCTTTACTCCGCCGCCGCCGCGCCGATCTTCTGCTTGAGCGCCTCGACCGCCTCTGGGTTGACCAGCGAGCTCGTGTCGCCCGTCGCCTCGCCCAGATAGACCGCGCGGACGATACGGCGCATCACCTTCATATTGCGCGTCTTCGGGAGGTCGCCGGTGAAGACGATGTCCTTCGGCCGGAAGGGCGGTCCCAGACCCCTGATCACCGCGTCGGTCAGCGCGTCGGCGATCTCGCCCTCGCCCGGCGCATCCTCGCCGGGCACGCAGACGCAGACGATCGCCGTGCCCTTGATCGGGTCGGGCGCGCCGATGGCGGCGGCCTCCTTCAGCATGCCGGTGCCGAGCAGCAGCGACTCGATCTCCGCCGGGCCGGTACGCTTGCCGGCGATCTTGAGCGTGTCGTCGGAGCGGCCGTGGATGAACCAGAAGCCGTCCGCGTCCCGGCTCGCGAAGTCGCCGTGCAGCCACATGCCCGGGATCTTCTGCCAGTAGTTTTCCAGATAGCGCTCTTCATCTTTCCAGAGCCCGCGGGTGAGCCCGACCGTCGGCACCTTCATCACAAGCTCGCCCACCGTGCCGGCGGGCACGGAATTGCCCTCCATGTCGACCACGTCCGAGCCCGTCCCCGGCACCCGGCCGACGAAGGAGCAGGGCTTCATCGGGTGGATGATCGTGGAGGAAACGAGCCCGCCCATCTCGGTGCCGCCCGAATAGTTGAGGATCGGCAGCTTCGATTTGCCGACGCGCTCGAAGACCCAGTTCCAGCTATCGGGGTTCCAGGCCTCGCCCGTGGAGACGAAGGCGCGGAGCGAGGAGAGGTCCTTGCCCTCGAGCACGTCGCGCCCCGCGGCCATGAAGCTCCGCGCGATCGTCGGCGCGAGCCCCAGATAAGTGACCTGCTGGTCATCGACGATCCGCCACATGCGGTCGTCCTGCGGATAGTTGGGCGCTCCCTCGACCAGCACCACCGTGGCGCCGACCACGAAAGCGCCGAAGACCATGATCGGGCCGACCAGCCAGCCCATATCCGACATCCACATGATCCGGTCGTCATGTTTCAGATCCATGCAGATCGACATGTCGAGCACGGTCTTGACCGGAAAGCCGCAATGGCTGTGGACGACGCCCTTGGGCTTGCCCGTCGTGCCCGAGGTGAAGACCAGCAGGAAGGGATCGTCGGCCGGCACCGCGCGGGTCTCGGTCGTTCCGTCCTGGTCCGCTGTCAGCTCGTCCCACCAATGATCGCGGCCCTCGACCCAGTCGTGCTCGGCCGTGATGTGGTGCTTGACGATCACGTGCTTCAGATGCGGCACCGACTTCGCGGCCTCGTCGATCACCGCCTTGGCGCTGGCGACCTTGCCGCGCCGCGGCGTGCCGTCGACGGTCAGCACGGCGACGGCGCCGGAATCGGTGAGGCGCGTGACGATCGCATCCGCCCCGAAGCCCGAGAAGAGGGGCATCACGATCGCCCCGATCTTGGCGACGGCGAGCATTGCCGAGGTCGCCTCGGGGATGTTGGGCATATACATGGCGACGACGTCGCCGGGCCCGATGCCGAGCTCGAGCAATCCGCCCGCGAGCTTGGCCGTCTCGCGATGCAGGTCGCCGTAGCTCCAGGTCTTGGTGCTGCCGTCCTCGCCGCACCAGAGGATCGCCGGTTTGGTCTCGGTCGGCGTTCCCATCCATTTGTCGCAGGCATTGATGACGACGTTGGTCGTGCCGCCGACGCACCAGCGCACATGCTCCGGCCCGTCGCTGTCGTCGAGCACGGCCGTGTAGGGCTCGACGAAACGGTAGTCGATGAATTTCAGCAGCGCGTCGTTGAACCACTCGAGCTCGGTGTCGGCGCGGTCCTGAAGCGTCTCGTAATCGGGCACGCCCAGCGCCTCCATGAACGCCGTCAGCGTCGCCTCGCGGATGACCCGCTCATCGGGCCGCCAAACGATCTCATCGATGGACATTGCATCCCCCTTGCCACGCGTGCGGGCTGTTGCATGCGCGCCCGCTTTGCTGTCGCATGGATGCAGAATAGTCGGATCGGGCCAGCGCGAACACTCCCCTTTGCGAACAGCCCCAGTGTGAACGCTTTGCGGTGCGCGCAAAGTCACGAAATTCTGCACACTAATTTCGTGTTAAATGTCAACGACATACACGTATTAAGGATGTAATCTTCGGAGTCTACACAAAATAGTATGTAAATACGCAAATATTCAGGGCGGTCTCTCGACAGAGATTGCAACCTCTGGTAATCGAGTACTCGTAATGGTGGATATCCGCAGTACGTTTGGTCATTCACGGCACGAGCAGTTTTACGATTATTGGCTAGAGAAGTCGCCGGGACCGGGTCTTCTACCGGGCCGGCAGCATATCGATCCGATCGACATTCCGCTCCTGATGCCCTGGATATTTCTGATCGACGTCGTCCGCGACGGCGATCGTCTGCGCTACGGCCATCGCCTGGTCGGCACGCAGATCTCCGAATGGATGGGCTACGATACGACCGGCAAGTTCTATGACGAGCTTCACGACGATGCCTATCTGGCCTGGCTTCTGCCGAGCTATGAAAAGGTGGTCGAAACGGGTGAGCCCCACTTTCATGCGCCCGATGTCGGCCTGCCTCTAAGCGCGGAGCTCGAGCAGATTCGGTATTCGCGTCTGCTCTGTCCCTTTGCCGCCGACGGTCATAGCGTCGACATGCTGGCGGCGAGCTTCGTGTTCTACGACAAATATGGCGAGGAACTGCCGCCGGGCGGCGTGTGAGCGCGCATGCGCATCGCCTCGCTATTGCCGAGCGGCACCGAGATTGTCTGCGCCTTGGGGTTTCGCGAGGCGCTGGTCGGGCGCAGCCATGAATGTGATTTTCCCGACGGGCTCGACGCGCTGCCGGTGCTGACCGACAGCGCTTTTCACGGCGCCGGCGACAGTGCGGCGATCGACCGCGACATCCGGGCGCTGGTTGAGGACGGGCTCTCGATCTACCGAGTCGATGCCGAGCGTCTGCGGGCGCTCTCCCCCGATCTCATCGTGACGCAGGACCAGTGCAAGGTCTGCGCGGTGTCGCTCGACACGGTCACGGCGGCGCTGCGCGAATGGACCGGCGCTGCGCCCGAGGTCGTTTCGCTGGTGCCGGCGGGATTGGCGACGGTGTGGGATGACTTCGCGCGGGTCGCCGCCGCGCTCGATGCCGACGCCGCGGGCGCGGCGCTGATCGAGGGATTGAAAGCGCGGATCGACGGGATCGCGGCGCGGGCGAGAGCGCATAATGATTCATCGGGCGTGCTCCCGCGCGTGGCCTGCATCGAGTGGATCGAGCCGCTGATGGCCGCCGGCAACTGGATCCCCGAACTGGTCGCGCTGGCCGGCGGCATGGATATTTTCGGTGTGGCCGGCGCGCACGCGCCCTGGATCGACGCCGCCGCCCTGGCGGAGGCCGATCCCGACGTCATCGTCGTCATGCCCTGCGGCTTCGGCATCGACCGGGTCGCGGAGGAGATCAAGGCGCTCGAGGCGCAGCCCTTCTGGTCGGAGCTTCGGGCCGTGCGCAACGCCAAGGTCGCCCTCGTCGACGCCAACCACTATTTCAGCCGGCCAGCACCGCGCCTCGTCGACTCGCTGGAGATCCTCGCCGAGATTCTCCATCCGGAAGTGTTCGACTTCGGTCATGCCGGACGCGGCTGGCGCGCGCTCTGAGGCCGATTTTGAGACGGTTGGGACGGATGAGACGCTTGAGACACCTCTGCGGCACAGTTGAGACGGTCTGAGACAGCCGAACGTCCGCGGCCCATATTGCGGACATGGCTTATGGCCGCGCACCGGCTATGCCAGCCATGCATTTTCCCGGGGCGGCAAAAATCGTAAATGAGTACGACAGGCCCCGCCAATCCGCATAGGATCGGCCGACCGTTCGCGCTGTCCTATGGATGGGCGGCGAAAAGTCCAACGAGGTGCCGCGATGCCGGTGATCGAAAGCAAGGTCGACACGCGTTCCAAAGGTTTTCAGGAGAACCGCGCGGCCATGCTCGAGAAGATCGAGGAGGTGCAGGGGCTTGAGGCAAAAATCGCCGAGCACTCGGCGCGCGCCAAGCCGAGATTCGTCGAACGCGGCGCACTCCTGCCGCGCGAGCGCCTGGCGCTGCTGCTCGACCGCGATCAGCCCTTCGTGCCGATTTCGTCGCTCGCCGGCTACAAGATGCACGACGACGACGGCGACGAGACGATCTCCGGCGGCGGCCAGATCGCCGGCATCGGCTCGGTCGCGGGCACGCATTGTCTGGTCGTCGCCTCCGACAGCGGCATCAAGGGCGGCGCGCTCTCCCAGGGCGGCGTGAAGAAGGTGATCCGCTGCCACGACATCGCCCGCGAGAACAAGCTGCCGATGGTCAACCTGGTCGAGAGCGCGGGCGCTAACCTGTTGCGCCAGGCCGATATTTTCGTGATGGGCGGGCGCACCTTCTGCAACCAGGCGCGTCTTTCGGCCGAGGGCATCCCGCAGATCACCGTGGTCCACGGCTCCTCGACGGCCGGCGGTGCGTATCTGCCCGGCATGTCGGATTACACCATCGTCGTGCGCGACCGCGCCAAGATCTTCCTCGCCGGCCCGCCGCTCACCAAGTCGGCGCTGGGCGAGGACGCCACGGATGAGGAGCTAGGCGGCGCCGTGCTGCACGCGACAGTCACGGGCTTGGCCGAATACATGGCCGAGGACGACGCCCACGCCATCGCCATCGCCCGCGACGTGGTGGCCGGGCTCGACTGGAATGCCGACCTGCCGCCGCGCCCCGCGCGCGACTATGCCGAGCCGCTCTATCCGATCGACGATGTGCTTGGCATCGTCAACGTCGACTACCGCAAGCCCTACGAAGTTCGCGAGCTGATCGCCCGGCTCGTCGACGGCTCCGACTTCCTCGACTTCAAGCCGCTCTTCGACACCCAGACCGTGTGCGGCACCGCGACCATCGAGGGCTGGCGCTGCGGCATCATCGCCAATAACGGCCCGATCACGCCGCAGGGGTCGGTGAAGGGCGCGCAGTTCATCCAGCTCTGCTGCCAGGCCGGCACGCCGATCCTCTATCTGCACAACACCACCGGCTACATGGTCGGCAAGGACGCCGAGGCCGGCGGCGCCATCAAGCACGGCTCGAAAATGATTCAGGCCGTGGCGAACGCCATCGCCGTCATGGGCGGCGAGCAGGCGGCGGGCGTGATGAAAATCGTCGAGACCGCCAAGTACAAGCGCCGCGGCGGGCCGGTGCCGACCAAGCAGATCCAGGCGATGCACGACGGCATCGTCGCCGCCATCGAGGAGGAGAGCAAGGCGCTCTACGCCACCGCGCGGCTCTGGGACGACGGCATCATCGACCCGCGCGACAGCCGGCGCCTCTTTGGCTTCCTGCTCGGTCTGTGTTGGGAGGCGGAGCATCGCGCGCTCAATCCCAACAGCTACGGCGTGGCGCGGGGGTGACCATGTTGCCATCTCGCGGGCTGCCCATGGTTCGAGACGCGTCGCTGCGCGCCGCTCCTCACCATGAAGTTATGTCATTGATTTCAAATAAAAACTTCATCCTGAGGAGCCGGCGACAGCCGGCGTCTCGAAGGATCGGGGCAGCGCGCGGACAGCAGCCATGACCGTCTCGAAAATCCTGATCGCCAACCGGGGCGAGATCGCGGTGCGCATCGCCCGCGCCGCCCGCGAACTCGGCCATAAGACCGTCGCCGTCTACAGCGACGCCGACGCGGGCGCGCTCCATGTCGACGCGGCCGACGAGGCGGTGCGGATCGGCCCGCCGCCGGTCGCCGAAAGCTATCTCTCGATCCCGGTCATCGTCGACGCCGCCAAGCAATCGGGCGCCGATGCGGTCCATCCGGGCTACGGTTTCCTGGCGGAGAACGCGGCGTTCGCCCGCGCCTGCGCCAAGGCCGGGCTCACCTTCATCGGCCCGCCCGCCAAGGCCATCGCGCTCATGGGCGACAAGGCCAAAGCGAAAGCGCGCATGGAGAAAGCCGGCGTGCCCACCGTTCCCGGCCATACGGGCGAGGATCAGTCGGCCGCGGCGCTCGCCAAGGCCGCCGGGCAAGTCGGCTATCCCCTGATGATCAAGGCGGCGGCGGGCGGCGGCGGGCGCGGCATGCGCGCGGTCGCGGACGCCAAGGACTTCAAGGCGGCGCTGACCGCCGCGCAATCCGAGGCCAAGGGCGCTTTCGGCGACGACCGGGTGCTGCTCGAACGCCTCATCACCGGCGCGCGCCATGTCGAGATCCAAGTGATCGCCGACGCCCACGGCAACGCGGTCCATCTGGGCGAGCGCGACTGCTCGGTCCAGCGCCGCCACCAGAAGGTGCTCGAAGAAGCGCCAAGCCCGGCGGTGGACGAGGAATTGCGCGCGGAGATGGGCGCGGCGGCGGTCGCGGCGGCGCGGGCCATCGGCTACGAAGGCGCGGGCACGGTGGAGTTCCTGCTCGCCGCCGACGGCAGTTTCTATTTCCTTGAGATGAATACGCGCCTGCAGGTCGAGCACCCGGTGACCGAGATGGTGACCGACCTCGACATCGTGGCGCTGCAGATGGCAGTCGCGGCGGGCGAGGCGCTGCCGATCGACCAGGAGGATGTGATCTTCGAGGGCCATGCGATCGAGGCGCGGCTCTACGCCGAAGACCCGGCGGCGGGCTTCCTGCCGGCGGCCGGGCATGCCGCCGCCTGGCGTCCGCCGCACGGCGCCTTCATCCGCGTCGATCACGGCCTCAAGGAGGGTCAGGAGGTCACGCCCTTCTACGATCCGATGATCGCCAAGGTGATTGCCTGGGGCGAGACCCGCTCGGTCGCGCGCCGCCGCCTGATCGGCGCGCTCGAAGACACGGTGCTGCTTGGTCTCCCGACCAACCGGCGCTTCCTGATCGAGGTGCTGGGCGACGAGACCTTTGCCGCCGGCGAGGCGACGACCGATTTTCTGGATTCCGGATTCGCTGGTGCGTCGTTGGAAACTTCCGCACCCTCGTCCGTTATGCTGGCCCTCGCCGCGCTGCTGCTCGCGGGCTATGACGGCAGCAAGCCGGTCTGGGGCCGGCGCTTCATCCCCGTCATTCCGATCGTCCTCGAAGCCGCGGGCGAACGCATCGACGCCGGAGTCAGGGTCGCCGAGACCGGCCCGCACACGGTCGAGGTCAATGGCGACACGGTTGCGCTCCGCGTGCTCGGGCGCGACGGCCCGTACATCCGCTTCGAGCACGCCGGCACGGTGCATACCGCACGCGCCGTCGTTGACGGCATGACAGTGCATCTCGATCTCGACGGGGTGAGTGCGACGATCCGCGAGCTGCCCGCCCATGCCGGCGCGCTCGGCGCCGAGGCGGGCGACGGTGTGATCCGCGCGCCGCTCACGGGCAAGGTGCTGCGCGCGCCGCACAAAGCGGGCGAGCGCGTGGCTGCGGGCGATGTCCTCTTCATCGTCGAGGCGATGAAGATGGAGCACGAAGTCCGCGCGCCCCATGACGGCGTGATCGCCGAGGCGCTGATCGCCGAGGGCGAGCAGGTGCCGATCGACCAGGTGATGATGCGCATCGAGGCGGGGGACGCTTAGCGCGTCACTTGTTTCGGCGATTGTCGCGTTTCTTTTTTGCGCGTCGCCGTTCTCGCCACAATTTTGTTGCAATGCACAATTAGACTTGATTGTGTCGGATGCGATGGTGCTGACGCATGTTTCGCGTTGCAGCAATCACGTCGCGTGCCTACACGACAGCAACACTCGGATCAAGGAGAGACAAGGAGATGTCAGACTTTACGAGCCCCTCCGCCATCAAGGCCGGCGTCGACGCCCTCGAGCAGGGCTATGAGCGCTTTCTCGCCATCACGAAGGAGCGGCTGGAGACGGTCTATCCGGCGGCGGCGACAGGGTTCGATCAGCTCGACGATATGCGCCGGCGCACCATCGACAACGTGCTGAGCGCGGGCAAGACCGCCGCCCACGGTTGGGATGATTTGAGCGCCATGCTCGCCGCCAATCAGGAGGCGATGATGGAAGGCGTCCGCGCCATGAGCCAGAGCTGGTTCGGCGGCGGCGCGCTCGATGCGCTTGATGCGGTCGAGGCGACACTGAGCGATATGCGCGCGCGCATGACGGCCGACATCGAAGCGATGCGGACGCACGCCGCCGAGCTGCGCGAGCAGCAACGCCAGGCGCTCAAATCCGCAACCGACGGGCTCACCGCCGACATCGAGGCCGCCAAGCAGGCGATCCAAGGGGCCGCAAGCGAAGCGTCCGCGGCCAAGAGCGAAGCGATCGAGGCCAAGAGCGAAGCGATCGAGGCCAAGAGCGAAGCGGAGGACGCCAAGACCGAAGCGGTCTCGGCCTCCGAAGCGGTGAGCGCGCTGAGCGCTTCGGTGGAGGAGAAGATCGGAGCGCAGGTCGAAGTGCTCCGTGCTGTTCTCGACGGCGGCATCGCCGAGACAATCGAGGCCCAGATCGACAGCGCGCGCAAGGAGATCGAGCGCGAGACCGACGAGGAAGTCGACGAGAAGCTCGCCGCGCTCAAAACGACCGTCGATGACCGGTTGGGCAAGATCGAAGCGGCGCTCGCCGCCGACATCGCCAAGATGCGCGACGAGATCGCCGGCTTGACGAAGGCTGCGAAAACCGCGACGACCAAGAAGCCCGCCGCAGCGAAGCGGGCGACCGCGAAGGCGACGAAGAAGGCAAAAGCCTAATCGGTCCGTCCCCTCTCCCCCAAGGGGAGAGGGAACGCGTCTCGCGCATATGCTGCCGTATGGGTCGCCGAACCCCTCGCACCGCCGGGCCGGTTGCGGCACACTTGCGCGTATGACTGACGACAGGATCGTGCGCATCGGCTGCGCCTCGGGCTTCTGGGGCGACAGCGCCGTGGCCGCGCCCCAGCTCGTGCGCGGGGCCGAGATCGACTATCTGATCGTCGACTATCTGGCCGAGGTGACGATGTCGATCCTGGCGCGCGCCCGGGCGAAGGACCCCAAGGCGGGCTATGCGGTCGACTTCGTCACCGTGGCGATGCGCTCGGTGATCCGCGATCTCAAGGATAAGAAGATCCGCGTCGTCTCGAACGCCGGCGGCATGAACCCGCGCGCCTGCGCGCAAGCGGTCGAGGCACTGGCGGCCGAGGCGGGGGTGTCGCTCAAGGTCGCCGCGGTCGAGGGCGACGATCTGCTCGACCGGGCCGGGGCGCTAAAGCAAGCGGGTGCCGCCGAGATGTTCTCCGGCGCGCCCTTCCCCGAAGGCGTGATGAGCATCAACGCGTATCTCGGCGCCTTCCCGATCGCGGCGGCGCTCGATGACGGCGCGGATATCGTCGTGACCGGCCGGGCGGTCGACAGCGCGATGGCGCTGGGGCCGCTCATCCACGCGTTCGGCTGGGGCCCGGGCGACCTCGATCAACTGGCGCAGGGCAGCCTCGCCGGGCACATCCTGGAATGCGGCGCCCAGGCGACGGGCGGGCTGCACACCGACTGGCAGGACGTGCCCGACTGGGCCAACATCGGCTATCCGATCGCCGAATGCGAGGCCGACGGCGCCTTCACCGTCACCAAGCCCGAGGGCACCGGCGGGCTCGTCGCGCCCCAGGTCGTGGCCGAGCAGATGCTCTACGAGGTCGGCGACCCGGCGACCTACATCCTGCCCGACGTGGTCTGTGATTTCACCGACGTGACAATGGCGGAAGCGGGCGATCAGCGCGTGCGCGTCGCCGGCGCCAAGGGCCGCGCGGCGACGGACAGCTACAAGGTTTCCGCGACCTATCTCGACGGCTACCGCGCGACCGGCATGTTGACCGTCATCGGCCGCGACGCTGTCGCCAAGGCCGAGCGCACCGCCGAGGCTGTGCTCGCGCGCAGCCGCGCGATCTTCCGGCACATGAACCTCGGCGATTTCAGCGACACGCACACGGAAATTCTCGGCGCGGAATCGGCCTACGGGCCGCATGCGCGGGCCGGCGCGCGGGCCTCGCGCGAGGCGGTGATGCGGCTGACCGTGGCGCATCCCGAGCGCAAGGCGCTGGAGATCTTCGCCGGCGAGGTTGCGCCCGCCGGTACCTCTTGGTCGCCGGGCACGACCGGGTTCTCCGGGCGGCCCAAAGTTCAGCCGAAGGTGCGGCTCTTCTCCTTCCTGATCCCCAAGGACGCGGTGGCCGTCACAGTCACCGCGAACGACGCATCCCGCGACGTTGCGCTGGAAACCGGCGGCAACAGGACGAGCGATGCCGCGCCGGCGCGCAGCTACGGGGACGATCTCCCCGCGCTGCCTGGCGGCGAGCGGGTGGAGCTGCCATTGGCAGCGATCGCCTGGGGGCGGTCGGGCGACAAGGGGGACAGCGCCAATATCGGCATCATCGCGCGCGACCCGGCCTTCGTGCCGCTGATCCGCGACGAGGTGACGGCGGCGCGGGTGAAGGACTATTTCGCCTACATGCTCGCGGGCAACAGCGAGGTCACGCGTTTCGACGTGCCGGGGATCGGCGGGTTCAATTTCCTGCTGACCCAGGCGCTCGGCGGCGGTGGCATGGCGAGCCTGCGCAACGATCCGCTCGCCAAGGGCCTGGCCCAGATGCTGCTCGACCTGCCCGTGAGCGTGCCGGCCGAATGGGTCGAGGCCTATAAGCTGAGCGCGGACTAACGAGAGCGCACACCATGCAGAAACTAATGCAATTCCACCCGCTGCTGGTCGGCAGCGTGATCGACTACGCGGCGCAGACCTTCGCCGATGTTGAGGTCGTCTCGCGCTCGATCGAGGGGCCGATCACGCGCTGCACCTACCGCGACGTTGCGCTGCGTTCGCGCAAGCTGGCGCAGGCAATGCTGCGTCTCGGCATTGCGCCCGGCGACCGGGTGGGTGGTGCGTCCTGGAACCACAACCGTTATCTCGAAGCCTTCTACGGCGTCTCGGGCATGGGCGCGGTGCTGCACACGACCAACCCGCGGCTCTTTCCCGAGCAGATGGCCTATACGATCAACCATGCCGGCGACCGCGCGATGCTGGTCGATCTCGATTGCCTGCCGGCGATGGAGGCGATCGCGAAGGACATCCCGGGGGTCGAGACGTTCGTCGTTCTGACCGACGCCGCGCATATGCCGGAGACGAGTCTGCCCAACGCGTGTCCCTACGAGGAGTTGCTGGCCGCCGAGGACGGCGACTATGACTGGCCCGCGCTGGACGAGCAGAGCGCGAGCGCGATCTGCTACACCTCGGGGACGACCGGCGATCCCAAGGGCGTCGTCTACAGCCACCGCTCCACCGTGCTGCACGCAATAGCGAACGTGGCGCCGAACGCCGGGAATTACAGCTACCGCGATACGATCATGCCGATCGTTGCGCTCTTTCACGGCAACGGCTGGGGCATGCCCTTCGTGGCGCCGATGGTGGGCGCCAAGCTGGTGCTGCCCGGACGGGT
This sequence comes from Alphaproteobacteria bacterium, assembly GCA_037387885.1. Taxonomy (GTDB): domain Bacteria; phylum Pseudomonadota; class Alphaproteobacteria; order JAPULJ01; family JAPULJ01; genus DATKZM01. Next base: position 6,328 of record JARRKQ010000078.1, on the reverse strand, counting down.
GATGGAGATGGGCGCGCTGCAGGCGCTGATCGTCGATGAGGGCGTGACCGTCTCGCTCGGCGTGCCGACGATCTGGCTCTCGATGCTCGAGCATCTGAAGGCCAATGGCGGCGGGCTCGGGAAGCTGAAGCGTGTTGTCACCGGCGGCTCCGCGCCCCCGGCGGCGATGATGGAGGCGCTCGAGCGCGACCACGGCATCGAGACGATCCTTGCCTGGGGGATGACCGAAACCCAGGCCGCGAGCACCTTCGCCATGCCGGCGGAGGATCTCACGCCCCAAGACGCGATGGCCGCGCGGCAGACCCAGGGCCGGCCGCTCTTCGGGCATACGATCCGTATCACCGACGAGGCGGGCGACGAACTCCCCCGCGACGGCAAGGCGGTCGGCGAGCTCAAGGTGAAGGGGCACTGGGTCGCCACCGCCTATTACAGGCGCGACGACGCGCCGGCGCTCGACGCCGACGGCTGGCTCATCACCGGCGATGTCGCGACGATCAGCCCCCATGACGAGCTCAAGCTCACCGACCGCTCCAAGGACGTCATTAAGTCGGGCGGCGAGTGGATCAGCTCGATCGATCTGGAGAACGCCGCCGTCGGGCATCCCGACATCGCCGAAGCCGCGGTGATCGGCATCCCGCATCCGAAATGGCAGGAGCGTCCGGCGCTCATCGTCGTGCGGGCGGACGGCGGGACGGTCGAGGGCGAAGCGCTGATCGCGTGGCTCTCAGATCACGTCGCCAAGTGGTGGCTGCCCGACGAAGTGATTTTCGTCGACGAGATCCCGCATACCGGCACTGGCAAGATCGACAAGGTGCGCCTGCGTCAAAACTATGCCGAGGCCCAAAACGCCAAAGAAGGGGGCGCCGCCGCCGGCTAGACCGTTACTCCGAGGCGTGCGGCTTCAGCGACCGGAGATAGGCGACGACCGCATCGAGGTCGGCCGGTTTCACGCCCGCATAGTTGTGATACGGCATGGGAGGCGCGAGCTTCGATCCGTCCTTACTGATCCCCTTGGTGATGGCGCGCTTGATCTCCGCATCGCTCCAGGCGCCGAGCCCGTCGGTCTTGTGCGGCGTGATGTTGCGCGACACCGACACGCCCCAGGGCCCGGGGAATTTCTCGCCGCCGATACCGGCGCGCGACCAGTCGATGCGGCCGCGCACGATCGGCGTGTGACAGGCCATGCAGTGCCCGACCGGCCCGGCGAGATAAGCGCCATAGGCCACCTTGTTCGCGCGCGGCACCTCGACGACCGTGCCGACCGGCGGCCCATAAGATTTGGGCAGCGGGATCTTGTATTCGGATTTCGGCGTGGTGGCGCGGATCGGCTTCACGCGGCGGAGATAGGCGACGATTGCCTTGACGTCGCGGTCGGACATCCGGCGGTAAAGCTCAATCGGCATCGGCGGGCGGACGATCGAGCCGTCGGGCCGCACGCCCTCGCGGATGGCGCGGACGATCTGGGCGTCGGTCCATTTGCCGATGCCGGTTTCCTTGTCGGGCGTGATGTTGGTGGCGAAGGCCTTGAACCCCTCGCCCGGCAGCGGCGGTCCGCCGGAAAAGGCGCGCGCCATGATCGGGCCCTTGGGGCCGACCGGCGTGTGGCAGTTGCCGCAGGCGGCGATGGTCTCGACCAGATATTTGCCGCGCTCGTAAAGCGTCTCCGCGGCGGCGTTGCTCGCCGAAACGGCGGCCGCGGCACAGGCCGCAGCCAGCATGATCTTGCGCATCTTCCCAGGCCCTCCGTCCTGACCGGCTTCGTTATCGCGTGCCGGTTCCCGCGCGCTTGTTAGCACGGCTCTAAACTATTGCAAATCGGGATTTATTCGGCCGGTTGAGTGCTGCCGCCGCTTTCGCTCGCCCGCGCTTCGGGCGCGTTGCGTAGCTGGCGGACCAGCGTTTTCTGGCGGTCGCCGCGGCTGCGCGCGTAGGGGGCGAGCAGGCGGAAGACGACGGGCGTGATGAAGAGCGTCGCCAGGATCGCAATGCCGAGCCCGCCGAAGACCACCCAGCCGATGGCGTTCCGCGCCTCGGCGCCGGCGCCGGTACTCAAGACCAGCGGCACGGCGGCAAGCGTGGTCGAGAGCATGGTCATCACGACGGGCCGCAGGCGCACCCGCGAGGCCTCACGCGCGGCCTCCTCGACCGAACGGCCCTGGTCGCGCAGCTGGTTGGCGAACTCCACGATCAAGATGCCGTTCTTGGCCATCAATCCGACCAGCATGACGAGGCCGATCTGGCTGTAGATGTTGATCGAGGTGCCCGAGAGCCAGAGCGCGAAGCCGGCTGTGGCCAGGCCGAAGGGCACGGTAACCATGACCACGACGGCGCTCATGAAGCTCTCGAACTGCGCGGCCAGCACGAGAAAGACGACGAGCAGCGCGACGATGAAGGTGATGGCGAGCCCGCTCGATGTCTCGTTGAGCGTACGCGCCTCGCCCAGGAAAACGAGGCCGGTGCCCGGCGGCAGCGTTTTCGCCGCGAGCGCGCGCAGATCGACGATCGCCTGCTTCAGCGACGTGCCGGGGGTGAGATCGGCATCGACGTCGATGGCGCGGCGCTGGCCGTGGCGGTCGAGCTCGGCGGCGATGCCGCTTTCCGTGACCGTGATGATCGCCGAGAGCGGGACCATGCGGCCGTTGCGGGCGGTGACGTAGAGATTGCGCAGGTCGTCGGTGTCGTCGACCGTGCCGGCCGTGGTTTGCAGGCGCACCGGCACGGCCTGGTCGCCGACGTTTATTTCCGTGATCTCGGTGCCCTCGACGACCGCCTTCAGGACAGCGGCGATGCCCTCGACGTCGATGCCGAGATCGGCGGCGCGCTCGCGGTCGATCTTGAGCGCAAGCTGCGGTTGGGTGTTCTGGTAGTCGAGCCGCGCCCCGGTAAGGCCCGGCAGCTCGCGCTCGATCGCCGCGATCAGCTTGTCGCCGGCGGCGAGGATGGTGGTGTAGTCAGGGCCGGTGATGGCGAATTCGAGCTGCCCGCCGCGCGAGCGGATGCGCAAGCTGTTCCGGCTGCGGATGCGAGAGCGGGCACCGGGAATGGCATTCAGGCCCTCGCGCAGGCTGGCCGCGATCTCGTGCTGCGAGCGCCGCGTCCCCCAGGGCGAGAGCGGCACGATGATGAAGGCGCGGTTCAAATCGTAGCGGCCGATGATCGACATGATCGTGTCGGTCTCGCCGCGGCGCACCACGTCCTGCAGCAGCTTCTCCGCCTTGACGGCCTGGCGGTCGGTGTATTCGAGGTTGGTCCCGTCGGGGCCCTGCATCGTGATGATGAACGTCCCGCGGTCCTCGCGCGGCACCAATTCCTGTTTGAGCGAATAAAACAGCGTGCCGACCATGGCGGCGCCGATGAGAAGGACGCCGACGAAGAGCAGCGGCACGCGCATCGCTTGGCCGAGCAAGCGGTCATAAAGCGTCGCGAGCTGGCCGCCCAGATATTCGAAGGGCGCCATGATCGCCGCACCAGCGCGGGCGACGGGGCCCTTCTTCGCGCCCATGTCGACCGCGAGGCGCGAGCTCAGCATCGGGCAGATCGAAAGCGCGGCGAAAGAGGAGATGATGACGGCGACGGCGAGGGTGAAGCCGAACTCGGTGAAGAGCCGTCCCGCCTGGCCCGGCAGGAAGGCGATCGGGATGAAGACCGAGACCAACGTTATCGTGGTCGCCATGACGGCGAAGAAGACCTGGCGCGTGCCGAGCACGGCGGCGGCGAGCGGCTCGGTGCCCGCGCGGCGTTTGCGCTCGACATTCTCCAGCACCACGATGGCGTCGTCGACCACGAGCCCGGTCGCCAGTACCAATGCCAGCAGGGTCAGGATGTTGATCGAAAAGCCCATCAGCCAGATGGCGGCAAGGGTGCCGATCAGCGAGACCGGGATGGTGACCGCGGGGATCAGCGCCATCCGCCACGAGCCGAGGAAGGCGACCATCACCAGGATGACGATGGCCACGCCGAGGACGAGCGTGAGGACGACCTCGGAGATGGCGCCGCGGATGAAGATCGATTCGTCCGACGTCTTGACGATCTCGACATCGTGCAGATTGCGGTTGAGCTTCGCCACCTCGGCATAGACCTTGTCGGCGATGTCGATGGTGTTGGCCTTGGCCTGGCGGACGATGCCGATGCTGATCACCCGCCGGCCGTTCAGGCGCACGTAAGAGAGCGCCTCGGCCGGCGCGTAGAAGACGTTGGCGACGTCGCCGATACGCACATTGCCCTTGATGACGATGCGCTCGACCGCGGCCTCCTTGACCACCGAGGCGTCGGCGCGGACGAGGAGCTTCTGTTCGGCGCTGTCCATGCTGCCGGCCGGCACGTCGAGGCGGGCGCTTCTGAGCGCCTTGGCGATCTGGTCGACGCCGATCTGGTAGCTGGTGAGCCGCGCCGGATCGAGGACGACATTGAGCGTGCGCTCGCGGTTGCCGAAGATGGGCACATCGGCCACGCCCGGCACGCGCTGCAGCGCCGGCACGATCTGGTCCTCGATCACCTTGGTGAGCGCGGAGCGGCCGAGGCGCGGGCTGGAGACGGCAAGCCGGATGATCGGGTCGTCATTGTCGTCGGCTTTGACGACGACGATGTTCTCCATCCCGTCGGGCAGGCGCCGGCGCGCGCCGTTCACCGCCTCGCGCACATCGTTGGCGGCGTTGGAGATGTCGATGTTGGGCTCGAATTCGAGGCGGATGCGGCCGTTCGCCTCCTCGCTCGCCGAGCGGATCGAGCGCACGCCGGGCACCCGCGCGACCGCGCCCTCGAGCACGCGCGTCACGTCTGAGTCGATGGTGGCGGGCGAGGCGCCGGGGAAATCGTAGCGGATGGTGACGATCGGCTTGTCGACATTGGGCAGCTCGCGCACCTCGACGCCCAGGAAGGCGGAGATGCCCGCCACCACGATCAGCAGGTTCATGACGATGGCCAGCTCCGGCCGCCGCACGCTGATCGAGGGAAGGTCGCTCTTCTCGGTGAGCGGATCGCCGCTCATTGCGCGGTTTTCTTCGGACTACCGCCGGGTTTTTTCTTGGTGGTCTGGGCCTCGGCGGTGTCGTTGCGCACGGTGACGGCGCGGCCGGCGCGCAGGCGCTGCACGCCCTCGACGACGACGCGGTGCTTGGTGGTCAGCCGCGCATCGACCAGCACCCAGGCATCGCTCCGCTTGACCACCGAGACCGGCACGCGCGCCGCCTTGTTGTCACGGATGATCCAGACGTAAGCGCCCTTGCGGCTCCACTGGATCGCGGCCGAGGGCACGGAGGGAAAGCGCGTGCCGGTGAGCGGCAGGCGGATCGAGAAGGCCATGCCGGGACGCAACCGGTCGCCCTTGTTGGGGATCTGCGCCCGCACGCGCAGGGTTCGCGTGTCCTTGTCGATGCGGCTGCCGATGGTGGCGATGTTGCCCTTGAAGCGCTCGCCGGGCAGCGCCCAGGTGATCGCGGTGAGGGCGCCGCCGCGCCGGACGCCGTAGACGAAGTTTTCCGGCACATCGAAATCGACGCGCAGCGCGCTGCGGTCGTCGAGCGAGGTGATCGCCGTGGTGGTGGTCACCCGGTCGCCGGGCTCGACCTTGGCGATGCCGACCACGCCGGTGAAGGGCGCCGGCAGGGTCCGGCGTTTGAGCGCCAGCGCCGCCTGCGAGAGCTTGAGCTCGGCGGTCAGGACGGCGCTGCGGGCGGTGTCGATCTCGCTGCGGGCGATGTTTCCGCGCTTGCCGAGCTTCTCGTAGCGGCTGATCTTGCGCCGGGCCTCGTTCAGCTCGACCATCGCGAGCTTGACCGCGAGCTGCTCGACCTCGTCGTCGAGCTTGAGCAAGGGCGTGCCGCGCTCGACCTTCTGGCCAGCCTTGAACAGCACCTCAGTGACGCGGCCGGCCGATTCGGGGAAAAGCGTGACGGCCCGGCGCGCGACGCCGGTGCCGACGGCCTCGATCACCGCGGCATCGCTGTCGAAGATCACGGGCTTGACGATGACGGGGACTGGGCGGCGGACGCGCTTGCGCTTGGCCGTCTCGTCGGCGGCGGGCCCGCTGCCGAGGAAGCTGCCGAGATCGGCAAACCAGGCCCCGGCGGCAAGCGCGCCGATCACGCCCAGCAGCACGAGCTGTTTGCCTGCGGTCATAGAGGTTCCGGGTCCCTGTCGCCTCGCCGGGCGTGGACGCGATGATGCGTCGCGTCCATCTGCCTGATTGTACTACGAAATGATACAGAAATATGGTGCCGGCAAGCGCCAGTCGCGCGGTTTTGATGGCGGAATCGGGCGATTCGGGCCGGAGTCCGGGGGATTTAAACAGGTATTTGTAGGGGCGGGTTTCAACCCCGCCCGTGTCCCC
>JARRKQ010000077.1:0-12874 GCA_037387885.1 Alphaproteobacteria bacterium | reverse complement strand
GGTGCGGCGCGCGCGCAAATCCGTGTCTGTGAGCAAAGTGTCGACCGCGGCGGCCAGGCTACCGGCATCGAAGACGCGCTCGCTCGCGCCGGCGTCCTTCATCGCGCCCGCGATCGCCTCGAAATTGAACACGGCGGGGCCGTGCAGGATGGCGCAGCCGAGCTGCGCCGGCTCCAGCAGGTTCTGCCCGCCATGGGACACCAGCGAGCCGCCGACGAAGGCGATCGGCGCCAGGCGGTAGAAGAGCCCGAGCTCGCCCAGCGTGTCGGCGAGATAGATCTCGGTCTCCGCCGTGATTGGCTCGTTCGTGCTGCGCCGGGCGACTTTGAGATCAGCCGACGCGAGCTCGGTTGCGATCGCGGCGCCGCGCCCGGGATGGCGCGGGGCGATGATGGTGAGGAGCGTCGGGTGCCGGGCGCGCAGCTTCCGATGCGCCTCGGCCACGATCGTCTCCTCGCCCGGATGGGTGCTGGCGGCCAGCCAGACGGGACGCGCGCCGATCATCGTGTTGAGCGCCGTGAGGGCGGCGGCGTCGGCCGGCAGGGGCGGGCTCGCATATTTGAGGTTGCCGACGCTCTCCGCGCGCGTTGCACCGAGTGCGGCGAACCGGTCCGCATCTGCGGGACTTTGGGCGAGACAAAGCTCGAAGGCGCCGAGCAGCGACCGGGCAAAGCCCGGCACCGCCCGCCAGCGCCGATAGGAGCGCGCCGAAAGCCGGGCGTTCACCAGCACCATCGGAACCTTCCGCTTGGCCGCGGCGCGGACCGCGTTGGGCCAGAGCTCCGATTCGAGCCAGAGCGCGAGGTCGGGGCGCCAATGGTCGAGGAAACGCTCCACGGCGGCGGGCAGATCGACCGGCGCGAACTGGTGAAAGGCGCGGTCCGGCAGGCGCTCGGCCATGAGCCTGGCGGAGGTGACGGTGCCGGTCGTGACCAGGACCGAGCGGGTGGCATCGCCGGCAAGCAAACGGTCGATCAGCGGAAGGGCGGAGAGCGCTTCGCCCACGCTGGCGCCGTGCAGCCAGATGAGCGGGCCCTCCGGACGCGGCAGGCCGGCCGTGCCCAGACGCTCGGGCAACCGTGCGGCGTCTTCCTTGCCGCGCGCCCGGCGCAGCATCAGGACGACGCGGACGGACGGTCCAAGCACCCACGCCGCGGCGGCGTAAAGCGTTGCGATCATGCCCGGCTCCCGGCCGACGCGGCGGGCTCGTCCTTTGCCTTTTCCGGCGCTTCTTTCGCCGCATTTTCCGGCGCCGGCTCGACGGGGTCATGCCCGCAGGATTGGTCGGCCTCGCGCGTCGCCTCGTTCAAGGCGTCCTCGATGCGGCGGCGCATGTCTTCCAGCCCGACCGAGGCGGCGTTGTGACGAACATCGATCGGCCCCTTCATGACCACCGTGACGCGGCCGAAGGGCAATGGCAGGAGAAACCGGTCCCAGCTCTTGAAAAGCCGCCGGCGGGTGGAGGAGAAGCTCACGGCGAAGACCGGCACGCTCATCCGGCTCGCCACCGTGGCCAGGCCGGGGCTGGCGCGCATGCGCGGGCCGCGCGGCCCGTCGGGCGTGATGCCGACCGGCCCGCCCGCGCGGAGCGTCCTGATGAGCGCGTGAAGCGCTTCGGTGCCGCCGCGGCTGGTGGACCCGGCGATGGTCTCGATCCCGAGATGTCCAATCACGCGCGAGATGGTCACGCCGTCGCGGTGCATCGAGATCAGCATGCGCATGGCGCGCCCCGCGCCGATGCGCCGCCAGGTGCCGGGCATCAGCACCATCCGGCCATGCCAGAAGGCGGCAATGAAGGGCTCGCCGCGCGCCGCCATCTCCGTCATCGGTTCGGTGCCGCGCAGCGTCCAGCGCGAGGTCAGCTCGACCAGCCGGATGTAGCGCGCGATCAGCCAGCACGAAACCGCAAGCGTCGTCTTGTTCTTGAAAAGGCGGTTGACGAGTTTCATGCAGGCTCAGCCCCGCGCGGGCGGATCTGCGATCCGATCAGCCACGGCCAATGCCAGTGCGTCTGCTTTGTTATGTGTTTGATTCGGCAAGGAATTGGTTCGGCCGCTATGACCGAACGACCATAGCACGGCCCCAAAGGGCGGCAAACGCTTGCGGCCCTGCGCGGAAGTTAGTCGCTGAGCTCGAAGGGATGCAGGTTGCCCAGGAACTCCTCGGCACAGGCGCGCCAGGTGAAGCCGAGCGCGAAGTCCCGGCAGGCGGTGCGGGATATCTTAAGCGCCTTGCGCACCGCGCAGCCGAGATCCTCGTCGAGCACGCCGATGCGGTGGCCGTTCACGACGTCGATGGGCCCATGGACCGGATAGGCGGCGACAGGCACGCCGCTCGCCAGCGCCTCGAGCAGGACGAGGCCGTAGGTGTCGGTACGGCTGGGGAAGACGAAGACGTCCGCGTCGGCGACGTGCTGGGCGAGATCCTCGCCGGTCTTGTAGCCGGTGAAGCGGACCTGCGGATAGCGCGCCTTCAACTCGGCCATCTGCGGGCCGTCGCCGACGACGTATTTGGTGCCCTTCAAGTCGAGCTTGAGGAACGCCTCGACGTTTTTCTCCACGGCCACGCGGCCGACGAAGAGCGAGATCGGGCGCGGTCCTTCGAGAAAGCCGCGCTCGCGCGGATGGAAGAGGCCGGTATTCACGCCGCGCGACCACGGCTTGACGGTCTTGAAACCATTCGCCTCGAGCGCGCGGGCAAGGGTCGGGGTCGCCACCATCACGCCGCGCGAGGGTTCATGGAAACGGCGCAGCACCGCATAGCCCCAGGAGACCGGAATGCGGAAGCGCGCATGGATGTATTCGGGAAACTTGGTGTGGAAGGAGGTGGTGAAGGGCAGTTTGCTCTTGAGACAGAGCCGCCGCGCCGCCCAGCCGAGCGGGCCTTCGGTGGCGATGTGGATCGCCTGCGGCTCGAAGCGCGCGATGACCCGCGCGATCCGGTGGCCCGGCCACAGCGCCAGGCGGATCTCGGGATAGGTCGGGCACGGGATGGTGCGGAAGTCCTTGGGCGAGATCACCTCGACCCGGTGGCCGAGGGCGTTAAGCTCGCCGCGCACGGTGTCGAGCGTGCGAACGACGCCGTTGATCTGCGGAAACCAGGCATCGGTGACGATGAGGATCCTCATTCTGCGGGATTGGCGGCGGGATTGGCTGCAGGGTTGGCCGCGGGCAGCGCGTTTGCGCTCACCTGCCCGCCGCGATGCGCCAGCCAGTCGACGATCTCCAGGCGGCCGTCGGCGTGCTCGACCAGCGCCGTACAGCTCTCGACCCAATCGCCGTCGTTGCAATAGAGCACGCCGTCGAAATCGCGGATCTCGGCCTTGTGGATGTGCCCGCAGATGACCCCATCGACCGTACGGCGGCGGGCTTCCTCGGCGACCGCGGCCTCGAAGCGGCCGACATATTCGACCGCGTTCTTGACCTTCTGCTTCAAAAAGGAGGAGAGCGACCAGTAGGGCAGGCCGAGCTTGCGGCGCACCGCGTTGAACCAGACATTGATCGTGAGCGCTGCGTTGTAGGCATAGTCGCCCAGGAAGGCGAGCCACTTGGCGTAGCGCACGACGGCGTCGAACTGATCGCCGTGGATGACCAGAAAGCGGCGTCCGTCGGCGGTCTCGTGCACCGGCTCGTCGGCGACCTGCACCCCGCCGAGCTGGATCGGCACGTAGTCGCGCAAGACCTCGTCGTGGTTGCCCGGCACGTAGATGACGCGCGTGCCCTTGCGCGCCTTGCGCAGCACCTTCTGGATCACGTCGTTGTGGCTTTGCGCCCAGTACCAGGATTTCTTCAGGCGCCAGCCGTCGATGATGTCGCCGACGAGATAGAGCGTCTCGGACTCGGTGTGCTTCAGGAAATCAAGCAGCAGCTCGGCCTGACAGCCGCGCGTGCCGAGGTGGATGTCGGAAATCCAGATGGTCCGGAAACGTCTTGCGACGTCCCTGTGGATCGCCATATTCATGGAGCAGCCCGCATACCGCTCCGCCGGAGACCATCGTCCAAGGTACGTCCACCGCGTAGCCAACGAGATCGGGGCAGAATGACTACAGAACCGGTTTCCTTGGCGATATCGGGCGCATTAAATTTTCATGACGATCCCGTGACGGCCCGAACAGTCCTGACGGCTTTATCCGCCGCGACCCACCGCGCATGGGTGCGCGCGTGAGCGAACCCGGCGGCAAGCCGGCCCAGCAGTCAGGACGCTCGGGCCGGTCACGAGCAAGTGGCGGCTCGCTGCAGATGCCCGCCCATCCCCCGATGACCGCGCCCGCCATCCGCGGCGCCCGCCTGATGCTGCGGCCCTCCGAACAGGCCGGGCGGCGGCGCGTCCTGGTGATCTACAATCCCACCGCCGGCCGGCGGCGGCGCAAGCGCTTCAGCAAGACGTTGCGGCAGCTGGCGCGGCTCGGCTGCGCCGTCACCGTGCGCGAGACGCTGGCCCAGGGCGAGGCGCGGACCTTCGCCGCCGAGGGGGCGGGCCAGGGCTATGATGCGATCGTGGTCGCCGGCGGCGACGGCACCATCAACGAAGCCGCGGCCGCGCTCGCCTTCACCACCGAGCGCGTCGCAGTGATCCCGATCGGCACGGCAAACGTGCTCGCCACCGAGCTCGGGTTGCCAAAGAAGCCCGAGGCGATCGCGCAGACCATCGTCCACGGGCCCGAGCGCTCGATCCATTTCGGGCGGCTTGGCGAGAACCACTTCGTGATGATGGCCGGCGTCGGCTTCGATGCCCGCGTGGTGGCCCAGATGAGCACGGGGCTCAAGAACATCCTCGGCAAATACGCCTATGTGATCGGCGCCGTCCGGCAGCTGATCCGCCACAAGCCCGCGCGCTTCCGCATCCGCCTCGACGGCGAGACGGTCGAGGCCTGGGGGGCGATCATCGCCAACGGGCGTCGCTATGCGGGGCGTTACGTCGTGGCGCCCAAGGCCGATCTCGAGGAGCCGGTGTTCCACGCTGTGCTGTTCCTGCGCCGGGGACGCATCGCCAACTTTTTCTATGCGATCCAGATGCTGCTCGGCACGCTGCCGCGCTCGCGCGGGGTGCGCATCGTCGAGACACGGGCGGGCGCCTTCGAGGCCCCGGAGGGCGAGCCGGTGCAGGCGGACGGCGATCCGGCGGGAACCACGCCGGTCGATTTCCGCATCGCCGGGCGACGGCTCACGATCATCGTGCCGCGGTAAGTAATTCTCTCAACGAGGATACATAATTTCCCTCCCCCCTTGTGGGGGAGGAGGATATCCGTGACCGCCTTTACGCGCCCGCGACAGTCATGCCGTCGATGCGAATCGTGGGGGCGTCGACGCCGTAGCGGAAGACGAGGTCGCTTGCGGGCGTGAGGTTCTTGAACATCTCGAGCAGATTGCCGGCGACCGTGACCTCGCTCACTGGATAGGCGAGCGCGCCGTTCTCGATCCAGTATCCGGCGGCACCGCGGCTGTAATCGCCGGTCACGCCGTTGACCCCGAAGCCGATCAGCTCGGTGATGTAGAAGCCGTCCTTGATGTCGCCGATCAGATCGTCGCGGCTCACCGTTCCCGCCTCCATGTAGAGATTCGTGGCCGAGGGCGAGGGCGGCGAGGTGGTGTCGCGCGAGGCGTGGCCGGTCGTCTGCAGGCCGAGCTGATGCGCCGAGCGCAGATCGAGCAGCCAGGTTGTGAGCTTGCCCTTGTCGATGAGGGCGCGGCGCCTGGCCATCACGCCCTCGCCGTCGAAGGGTTTCGAGCGCAGGCCGCGCTTTCTGTGCGGATCGTCGATGACGGTGATGGCGGGATCGAAGATCGTCTCGCCCATCTTGTCTTTGAGGAAGCTGGTGCCGCGCGCGATGGCCGCGCCGGAGATCGCCGAGGACAGGTGGCCGAGCATGCCGCCCGCCACGCGCGGATCGTAGACGACCGGCACCTTCGTGGTCTTGACCTTGCGCGGGTTGAGGCGTTTGACCGTGCGTTCGCCGGCGCTGCGGCCGATCTCGGCGGCCGAGGGCAGATCGCCGCCATGCACCGCGCTGGCCCAATCGTAATCGCGCTGCATATCCAGGCCTTCGCCGGCGAGGACCGCGACGGCGACGCTGTGGCGCGAGGACCGGTAGGTGCCGCCGAAGCCGTTGGAGGCGGCGAGCGCGATATGCGCGGAGGCCCAGCTCGCATCGGCGCCTTCGGAATTGGTGATGCCGTCGACGGCGCGGGCCGCCTCCTCCGCGGCGCGGGCGCGCTCGATCAGCACCTCCGGCGCCGGTTCCTCGGCATCGACGAGATCGAGATCGAGGGTCTCGGTTGCCAAGAGATCAGACGGCGCGAGGCCGATATGGGGATCTTCCGGGACCGCGCGCGCCATCGCGACGGCGCGGTCCACCAGCTCGCTCAGCGCGGCATCGCCATAATCGGTGGTCGAGACGATGGCCTGGCGCTGGCCGATAAACACACGAAGGCCGAGGTCCTGCGCCTCGGAGCGCTCCAGCTTCTCGATCTCGCCGAGACGCTGGCTGTGGCTAAGCGACACGCTTTCGAAAAAAAGCGCATCGGCGGCGTCAGCCCCGGCGGCCTTGGCGCGAATGATCAAATCTTCAGCGAGCGCGAGCGGGTCGCGGGCGGTATCGGGCATGGCTGCGGGATCGAAGTCTGATGTGCGGGAACGGGGGCACAACTATACGGATTGGGCCACGGCTTGCACGCGCAATCGCGGCAACCACGCGTGATTATGCGTCGATCAGGCCCTCACCACGCAGCCAATCGATGCTCTCGCGCACCATCGCTTCGAGCGAGACGGTCTCGTAGCCCAACTCGCTTTCCGCCTTCGAGGAATCGGCGAAGAGATTGCGCGAGGCGAGCGCAGCACCCTCCGGCGTGACGCGGGGCTCCTTGCCGGTGACGGCCGCCACGCCCGCCAGGATGCGGCCGAAGAGGCGGATCTTCCATGGCGCCGTCGGCGTCGTGGGAACCTTGCGGTTCAACAACGCGCCCGCCGTCCGCACGAAGGAGAGGTAACTGTCGTCGACGCCGCCCAGGAGATAGTTTTCGCCGACCCCGCCCTTGTCGGCGGCGGCGACATGCGCCGCGGCCACCGCGCGAACGGGAGCGAAAGAGCACGAGCCGGGCGGCACCACCGGCAGATCGTCCACCGCGATCATACGGATGAGCCGCGCCCAGCCGGTCTTGTCGTGCGCGCCGATGATGCTGCAGGGGTTCATGATGACGGCGGGCAAGCCGCGCTCGATGCCGGCGAGCACCTGTTCCTCGGCCAGGTACTTGGTGCGCTGATAGCCGAGCCAGGAGGTGCGGCCCTGTTTCTCCGCCGTCTCGTCGATCGTTCCGGTCTGCAATCCGTAGACCGAGACCGACGAGGTGTGGATGAGCTTCTTCGCGCCCGCCGCGCGCGCCGCCTCGACGACATTGCGGGTACCGCCGACATTGATCGCCTCCTGCTCGGCGTTCTTGCGCGACCACATGCTGAGGCTTGCGGCAGCGTGAAAAACGGCGTCGACGTCTTTGGGGATCGCGGCCGCGAGCGACGACGCATCGGTGATATCGCCTTGGGCCAGCGCGACGCCGCGCTTGGTCAGCTCGCTCACATCGGCGCTCGCACGATGCAGCGCCGTCACCGACCAGCCCTCGGCCAGCAGCGCGTCGACGATGTTGATGCCGACGAAACCGGTGCCGCCGGTGACGAAGGCGGTGCGGGGATCCTGGGTCGCCATGCCTGCCTGTCTAACGAAGCAGCCCCGGCGCGGCCACTATTTCTTGAGCTGGGCGGCGGCATCCTCGAGCGCCGCGATGGCCGCCGCCTTGTCCTCGTCGGAAAGCTTGGCGCGGTCGATCTCGAGCTTCAAGCCCGCCTGATCGCGGCGAATGACGCGGCCATCGCCTTCGAGCTCGTCATAGATGCCGAGCACCTTGTAGGTGCGCACGGGGCGCGGAATGCCCTTGAGCTCGATCGCGTCCTGTTCTTCGGTCTTGACCTCGTCGCGCACCAGCCCCTCGGTCTCCGCCCCGATCAGAATACCGCCCAGCTCGACACGCGATTGCAGCCGGGCGGCAAGATTCACCGGATTGCCGATGACCGTGTAGTCGAGCCGGTCCTCGCTGCCGAAATTGCCGACCGTGCAGAAGCCGGTGGTAATGCCAACGCGCATCTCGAAGCCCTGGTCGAAGCCGCGCCCGTGCCATCCCTCGCGCAGCTCGCGGATGCGGCGCTGCATGGCGATCGCCATGCGCACACAGGCAAGCGCATCCTCCTTGACGCCCTTGGTCTCCGGATCGCCGAAAAAGGCGAGCACCGCATCGCCGATGAACTTGTCGATGGTGGCGCCATGCTCCAGCGCGATCGCCGACATTTCGGTCAGATACTGGTTGAGCAGCGTGGTCAGCTCCTCCGATTCGAGCATGTCGGCGGTCGCCGTGAAATCGGCGATGTCGGAGAAGAAGATGGTGAGCTTCTTGCGCTGGGCCGCGACCTCGACCGACTGCGCGCCGCTGAAGATCGAGCTGTAGACCTGCGGCGGGAGATAGCGTGCGAGCTTGGCGGACAGGCCCTCCAGCGTCGTGGTCTTGTCGGCGAGCTCGGACTCGCGTCGCTTCATTTGGGTGATTTCGGTATAGACCGAGGCGATGCCGCCGCTCGCGGTCTTGTGCTCGTTGATCTGCAGCCAGCGGCCGTCACAGAGATGCTGCTCGACGGCCTGGCGGGCCTCGCCGGAGCGGCGGCGCTCCTTGCGCCGGGCTATGTACTCTTCGATGTCCACGCCGACGAGATCGGGGAACATGTCCTTTGCGTGGGCGGCGCGAACGATGTCCCAGAACGACGCACCGGGCACAACCAGGCGGCCGACTTCGTCGCCGACCGCATCCAAAAAATATTGGCGGTAGTTGCTGTTGCAGGTGACGATGCGGTCGTCGGCGTCGAAGAGGACGAGGCCTTCGGAGATCGATTCCATCGCGTCGACAAGACGCTGCTGGGCGGCCTCGGCCTCGTCGCGCGCGGCTTCCAGAGCGCGCTCGGCCGCCTTGCGGTCGCTGATGTCGGCGGTCGAGCCCATCATGCGGTGGACGCGGCCGTCCTCGCCGCGCTGGCCGAGGCCGCGATGGAAGAGCCAGATATAGTTGTCCTCGGCATCGAGCGCCCGGAACTCGCAGGTGTAGAATTCAGTCTGCCCCCGGAGATGCGCGCGGATGGCATCCCTGAAGATGCCGAGATCCTCGGGATGGATGCGCGAGGCCCATTGTTCGGTGGTCATACGCCCGTCGTCGTCGACCTCCACGCCGAAGCGTTTTAGGAACTGCGGCGCCATGAAGATGGTGCCCGTCGCAATGTCCCAGTCCCACAACGCCTCGTTGGCGCTTTCCATCGCCTGGGCGTAGCGCCGCTCGCTTTCGCGCAGCGCGAACTCGATGCTCTTCATCTCGGTGATGTCGGTGAAGACCCCGGCGATGCTGCCATTGGCCATCTTGCGCCAGGCGACCTTGACCCAGCGGCCGTCGGCCAGCTCCTGCTCGTAGGGCGCGCCGGGGTTGAGGTGGCGGTGGAGACGCTGGCGCACCCATTTTTCAGGATCGATGTCGGTCTCGGCGATGAGGCCGCGTGTGCCGAAAGCGTGGAGAATTTCTTCGTGCTTCACGCCCGGCTTCAGCACGTCCTCGAGCCCGGCGTAGATGCGGCGGTATTGCTCGTTGCACAGCACCAGGCGGTCCTCGGCATCGTAAAGCGAAAAGCCTTCCGAGATGGCATCGATCGCCTGGGAGAGCTGCGCCTCTGCCGCCGCGGCAGCGGACTGCTGGTGCTTGAGCTCGGTGATGTCGCCGGTCGCGCCGACCATACGCGTGGCCCGGCCCTCATCGTCGAACTGTGCGATCCCGTGCTGGCGCGCCCAGCGCCATTGGTCATTCGAGTCGCGGTAGCGGAACTCGCAGTCGAAACGGTCCGTGCGCTGCTTGAAGTGATCGACCAGCGCGGCACGGTAGCGCGGCTGGTCGTCGGGATGGATGCGCGTGTACCAGTCGTCGGCCGTGCCCAACTGCTCGGGCGTCAGGCCAACCGCGTTGTGCACGCTGTCGGAATAGTAGATCTCACCGCTTTCGAGGTTCCAGTCGTAGACGCCCTCGTTGACCGCCTGCATGGCCAGCGCATAGCGCTCCTCGCTGCGGCGAAGCGAGGCTTCGGCCAGGCGATGCGCGGTGATGTCGTTGATGGCGCCGACGACGCGCACGGCGTGGCCTTCGTCGTCGCGGACGCAGCGCGCGCGGTCGGAGACCCAAATGTAGTCGCCGGCGTCGCGCCGGACGCGATACTCGGTAACCAGGGCCGGCGTCTCGCCCTTGAAGTAGCCTTTGAGCGCGTCCCGGTAGCCCGCGAAGTCGTCTTCGTGGATACGCGCGTTCCAATCAGTGGCGGTCAGCGAATCGGGCTCGAAGCCCATGATCTCGTTAAGGCGCGCGGAGACCCAGAGCTCGCCCGTCTGGACGTTCCAGTCATAGACACCCTCGGTCATCGCCTCGGTGACGAGGGCATAACGCGTGGAGCGCCCGGCGCCGGGCTTCGCGGCAACCGCCGCGCCCGAACCAAGTTCCGACCGTTCGTCGCTCGAGCGGCCCGTTTCGTCCAATGACGGGTTTTTCGCCGCCATCTCCCGGCCCTCGTTCAAGACGCATCAGAGCGAGCCGCTTCACGCGGCTCGCTCTTACGATGGTCCTTCACGGGGCCGCGCGTCAAGCACGGCAGCTGAAGTTATGGTTAAATTACGACCACTTAGACAACCTATGGACAGCCATAAAAGATTATTCAGGCCGCCCGCTTCGGCGTGACGTAGCCTTTGGCGATGGCGCGGTTGATGCCGCTCACCGTGCCCTTGAGCGAGGCGGTGACGATGTTGTGGTCCATGCCGACACCGTGCAGCGTGGTGCCGTTCGCGGTGACCTCGACATAGGCGATGGCGGTGGCATCCGAGCCCGCGCCGACGGCGTGCTCGTGGTAGTCGTTGACGCTGACATCGATGCCGTAGGTCTGGCGGAAGGCGTCGACGAAGCTGTCGATCGGGCCGTTGCCGTGCCCGACGATCTCCTTCTCCACGCCCTGGTCGCGGATCGAGGCGGTCATGCGGCGCGTATGCGCGCCTTTGACCTCGGGCACGGTGCGGTGGTCGAGCATCTCGAAGGGATCGGTCGCCTCGAGATATTCCGCCTTGAACATGGCGTAGATCGCTTCCGGCGACTGCTCGGACTCGGTCTCGTCGGCGGCGCGCTGGACGATCTCGCTCAGCTCCATCTGCAGGTGGCGCGGCAGCTCGAGACCGTAATCCTGCTGCAGCACCCAGGCCGCGCCCGCCTTGCCAGATTGCGAGTTGACCCGGATGACGGCCTCATAAGAGCGACCGACATCGGCGGGATCGATGGGCAGATAGGGGACTTCCCAAAGCTCGGAGTTCTGGCGGTCGCGGGCGGCGAAGCCCTTCTTAATCGCGTCCTGATGCGAGCCGGAGAAGGCGGTGTAGACCAACTCGCCCCCATAGGGGTGGCGCGGGTGGACGGGGAGTTGGTTGCAGTATTCGACCACCTCGACGATCTCCTCGACATTGGAGAGGTCGAGCGCCGGATCGACGCCTTGGGTGAACATGTTGAGCGCCAGGGTGACGACGTCGACATTGCCGGTGCGCTCGCCATTGCCGAAGAGCGTGCCCTCGATGCGGTCGGCGCCGGCCATGACGCCGAGCTCGGCCGCGGCGACGCCCGTTCCCCGGTCGTTGTGCGGGTGGAGGCTCAAGACGACCGCATCGCGCTGCGCCAGATTGCGGTGCATCCATTCGATCTGGTCGGCGTAGATGTTGGGCGTGGCGACCTCGACCGTGGCCGGCAGGTTGTAGATGACCTTGTGGTCGGGCGTCGGCTCCCAGACTTCCGTGACCGCGTTGCAGACCTCACAGGCGAAATCGAGCTCGGTCTGGGTGAAGCTCTCGGGCGAGTACTGGAAGAACCAGTCGGTCTCGGGGGCTTTCGCGGCCAGATCCTTGATCTGCTGCGCGCCCTTGACTGCGATCTCCTTGATGCCATCGCGGTCCATCTCGTAGACGACCCGGCGCTGCAAGGTCGAGGTCGGATTGTAGAGATGGACGATGGCGCGGTGGACGCCCTTCAAGGCCTCGAAGGTGCGCTCGATCAGATGCTCGCGCGACTGCGTCAGCACCTGGACCGTCACGTCCTCGGGGATCAGGTTCTTCTCGATGAGCTCGCGGGCGAAGTCGAAGTCGGTCTGCGAGGCCGAGGGGAAGCCGATCTCGATCTCCTTGAAGCCGAGCTTCACCAGCGTCTCGAACATGCGGCGCTTGCGCACGGCGCCCATCGGGTTGACCAAAGCCTGGTTGCCGTCGCGCAAATCGACCGAGCACCAGATGGGCGCGCGTGTGATCCGCGCGCCGGGCCAGGTGCGGTCGGGCAGGTCGATCGGGGTGAAGGCCCGATACTTCTCTGTGGGCATGGGTGACATCTTGATCCTCCGCCGCCGGATAAGAGACCCCGGGCGGCTTAATTAATCGTTAACCATACGGGTTGCCTGGCGCTGCGGTTGGCGCGCGTCATGGGTGAAGCGAGGGGCGGCCGGGGTCCGCAGGTGGACCGGCGCCCGGGGATAAGTCGCGGAATGGCGCGTGGACGCAGCGCGAATGGCGCGCGCGCGGACGGGCTATGGGTGTTGGAAAGCATTGACATCGTTCGGTTCTCGGAGGTCTCGGCGAAACGAAAAACTGGCGAACAGCGAAATCCCGACGCTAACTAAAGCGCCGGGCCTGTAAGGCCGAGGAGCAGCTCCGAATATGCGAACGCGGTCGTCATGGTAAGCGGAACTTAGGAACGGGACCGGGGGCTGTCAAACGGAAAAGGTGGGGCGGAGT
>JARRKQ010000076.1:0-36780 GCA_037387885.1 Alphaproteobacteria bacterium | reverse complement strand
CTGAGCGAGGGCACCTGATGACAATCTCATCGGAAACCAACCGCTGGGCTTATACCGGCGACGGGGCGAACCAGGACTTCGCCTTTACCAACAAGATCTTCGCAAGCTCGGATCTCTCCGTGTTTGTCGCTGACATGCTGCAGACCGAATCGACGCACTACAGCGTGTCCGGCGTCGGCAGCGAGAACGGCGGCACGGTCAGCTTTCTGAGCGCGCCGGCCAGTGCGGCGAGTGTGGTCATTGTGCGCGCTGTGCCGGCCACCATCGGATGAATGATCCGAGCGTACTCGAAAAAAGCGGTCAGACTTCGGCAGACTTGATGATCAAAAATAGGAGAAATTAAGTATAGAGAGTTGATATAACGGATTATTATTGTTTCGCCTCCGCGGACCAAAGGTCGGACTGCTTCCGACTCAGGTTCGTGGGGGCGCTTTTTTTGTGCGCATGATATGGGCGGTCCGCCCGGGCCTTGCTCAACGTTCTTTGTAGCCGGCCATGGCGACGAAAATTTTTGGCGCTATTTCAACGAATTTTGCGCCGATATCGCCGTTCTCGGCGACGCGAACGACCTCGACAACGCATTCACCCGATTTCACGCGTGCGAAGGGACCGATCACTCCACTCAACCGTTCGCCGCGCTTGAGTTCTCGGTGAAAGTTGTTGATGCGGAACCCGCCTAAGGACCAGTCCAGCGTCTTGTACGTCTGGTCTTCCAGGACGACCTTGATGGGCCGGCCATAGATGCGTCGGTGGCGGCGGCGTTCGTCGTGACGCTCGTCGCTTTTCCTGCGTGGGGAGAATAATTGCTTTAGAAGCATGCCGGTGCTCAGGTTTCAGACGAAGCCAGCACAGCATAAAGACCAGGAAATAAAGGATTTCTTTACAATACTCGACTTTTTAGAGATTTGACCAAATTGACATCATTTTACTTTCAATCCTGGGCGCAATATTCAGCCCGGAATGCCCGAAAATATTCCTGTATTTACGAAACATTTACGCAGTCGGTTGGACACTTACGGCCAATATCGCAGCCGCTCGAAGCACTTGACCCGGGACGGTGGGCGGACAGCGATTCACGGGCGCGAAACCTCGGCCATGACAGTAATAGTGGTGATCGATGACCAGGTGACGAACCGGCGCATTTTGAGCCGGCTCGCCGCCTCGCTTGAGGCCGACGCGCTCGTCAAATCCTTCGGCAATCCATTGAAGGCGCTGGAGTGGGTGAAGGCGAACACGCCCGATCTGGTCGTCACCGATTTCAAGATGCCCGAGATGGACGGCGCCGCTTTCACGCGCGCATTTCGCGGGGAGCCGTTGTGCTACGACGTGCCGGTGATGGTGGTGACGGTTTTCGAGGACCGCGATTTCCGTTACCAGGCGCTCGAGGCAGGCGCCACCGACTTCCTCCTCAGCCCGATCGACCACCGCGAGTTTCGCGTCCGCGCCCGTAACCTGCTGACCCTGCGCAATCAGCAAAAGCTCATCAAGCATCGGGCGGGCGAGCTCGAGCAACGTCTGCAGACGAGCGGCCAGCGTCACGAGCAGGAGCTGCGTCGGTCGCGCGAGCAGCTGCTCAGCGTGCTCGACGCAGTGCCTGCCATGATCGGCGCGACCGACGCCGATTCGCGCTACATCTTCATCAACCAATCAATGGCGGCGTTTTTCGGGATCAGCCCTGACGACGCGGTCGGCAAGACGCCCGTCGATTTGTTCGGCGATGATGTCGGGGGCGCCAAAAAAGCAGCCGCCCAGAAGATCGTGGAGACCGGCGAGGCGCCGCCGCCGGTCGAAGTTGTGGTCACCGACCGTTCCGGCGGCCAGCGCACGCTGCTCTCGACCAAGCGCCCCTTCTATGACGAGAGCGGCAAGCAGCGGAACGTCGTCTCGGTCGATCTCGACATTACCGACCGAAAGATCGCGGAAAACGCCCTTGCCGAGCAGCGTCATTTCCTGCGTGCGGTCATCGACAACATTCCGAGCTGGATCTTTACGACCAACAGTTCTGGTTGTGTCACGCTTGCCAATAACGCGTTCGCCGCAGCGTTCGGATCGAGCGTCGATGAAATTGAGGGCGAGCTTTATGCGGCCATCGGGAGCTGCCAGGACGAAATCGAGCAGATCAAGGCGGACGATGACGCGCTGCTGAACGGCGACAGCGAGATGACCTTTGCCGAGCGGCGCTTCAAAACGGCGGATGAGCAGGAGCGCTGGATCCAATTCACCAAGGTTCGCGTCCCCGGAGCGAACGGCGACAAGAAGATACTCACCATCGGATCGGACTTCACCGAGCGCAAGGCGGCGGAGAACGCGCTGCGCAGCGCCAAGGAACAGGCCGAGGCCGCCAGTCGTTCCAAGACCGAGTTCTTGGCCAATATGAGCCACGAGCTGCGCACTCCGCTCAATGCAATCATCGGCTTTGCCGAGATGATCGAGAAGGGGCTGCTCGGTCCGATCGAGAATCCCAAGTACCCCGAATATGCTCGCAACATCAACGACAGCGGCCAACATCTTCTGAGCATCATCAACGACATCCTCGAGGTGTCGAAGATCGAGGCCGGACAGGTCGAGGTTTCCGAACAGATCGTCGAAGTTACGCATGTGATCGACGACGTCATCCGGATCGTGCGGCCACGGGCGGATGAGCAAAACCTCGACATCATCGTCGATTGCGAAAAGCAGATACCGTCCCTCCGGGCCGATGAGCGGAAGGTTAAGCAGGTTCTGCTCAATCTGTTGTCGAACGCCATCAAGTTCACGCCGTCCGGCGGCAAGATTTACGTCGATGCGACGGCCCTGGCCGACCGGTCGATCAAGATTCGCGTGACGGATACCGGCGTGGGCATCGCCGAAGAGGACGTGCCGCGCGCCCTGGAACGCTTCGGCCAGGTCGAGCATGTGATGACCCGTCTCCACTCGGGCACCGGCCTTGGCCTGCCGCTGGCAGCGGGGCTGGTTGAGCTCCATGGCGGCGTGCTGGCGCTGGAGAGCAAGGAAGGGGAGGGAACCGCGGTCACGGTCACATTCCCGCCCGAGCGCTCGATCGAATCGGACGGTGCAGGCCGCACGCGAAAGGCAGGCTGACGTGACGGGCCGCCCGGGACGTCCTGAGGCAGACGGCGAGACCAGGACAAGCGGATCGATTGTTGGTTGGATTAGAGCGCGCCTCACCGTTCCTGTTCACCTCTTGCGTGTTCTTTGTCCACTTGCTTTGGCGCCCCGGCGTGTCGGTGACGCGGCGATTGCTCGCGCTCGGATTTGATCTTTTTTTCCTGTCGCTGTTCATGAAGGCTGGCGGTGCGACGACCGCCATGTGGTTCTGGACCTATTTGTTCGTCACCTTTGGAATGGGTTTCCGCTTCGGCCGGCAGTATCTGCTCTACGGGACGTTCTTCAGCGCGGCCGGGTTCCTCTTCGTCATACTGACGACGCCCTACTGGCACGATCAGCCGGAATTGTCTTATGGCCTTTTGGCCTCGCTCATCCTCTTGCCGGCTTATTTGTCGACGCTTCTGAAGCGCTTGGAACAGGCCCGCGCCCAGGCTGAGGAGGCGAACCAAGCCAAGGGCCGCTTCCTGGCCACGATGAGCCATGAGATCAGAACACCGCTGAACGGAATTATCGGCATGGCGGGGCTCCTCTCGAGCTCCTCGCTGACCGGCCCGCAGCGGGAGATGGTTCAGACTATCGACGCTTCGGCGGACGCGTTGCTGGCGCAGATCAGCGACATTCTCGGTGACGTCGATCTCTACCGCGCCGTGGCGCAGGTGCGGGCCATGCTGGCCCCGCAGGCCAGGGACAAGGGGCTCGAATTCTCCATCCACATCGCGCCGCACACCCCCCGATGGGCCCATACGGATGCCGATCGTTTGCGTCAGGTGTTGATCAACCTCGTCGCCAACGCGATCAAGTACACCGACGCCGGCAGCGTGTTGCTGACCATCGAGCCAGCCCAAAGAGACGACGACGCCATGTCCGTCCGGTTCGAGGTTGTCGATACCGGGATGGGTATTCCCGAGGACATGCACCAGAAGGTGTTCGAGAGCTTCACCCAAACCGATGCCGCGGTCACCAGGCGGTTCGACGGAGTGGGGCTGGGCTTGGCCATCGTTCGGCAGTTGATCGACCTGATGGGCGGGCGCATCGGCATGGACAGCACGGTGGGTGAAGGGAGCACGTTCTGGGTCGAGTTGCCGCTGGATCAGGGCGCCACCCGGCCGTCGACAAGTCAGCCGCCTACGATCAACCGCGATGTGGATGTCATCATCCTCACGGCCGACCCGCATATCGAGGCTCAGCTAACTGAGGCCTTCGAGGCCTGGGAGATAAGCCCCGTCGTGTTCCCCACAACCGACGCGGCGAAACTGGCGCTGTCCAAATCCACCGAAGTGGACGGTGCGCAGAACATCGTCCTGCTGGACGACCAGCTCGTCGACATGACACCGACGGCCGAGGAGATCGTGCCGGAAGCCGGCGATGGCTGGCACTTCATACTGCTCAGTGAGGATGGCGCCGGCGCAACCAAGAAGCCGAATCTACGCCATTATTTCTCCGCCGTGTTGGCGAAGCCGCTTCGGATCGAGGAATTGGGCGCGGTGCTGGAAACGATCTGTCCGGGCGACCTTCGTCTGTCGGCAAACGATGCTGCCTTGCTTGGGCCGCAGCGTGAACTGCTGATCCTGGTCGCCGACGACAACAAGGTAAATCGTACCGTCGTCTCCAAGATTCTGGAGCGCGGCGGCCATAAGACAGTGCTCGTGGAAAATGGTGAGGAGGCGCTGAACGCGCTGTCGGACGGAGAATTCGATCTCGCGCTCCTGGACATCAACATGCCGGTGATGAGCGGCATCGAAGCGGTGAAGCTCTATCACTTCGGGGCCGAAGAAAGCGGGCGGACGCCGATCGTCGCACTGACCGCGGATGCCACGACTGACACGATGCAACTCTGCGAGGAAGCAGGGTTCGATGCCTATCTGACGAAACCGATCCGCGCCGAAGCGCTTTTGGATACGGTGACTGCAGCAGCCCGAAAGCCGGCGCACTCGGAGGCGGACATCGTGGGCGAGGGCGCAAAAATGAAGCACGAGATGCAGGCGCTTCCGGAAAACGTCATGGCGCACCCGGCGACATTGGCGTCGGGCGGTGCGATTTTGGATGAGGCGCTTCTCGACGAGCTCCGGGAGCTCGGTGGCGGCGAAGACTTCCTGGTTGGATTGCTTCAGGACTATCTCGATGATGCCGCGCGGCTCGTTGATGAGATCGAGGACGCAATCGAGCGCCGCGACCTGGCTGCTTTCGACACGGCTGTTCACACATTGCGCAGCGCCTCGGCGAATGTGGGTGCGGTCGAGGTGTTTCAGCTTTGCCTGGATTGGCGAGAAATCGACTCGGCGCGGTTTGACACCGACGTCGTGGAGGCGGCCGGCGAACTGCGTCGCCGCTTCGACCGTGCGCGTGCGGCCTATTCCCCCTATTTCGCAACAGACGAGTACCGCCTCGCGGAGCCGAGCTAGACGCCTAGCCCCGGCCCGGACCTGCGCGCGCTGCTCTGGCGCGGATCCCCGAACGTATTCTTATGGAAGCTAGGCTCTTGGCGAGGCGTCGGCCTGGCTTTTGCGGAACCGGGCATCCTGCATGGTCGCCAGTTTGTCGATTCGTCTGAGGTCGGATGCGGTCAGGTTGATCGCCGTTTCAACCCAGATCTCGGTGATATCGGCCAGTTCCTTGAATGCCAGGTCGTGATAACGCTGACGCACCTTGTAGATCGCCTGGCGGGCATTGAAGCGGCGCTGCTGCTTGGCGACAAGTTCACGGACTTTGCTTTCGCCATGGCCGGTGGGCGCCAACTCGTCGACGATCCCCATCTCGTACATTTCCGCCGCAGTATGGACTTTTCCGCTGGTGATAAGTCGCTCGGCCTTCACAGATCCGATCCGCCGGGAAATCAGGCTATAAGCCCCCATGCCTGGAAAAAGATTGAAAAGAATTTCCGGTAACCCAAATGTCGCGCCTTCCTCGGCGATGAGAACGTTGTTGGAGAGCGCGCCTTCGAAGCCGCCACCAAACGCCGCGCCCTCGACCAGCGAAACGGTCACCATCGGCAAGTCGAGCGAGACGATGTTCGGGTAGAGCGCTTCGATGCACGCGGAGGCGTATCTGGCAAGGCCCTCACGATCCTTGCTGCGAACCAACCTACCGATCAATTGAAGATCGCCGCCCAGGTTGAAAATATCCTTGAACGCCGATCGATATACGAGATAGCGGGGGCGCAATTCATCATCGATGCGTGGATCAGCATGAAGCGCCCGGATCCGTTCCTGAAGCATCCGAATATCGCTCAGCAACGAATGAGTGAAACTGGGGCGCGTGCGCGGCCGCATTTCGCACCAAAGAATTTGTCCCTGAGCCTCGTAGGTTAGGTGCAACTCGTCGTAGTCGTTCGCCAATAGGCCGGCATCTGGCGGCCCCGGCTCGTCCACAACCAAACGAGCCAAATTGTCGGCCCGACCGGCGGCACCATTGGGGCCACCCGACTGACCGACTGTCAACGAGTCTACGACTTTTAATCCGCGCCTAGTGTTTCCTACAAGAAGTGGGTCATTGACCTTCTTAACCATCACCCCTCTCTTCCGCCGACCTGAGTTTTTGTTATTCGTCTCTTTTCCCAGGTTTTGCCGGTAACTTTGATGCCCAGCCGGGGAAAATGCAAGATTTTGTTGGCAGGCCCGAACGGGAACGAATTCTTTGGCCTGCTAAGTCACGCTATAGACTAGGCTATTTTTGCCTTCAATCGCCGCGTAATCAGCTAGTCGTCGGCCAGCATGAATTAACGAATATATCAAAGATTCCGGGGCGATTTCTGTCGTCGCTTCCTTCTATTGCATGTACTCTTATGACGCCCATGCCGCGACGATCGCCGCGAAGTGAGAACGTCCCGCCGACCTCCGCGATGCCGCGATTCGGGCTCGGATCGGCATGGTAAATTCGCTCTTTGACGGTGCTTGCGAGGCCGTGCGGCAGTCCCTATTTTGCACTACACATCGCTGTTAGGAGGATGATACAAGGTCGGCCCGCGATGCAGGCGATCGCGGGGCCCGGTTTTATGCGGCCGTGGCGGAATTGGTAGACGCGCAGCGTTGAGGTCGCTGTGGGGGAAACCCTGTACAGGTTCAAGTCCTGTCGGCCGCACCACACTCAACTATCGCCTGAATTAGGACCGATCGCGGCTGTGGCGGAATTGGTAGACGCGCATGGTTCAGGTCCATGTGGGCGATAAGCCCGTGGGAGTTCAAGTCTCTCCAGCCGCACCAGGTTCCTGTGATCTCAACCGTTTACGAGCTTGCCCGTCCCGTCTAATGGGCGCGGGCGTGGCGCGAACGGCAGCTTAATCCCTCCCCGAACGAAGGCGTTGCTGAGCGCCTTGTCGCAATCCAAGCGACACCGCATCCAGGTTTCCCGCCCCAATCTCAGCCTTCCACCATACCCATCCGCATCAGTAAGCGCCTGCCGCCGTTGGACAGCCTGGCAGCGCTAGCTATGGGCGAAAAATCGCAAGGATTCTCTCTGTAGCGTGGATCCTTGCGTCGTGGGAATGCCTGTTGCCTAGAACCAAGCCACCGTTGATCCTTGACCCCAGCCGGCCCTTGAACCTTGATATGTATCAATGTTTGATCGATGTCACCGGGCCATGAATGGCATCATGCGCCCAGCGGCACTTGGGGCACTTTTTGATTTGTAAGCGAGGCAACAGAATGACCATCAAGGACATCGTGGTTCACGTCGACGATTCCAAAAATCACGAAGAACGCATAAACGTCGCCACCGAACTCGCCGGGCGGTTCGATGCCCATCTGACCGGGGTCTATGTGAAGGCTCCCGCCTATCTGCCGGCGTATGTCGCGGCCCAAGTCGGCCCCGACGTCATTGAAATGCAGGCGAAAGCAGCCGCCGAGGCAGCGGCCAAGGCGGCAGAGAATTTCGAGAAGGTGACCAAGGCGGCCGGTCTGACGGCGGAAATGCGGATCGGGGAGGGGCCGATCGACGAGGTTCTGGCGCTGCATGCCCGCTATGGCGATCTCTGCGTGGTCGGGCAGACAGACCCCGACGGAGACGCGCCCGCCGATGATATCGATGTCCCCGGGCACGTGGTCCTGTTTTCCGGCCGGCCGGTTTTGATCGTCCCCTATGCCGGCAAGTTCAGCAATATTGGCAAGCGCGTCCTGGTGGCTTGGAACGGCAGCCGCGAGGCGGCGCGGGCGGTGAATGACGCCATGCCATTCCTTGAGGGTGCGTCGCAGGTCACGGTGCTGGCGGTCAATCCCAAGGAGTCCCGCGACCCGCTCGGTGACCTGCCGGGAGCCGACATTTCGCTGCATTTCGCCCGCCACGGCGTCAAGGTTGAGGCCGCGCAGATCATTGCCGACGACGTTCAGGTCGGCGACATGCTTCTGTCGAGGATCAGCGATGGCGGATACGATCTCGTGGTCATGGGCGCATACGGCCGTTCGCGGCTTCGGGAGCTGGTGATGGGTGGTGCCAGCCGACATCTAATGCACCACATGACCGTTCCGATCTTTATGGCGCATTGACTCGGCCGCAGAGCTGGCCAATCAGGCAATAATTCAACGGGCGGCGGCATCGTGCGAGGCCGCCCGTCACGGAGAGTTGTTCGGAAAAGCCTTCAATTTGCCGGAATTGGGCCCTAGGTATCGCTAGGCAACGGCGGCGGCCGACCCAGGGCCGCAAAACGAGGATCGGAGGCTTGGTGGCTATGCAGAAGTTCCCCAATCTATTGGCGGTCGGGATGATCGCGACCGGGCTCGCGTTTGGCGCCACCGGTGCGATGGCCATGGGCAGCGACAGCGGCAACAAGATGCCGGCCAAGCAGAAATCCAGCTATGCCGTCGCGGTGGAAAAGGTGAAGGCCCGCGACTACAGGGCTGCGATACCGCTCCTGCGCGACGTGGTCTCCAAGGAGCCGCGCAATACAGACGCGCTCAACTATCTTGGTTTCAGCTATCGCGAGACGGGCGATCTCAAGAACGCTCTGACCTATTACCAACGCGCGCTGGCCGTCGATCCCAATCACAAGGGCGCCAACGAGTATCTGGGCGAGCTCTATGTGCGCCTCGGCGACCTGCCAAAGGCGGAGGCGCAACTGGTCAAGCTCGACAAGCTGTGCGCCTTCGGCTGCGCGGAGTACGAAGAGCTCAAGCGCAAGGTCGCCGCTCTGAGGCGCCGCCGCGGCTCCTGAAACATCGCGTATCCCGCTAAGAGGTTTTGGCTTCTTGCTGTGCGATCCGTTGTTCGGCGCGCACGCCGGTTGCCGGCAGTTGCGACGTCCACTCCGCGATACGAATCGACAAGGCTTCCTGCCGGCCGCGGATCGCGACCTCCTCGAGTGGTAGGTCGCCGAGGTCGATCTCGGCATAGTCGGCCACGCGCTGCGATATGACGAGCTGCGACTGGTAGGTCTTGGTGAGCGTCTCCAATCGGCTGGCCGTATTCACGGTATCGCCGACCGCGGTTAGATTGACGGCCTTGCCGTAGCCCATCTCCCCGACGATCGCCGGCCCGGCATGAATGCCGATCCCGATGCGCAGGGGGGCGTCGAGTTCATTCTTCAGCGCGTGATTGAGTTCCTCCAGCTTTTCGCCCATCGCGCGCGCGGCCGATATCGCCTGGCGGCAACCCTGGCGCCGGTTGTTGCCGACACCGAACAGCGCCATGACGCCGTCGCCGATGAACTTGTCGAGATGGCCGCCGACGTCTTCGACCGCTTCGCCCATGGCGCTGAAATAGCGGTTCAGCATGAAGACCACATCGAAGGGCAATTTCTTCTCGGCGAGCTCCGTGAAGGCGCGGAGGTCGGCGAACAGCACCGCGATCTCCTCCTCGCGGCCTTCGAGATAGCCCGGCCGTTCATGGACGTCGCGCGCGGTCGCGTTCGGTGCGAGCAAGGGCGTGACCTCGATGCGGCCGGTCTCCGGCCGGAGTTGGCAGGCCAGCCGGACATTGGGTGCAGCACCGATCCGCGACAGGACCTTGCGCTCGTCCTCTTTGGCTTCCGGCAGCGGTGCGTCGTGCCGGCCGATCCTGATCCGGCAGGTCGAGCAGCGGCCCCGCCCACCACACACCGACGCATGGGGAACGCCGCCAATTCGGCTGGCCTCCAACACGGAATGTCCCTTCGAGACATCCACGACTTGGGCCCCGGGATAGACCACCCGCACATACCCCCTCCGGCGCAGCACCCAGAACCGCATGGAACGCGCAACAAAGACGAGCACCAAAAGTCCCGCCATCAGGCCCCAGGCGATCTCGAGCGCGCGATTGTAGAAGGCAACGGCGCGGTCGTTCGGAAGGCCGATCGCGGTCAGCAGTTCCTGCAGCTTGCCGGGCGCGCGGAGCAGCACATCAAGCTCGATCGTCGCATGCCAGAAACCGAAGATGGCGAATGTCGGTATCAGCAGCGCCCCGGCATAGAGCCACGTCTTGAAGCCCGGATACCAGGGTTTGAGCCGCAGCCAGAAATGCAGGCCGATACAGCCATGGATCCAAGCCAGGCAAAGCAGAATGATCTGCTGAACGCCGAGGCTTGGGGAGAACTGCGTATAGCTCAAAAGCGCGTAGACGTAGCCGGTATCGATGCCGAACAGCTCGTTGACGACACGCGTGCCCAAAATGTGCTGGGCGAGCAGCGGCGGTATTGCCAGGCCGACCAGAAGCTGGACGAGCTCCCAGCGATGCATGCGCAAGCTGCGGCGCGCATAGATCGACCACAGGGTGAGCGTGATGTGGATCGTGAGCGCGCCGTAAAGCGCCAGCGTGCCGATGGGGTTCCGCCAGATCGCCAGGAACACCGCGCGTCCGTCGTCCATCACCGAAAGCGAGACGATACCGAGCGCGTGGTTTATGAGATGGCTGGCGACATAGCCGAACAGAACGACGCCGCTCCACACTCGCATTCCGCGGATCGTGTCATTCATGCCTTCGGCAGACCTGCAGAGTGAGCATGGGTGAGGGCTGGGCGGTCCGGCTTTGCGCCGCAGCTTACGGTGTTACGGCGAACATTACTTTAAGGCCGTAATCTCCGCCAGCGAGGCGGGTGGGGGAGGGGGAAGTGCTGGGCGTCTTTACGAATTACGCCGTGACGTCAGCGCCGCGAGCGCATCGGGCGAGTCGACATCGATCAGCACGCCGTCCTGGTCGATAGCGACTTCCTGCACGGCATCGGCGTTCCGACCGATCAGATGCTTGGCGCCGACATCGCCGGCGACATCGCGCATCTCGGTGAAATGGCGTTTGCCCCACAGCACCGGATTTCCGCGCTTGCCCTGATGCACCGGCACGCAGATATCCTTGCCGCGCTCCGGTGCAAAGGCGGCGATCAGCGTGTCGAGCATCGCAGCGTCGACGCGCGGCATGTCGCCCAGGCAAACCAGCACGCCGTCGCAGTCTTGCGGTAGTGCCGCCAGGCCGTGGCGCAGCGAGGCGCTGATCCCGTCCTCGAAGTCCGGATTGTCAACGAACGCGACCGCCAGCCCGTTGAGCGCGCCCCGCACCCGCTCCGCCTCATGCCCGGTCACGACCACCACCGGGTCTGCCTTCGAGGCGATGACCGCTTCGATCACCCGGCGCACCATGGCGACCCCGTCGATCTCGGCCAGCAGCTTGTTCCGCGCGCCCATGCGGCGTGATTGTCCGGCGGCGAGAACCAGACCGGCGATCTTGTGTGTAGCGGCCGGCTTTTGGCGCGGTTCCGATATGCGGCGCGGCATCGGCCGTTCGGGGATCTCCTTCAACAAACCGCCCACGCCCATGCGCGCAATGGCCTCGTCGTCGACCGCTAGGCCGGCGAACAGGCGCTGCAACAACCAGTCGAAGCCCTGTGCCGAAGCGCAGGACACGACCCCCGGCGTCTTCGACCGCCGCCGGCACGACGTCGCGTCGGTCGGCGATCGCCGAGGCGCCGAGCACCAGCACGATATCGCAGGATTGTTCGGCCAGCGATCCCAGCGCTTCCGCTACGGCCCGCTCATCATGGTCGCAGGTGCCGGCATCGACGAATGTTCCGCCCAGGCTTTCCACCCGCTCGCGGCTGGCCTGGCTCATCTTCTCGACCAGCGATTGCCGCGCGCCGGGCATCACTGTCTGCAGCAGGCCCACGCGCTTCGGCGTAAAGGCAGCGACGGTAACGATTGGGTCCGGGTCGCTCGCAGCGGTGGTGCAGCGATCGACGGTGCGTCGCTCGACCGCGAAGGAAACGATCTTGATCGTGGCGATCAGATCGCCCGGCTGCACCAGGCCGAACGGCTCGATGGTGGCGATCGTCACGCCTTCATCGATCGCATTCAGCGCATCGATGCGGGTGCGGTCGAGCAGCACGAGGCCTTGCGTCTCGGCGATCAGATTGCAGCGCCCGTTCGCCGCATTGCTGTGCGAGACATGCGCCCCCGTCGCGGCGGCTGCGATGGCACTCGCGGCTGCGTTCTCGTCGACGTCGTCGGGCTCGAGACGCGCCACCATGACGCTTTCGAACCCTCCAGCCTGCAGCGCGGACACTTCCCGGGCGCCGAGCCGCGTGCCCTTTCGGATCGTCGCGGTGCCGGCTTTGAGCGTATGAACGAGGATCGCGCCGTCGGCGTCTTCAAGCGGGACGCGCCCGAACTTCACGCCGCCGACCTTGCGCGCGGGTCGGTTTCGTGCAGCACCTGGGTTGCCTGGGCGAGAGTCGCGACGGCGATCTCGGCCGGCGAGCGTCCGCCGAGCGCCAGGCCGATCGGCCCGTGAATGCGCGCGATCGTCCGGTCGTCGAAACCTTCTGCCCGCAGTCGGTCCTGACGCAGGCCATGGGTCTTCCGGCTTCCCAGCGCACCGATATAGAAAGCCTCCGACTTGAGCGCCGCGATCAGCGCCGGATCGTCGAGCTTGGGGTCGTGCGTCAGCGTGATCACGGCCGTCCGGCTGTCGGGCGGCGCCTGTCCCATCGCCTCGTCCGGCCAGTCGGTCGAGAGATTGACGCCGGGAAAGCGTTCCGGCGTGGCGAAAGAGCCACGCGGGTCGATCACCGTCACCTCATAGCCCGCAATCGTCGCCATCGGCGCCAGCGCCTGGGCGATATGCACCGCGCCCACGATGTACATCCGCAACGCCGGATTGAAGGGCTGCACGAAAATAGGGCCGTTGGGCCCATCGACGGTGACCGGGCTGTTGTTTCGCAGCGCATCCGACGCAGCGCTCTCGATTTGCGCGGAGGCACCGAGATCGCCCGCGCTCTTTCCATCCGGTCCGAGCGCGCATTGGAGCCCGGTTTTGAGCTCCGTGGCGAGCGCCAGCGGCTGCGCCTCGGCGCGCGCCGTCAGAACCGCCTCAAGGACCGCGCGTTTCATTCCATCTTCTCGACATAGACCTGGACCTTGCCGCCGCAGGCGAGACCCACCTCCCAGGCCTGCTCATCGGTCACGCCGAAATCGAGCAGGCGGGGCTTGCCGTCTTCAATGGCGCCAATGGCTTCGGTCACCACGGCGCCTTCGATGCACCCTCCCGAGACCGATCCCACCATCGCGCCCGCTTCGTCCACGGCAAGCTGACTGCCGGCCGGGCGCGGCGAGGATCCCCATGTGGTCACGACCGTGGCCAGCGCCACTCCCTTGCCCGCGGCGAGCCAGTCCGCCGCCGCTTCCAGCACGTTATCGTGTTCGGCGCTCATTCCATTTTCTCCAGCCAGCTGCTCACGCCTTCCGCCCGCCGCGGCCCCGGCCGCCCGAGGGCTTCGGCCAGGTCGCTCAGGCTTTCCAGATTGTGGATCGACCGGAACTCGTCCACATGCGGGAGGATCGCCTTGATCCCCTGTGATTTTGGCTCGAATCCGTCATAACGCAACAGCGGGTTGAGCCAGATGAGGCGGCGGCAGGATTTGTGCAACCGCTCCATGGCGGCCGACAGCACCTCGCCGCCCTCCCGGTCGAGCCCATCGGTGATCAAGAGAACCACCGCGCCCTGCGCCAGCACCCGCCGCGACCAGGTGCGGTTGAACTCCTCGAGGCACGAGCCGATTCGCGTGCCGCCCGACCAGTCGTCGACGCTCTCGCCGATCTTGTCGAGCGCCATATCGACGTCACGGTAGCGCAGATGCCGCGTGATGTTGGACAGCCGCGTGCCGAACAGGAAGGTGTGCACGCGGTCGCGGTCGTTGGTGAGGGCATGCATGAAGTGCAGCATCATCCGCGAATACCGGCTCATCGACCCGGAGATGTCGCAGAGGATCACCAGCGGCGGATGGCGCCGGCGGCGGCTGCGCCGGGCGAGCGGGATGCCGCGGCCGCCCGAGCGCAAGGCCTTGCGCAGCGTCGCGCGCATGTCGATCCGCGCGCCCAACCGGTCGGGCTTATGGCGCCGGGTCGGCACATCCATGATCGGCAGGCGCATCCGCGCGATGATGGCGCGCGCCTGGCTTACCTCCTCCGCGCTCATCGCCTCGAAATCCTGCTTCTGCAGAAGCTCCTGATCGGAGAAGGTCATCGCGGCGTCGAAGATGATCTCTTCCTTCTCCTCCTCCTTGCCTTCGCCCTGGCCCGGATCGTTGCCCATGTTCATGGCGTCGGCGATGCGCCGCGAAAGCTCCTTGTCCTCCTCCATCGGCACGTCGATCGTCGGCAGCATGGTCGAGAGCATGCGTTCCAGGAGCTTGGGGTTGCGCCAGAAGACGTGGAAGGCCTGGTCAAAGAGGTCGCGCTGGTCGCGCCGGTTCACGAAGACGGCGTGCAGCGTCCAGTAGAAATCGTCGCGGTCACCGATGCCGACGGCGCGCACCGCCTCGATTGCATCCAGCACGCGGCCCGGCCCGATCGGCAGGCCGGCGGCGCGCAGGACGCGTCCGAAATGCATGATGTTCTCGGCCAGCCGGCCGCCGCCCTCGTCGTCGGGCTGGCTGGGCACAGGCGGCTGTTCGGTCATCGCGTTCGCTCTCAGGAGGCGCCGGCCGCCGCGAGTTCCTTGCGGATCTGGTCGAGGATACCCGCGGCCTCGCTGCCCTGGATGCGTGAGATGTCGTCCTGATACTTGAGCAGGGCGCCGAGGGTCGAATCGATGCTTTCCGGATCGAGCGAGATCACGTTGAGCTGGGTAAGCGCGCTCGTCCAATCGATGGTCTCGGCGACCCCCGGCAGCTTGAAGAGATCCATCTCGCGGAGCTTCTGCACGAAGGCCACGACCTGCCGCGCCAGCTCCTCGCCGGCCTCGGGTGCCTTGATCTTCAGGATCTCGAGCTCACGCTCGGCATCGGGATAGTCGACCCAATAATAGAAGCAGCGGCGCTTGAGCGCGTCGTGGATCTCGCGCGTCCGGTTCGACGTCACCACCACGATCGGCGGCCTTTCGGAGCGGATCGAGCCGATCTCCGGGATCGTGATCTGGAAGTCGGAAAGCACTTCCAGGAGATACGCCTCGAACGGCTCGTCGGTGCGGTCGAGCTCGTCGATCAACAGCACCGGCGGCCCGCCGTCATGCGGCTCGAGCGCCTGGAGCAAGGGGCGTTTCACCAGGAACCGCTCATCGAAAATGTCGTCGCGCAAGCGGTCGCGGTCGGCCACACCCTCCGCCTCGGCCAGGCGGATCTCGATCATCTGGCCGGAATAGTTCCATTCATAGACAGCGCTGGCGACGTCGAGCCCTTCGTAGCACTGCAAACGGATCAGATCGCGGCCCAGGGTCTCCGACAAAACCTTGGCGATTTCGGTCTTGCCGACGCCGGCCTCGCCTTCGAGGAAGAGCGGGCGGTTCAGCTTCAGGCTCAGGAAAACGGCGGTGGCGAGGCTCTTGTCGGCGACATAGTTGCCCTTGGCCAGCAGGTCGAGCGTTTCCTCGACGGACGTTGGTATCGCACCCAATTCGGTCCCTTTCCACTTGGGAGTTATCAGTTGCCCCGCATGTCTAATACTTAGTGCCTGGCGCCCCGGCTGTCATCGGCCGGCACGAAAGCGGGCAGGGGCGGATTTTCATCCGCCCCTGCCCAAAATCAGGCCAAATCGGGCCAAATGCCCGGAATTGGCGGTCCCTGACTCGGCGACCTAGGACGCCGCCACAGCCCGCTTGGCCATCACCGTCACCAGATGCGCCCGGTATTCGGCGCTGGCATGGATGTCCTCGTTGAGCCCGCTGGCCGGGACCGAGATGCCGGCAACCGCATCCGGCGACCAGTTGCCGTCGAGGGCGCTTTCCATGTCGCTGACCCGGAAGACGCAAGGACCCGCGCCGGTCACCGCCACGCGGGCACCGCCGCCGGTCTTGGCCGCGAAGACGCCGACGATGGCATAGCGCGAAGCCGGGTTGGGGAACTTGGAGTAGCCCGCCTTCTCCGGCACCGGGAAGGACACCGAGGTGACGATCTCGCCTTCGTCGAGCGCCGTTTCGAAGAGCCCGGTGAAGAAGTCGTCGCCCGCGATCTCACGCTTGTTGGTCTTGACCGTCGCGCCGAGCCCGACGACCGCGGCCGGATAGTCGGCAGCCGGATCGTTGTTGGCGATCGAGCCGCCGATGGTGCCGCGATTGCGCACCGCCGGATCGCCGATCGTCTCGGCCAAGGCAGCCAGCGCCGGAATGGCTTTCTGCACATCTGAGCTGGCGGCAACCTCGCCGTGGGTCGTCATGGCGCCAATGGTCACCGTGTCGCCCGAGATGCTGATGCCGGCAAGATCGCCGATACCGCTCAGATCGATGAGCTGGTCGGGGCTCGCCAGACGCTGCTTCAGCGTCGGGATGAGCGTCATGCCGCCGGCGAGCAGAATTGCGTCTTCGCTGACCGCGCTCTCGGCCTCCCCAAGGGAGGCGGGTTTGGAATATTCGAAGCTGTACATTGGTCTGTGCCTCCCTTATTCGGCCGCCGCTCGCGCGGACTGAATGGCCTGCCACACACGCTGCGGTGTGGCCGGCATCGCAAAGTCAGTGACGCCGACGCTGCCGAGCGCGTTCAACACCGCATTGATCACGGCCGGCGTGGCGCCGATGGTGCCGATCTCGCCGCAGCCCTTCACGCCGAGCGGGTTCATCGGGCAGGGCGTTTCGTTGGTGCCGGTCTTGAAGTTCGGCATGTCGTCGGCGCGCGGCATCGTGTAGTCCATGAACGATCCGGACAAAAGCTGGCCGCTGTCGTCATAGACGCTGCCTTCCAGCAGTGCCTGGCCGATTCCCTGCACGACACCGCCATGAATCTGGCCCTCGACGATCATCGGGTTGATGATCCGTCCTACATCGTCGACGGCGGTGAAGCTCGCCACCTCGACCACACCGGTCTCGGGGTCGATTTCAACCTCGCAGACATACGCCCCGAACGGGAAATTGAAGTTCACCGGGTCGAAGAACGCCTGTTCCTCCAGCCCGGGCTCCAGCGCATTTTCGTCCTGCGAGGGATCGCCCGTCGGCAGCGGATAGTTGTGCGGGACGTAGGCCGCGAAGGCGACCTCGGCGATATTGAGCGTCTTGTCGGTTCCCGCGACGGTGAAGTTCCCGCCGGCGAACTCGATGTCGCCCACCGAGGCCTCCAACAAGTGGGCGGCGATCTTCTTGCCCTTCTCGATGATCTTGTCGGCCGCCTTGACGATGGCGCTTCCGCCCACCGAGAGCGAGCGCGAGCCGTAGGTACCCATGCCGAAAGCCGAGCGTGCGGTATCGCCCTCGACGACATCGACGTTCTCCAATGGCACGCCGAGATGGTCCGAGACCAACTGTGCAAACGTCGTGGCGTGGCCCTGGCCATGGGAGTGCGAGCCGGAAATCACGGTAACCGATCCGGTGGCGTTGAACCGGACCGTCGCTGACTCGTAGAGGCCCGCACGGGCTCCCAACTGTCCGGCGATCGCCGAGGGCGCCGCCCCCGTCGCTTCGATTGGCAGCGAGAAGCCGATCCCGCGGAGCTTGCCATCCTTGGCCGAGGCCTCGCGCCGGGCCTCGAAGCCCTGGCGGTCGGAGATATCGAGCGCCTTATCGAGCGCCGCCCCGTAATCGCCGGAATCGTACATCAGCGCCACAGGCGTCTGATAGGGGAAGGCGTCCGGCGCAATGAAGTTCCGCCGGCGCAGTTCGGCCGGGTCCATGCCCAGCTCTCCTGCCGCCTTCTCGATGATCCGCTCGAGCAAATACGTGGCTTCCGGCCGTCCGGCACCGCGGTAGGCATCCACCGGGGTCGTATTGGTGAACACGGCTTTCACCTCCGCATAGATCGCGGGGGTGGTGTATTGGCCGGCAAACAGCGTGGCGTAGAGATAGGTCGGGATCAACGGCCCGAAAGCGGACAGATAGGCTCCGAGATTGGCGATCGTATCCACCCGTAGGCCGAGGAACTTGCCGTCCTTGTCCATCGCCAGCTCGGCTTCGGACACATGGTCGCGGCCGTGAGCATCGGTCATGAAGGACTCCGAGCGAACTGCGGTCCACTTGATGGGCCGCCCGATCCGCTTCGATGCCCAGCACAGGACCGCGAATTCGGCGTACGGATAGATTTTCGAGCCGAAGCCGCCGCCGACGTCGGGCGAGACCACGCGGAACTTGTGCTCAGGCTGCTGCAGCACGAAGGCGCCCAGCAGGAGCCGCATGGCGTGTGGTGCCTGGCAGGTGCAATAGAGCGTCAGATCGCCGGTCGCCGCCTCGAAGTTGGCAATCGCGGAGCGGGGCTCCATCGCATTGGGGATCAGGCGCTGGTTCACGATTTGAAGCTTCGTGACATGCGCCGCCTCGGCGAAGGCCTTGTCGGTCGGCTCTTTCTCGCCGATTGCCCAATGGAAGCAGGTGTTGTTCGCGGCTTCCGGCCAAACCTGCGGCACGCCGTCTTTGACAGCGTCGGCCGTGGCGATGATCGCGGGCAGTGGATTGTACGACACTTCGACCAGCTCGGCGGCATCCAGCGCTTGCGTGCGCGTTTCTGCGATCACCACAGCGACCGCGTCGCCCACGAAGCGGACACGGTCCTGCGCGAGGATCGGCCATGCCGGCTCGACCATCGGGTTGCCGTCGATCGAGGTGATGCCCCAGCCGCAGGGCAGGCCGCCGACGCCGTCGGCAGCCACCTCGGCGCCGGTCAGCACCGCGATCACGCCGGGCGCGCTCGCGGCCTGCACCGTATTGATGCTCTTCAGCTCGGCATGCGCCTGGTCGGAGCGGATGAAGACCGCGTGGCACTGGCCGGGGAGGGTGATGTCGTCGACATAATGTCCCCGGCCGGTAATGAAGCGCTGGTCCTCCACACGGCGGACGCTGGCGCCGATTCCTGTATCGGTCATGGCACTACCCCTTCATCGCTTCGGCGCCGGCCCGGATCGACTTCACGATGTTGTGGTATCCGGTGCAGCGGCACAGGTTGCCCTCGAGCCATTCGCGGACGTCGCCGTCGCTCGGTGAGGCGTTGCGGCTGACGAGGTCGATGGCGCTCATGATCATGCCGGGGGTGCAGAAACCGCACTGCAGGCCGTGATTCTCGCGGAACGCCGCCTGCATCGGGTGCAGCTCGCCGTTGCTGGCCAGGCCCTCGATGGTGGTGACGTCGGCGCCTTCGGCCTGGACCGCGAGCATGGTGCAGGACTTTACCGACTTGCCGCCCACATGGACCACACAGGCGCCGCACTGGCTGGTGTCACAGCCGACATGCGTTCCCGTCAGGCCGATATGCTCGCGAATATACTGAACGAGCAACGTGCGCGGCTCGACATCCGCCGAGACCTGTTTGCCGTTCAGCGTCATGGACACGGTGACTGACATCCGTCCTCCCTCCCAGAGACTTCGGCGTATACCGCCGCGTTATCGTTCAATATGGCATAGCGCTGGCGCGGCCTGGTCCGCGATCCGAAGCGCTTTGAACCCGTGATGAGCTTAGTGTCTTTGTCGCGCCGCCACGCGTCAAGTTTGGAATAGTTAACGTGTTGTTGCGCGCCTGTGATTACGCCGCCGCAATTACGAAGACATAGACGATCGCGCACAGCGCGCCGATCAAACCCAGCACCCAAAAGGGCCAGGCCAGCCCGCGCCGCACCACGGGTTCGGCGCTGATTTCGCCCCCGGCCTCATCCATCGACGGTTTCGGCTTCCGTCGTGCTTCCGGGCGCCACCGTTTCGGCGAAGGCACTGAAGAACTTGTCGGCGAGCTTCTTCGCGGTGCCAGCGATGAGGCGCGAGCCGATCTGCGCCAGCTTGCCGCCGACCTTGGCATCCGCCTCATAGCGAAGAACCGTGCCCTCGCCGTCCTCGTCGAGCATGACTTTCGCGCCGCCCTTGGCGAAGCCGGCAGCACCACCCTTGCCTTCGCCGACGATCGAATAGCTTTCGGGCGGGTTGAGGTCCTCCAGCGTGACGGCGCCGGTGAAGCGCGCGCTGACCGGCCCGACCTTCATCTTCACCTTCGCGGTGAACTCGGTATCGGAGACTTTCTCTAGCTCCTCACAACCAGGTATGCATTCCTTCAGCACGTCCGGGTCGTTGAGCGCGCGCCAAACCTCCTCGCGCGAAGCAGGGATCCGGTATTCGCCGGTCATTTCCATGATTTGAGCTCCAAGAA
Source organism: Alphaproteobacteria bacterium (assembly GCA_037387885.1). Classification (GTDB taxonomy): domain Bacteria; phylum Pseudomonadota; class Alphaproteobacteria; order JAPULJ01; family JAPULJ01; genus DATKZM01. Next base: position 16,241 of record JARRKQ010000076.1, on the reverse strand, counting down.
GTCCCGAGATTCTTGAATTTAATCTATCCCTTGGCCCCCGGCCCGGCAAGCGACCGCGCAGCCGAAAACGTTCGCTTTCGCCACCGGGTCGGCGCCCGCGGCATGCTTGGAACTATTGTTGCTCTGAGCACATATCCCGATCAATAGACCGATCACCAGCGGCGGCGCGCGATACATGAGCGGTGGTGAATCCAGAACGAACGATGCTGAAACGAGCCGGCGCCCCGGGCCGTTGCGTTCGCCAAGGCGATGACTAGCGCGTTGTCTACGGAACCGTTTTGGGCCACCATCGTGGCCAACCGGGCATCGCCTCAGACGAACCCTGTTGATGCTCGACAACGCCAAATCCTATCAGCGCCAAGTCGATAAAGCGCCAAAACGCGACGGCGCATGTGAGGCGAGCGAACGAATGCTCCTCCGGCTTATCGTCAAATTGTTCAATCCGCTTCTGGCCAAAAACCCGCTGATACCAAGCGCGCTGGTGAAGAAGGTTTTCACCAAGGTCTATTTGGGCGCTATTCAGGGCCGCGGCGGGGCTCAACCGATCATCGTCGAAACATTCGCCGGCCGCATGGAATTGTCGCCGTACGACATCACGAGCTGCTTTCCGTTGTTGACCCGCATCTGGGAGCCGGCCCTTGCCTTTTTCGTCGCAGCCAATCTGCGGCCGGGCGACCGATTTCTGGATATCGGCGCCAATATCGGCTTCTATACGCTGCTTGCCCACAAACTTGGCGCCCATCCGATGGCGTTCGAGCCGTCGCCGCGTGTTCTGCCATTGCTCTATCGAAACCTCGAGCTGAATGGGATAGGCCGAAACGTCGTTGAGGCCCTCGCTCACTCCGACAAGTCCGGCACGGCCCGGTTGTACGACGGGACGCACGGCAATCTGGGACGCAGCAGCCTCGATCCGGATCCCGACCAGACCGGCAACGCCAGCCACCTTGTGCCGACGGCCCCGGTTGATGCCTATGCCGATGCATTCAAGGCTGCGCGCATGGTCAAGATCGACGTGGAAGGCCACGAGGCGCACCTTCTGAAGTATGTCCTCTCGGGACGGGTCACATTGCGGGACGATTTTATTTTGTTGGCTGAAATTGATTTTGAGAAGAACAGTGATCTTTTGAATTTTTTGAAAGAAAAAATGTCAAGTGGACTGCAGATATTTCAAGTCGAGAACGACTACACGGTGCGCTTTTACCGAAAGACACGGTATCCGGTAACAAGACTAACCACGCAAATCTTGGAAAACCTCAAAGCCCAGCGGGTCGACGTAATTTTGACATTTGCGCCGGTGCAGTTCCCCACGCGCCATTTCGACCTGCGGTGAGGATCATCCGGGTTCGCCGGCCCGGCAAATCGCCCGGCCACAGGCTTTGGGGCTTGCTTGCCGTGGAAGCCGATAACCAGTTTAATGGCACGCGGAATCATGCCCATGGGTGGTCTCGTCCTTGGGCCAATTAACAAGTTTCGGGAGGCACTATTGATGGTCGACTACAAAAAGTCCCTTCTGTTTGGTGGTATCGCGGCCTGCGCCGCTTTTGGCGTGCTGTCGGCGTCCGTTGCGCTTGCGAAGGTCGAGGGCGACACCATCGTGCTCGGCGCGGCCGTCTCCAAGTCGGGCAAGTATTCGACCAACGGCAAGCACACGATGAACGGCTACAACCTCGCCGTCGAGAAGCTGAACGCGATGGGCGGGGTCACGGTCGGCGGCAAGAAATACAAACTCAAGGTCATCTATTACGACGACGAGTCGCGTGGCTCCCGCGGTGCCCAGCTCGCCGAGCGCCTGATCAATCAGGACAAGATCAAATACATGCTCGGGCCATACAGCTCCGGCTTGACCAGGGCCATCGTTCCGGTCACCGAGAAATACAAGATCCCGATGGTCGAGGCGAACGGCGCCTCCCGCTCGCTCTTCACCAAGGGCTACAAGTATCTCTTTGCGGTGCTCTCGACCTCCGAGCAGTACCTCACCAGCGCGATCGCTCTGGCGGCGGAGAAGGCCAAGGAAGCCGGCAAGAACCCGAATACGCTCAAGGTCGCGCTCGCCTTCGAGAACGATCCGTTCTCGCAGGATGTGCGGGCCGGCGTCATCGACGATGCCAAGCGCTACGGCATGAAGATCGTCGTGGACGGGCGGTTGCCGCGCGATCTCTCCGACATGAAGGGCATTCTGCAGAAGGTGAAGCTGGTGAAGCCCGACGTCCTCGTGGTCTCCGGGCACGCCAAGGGTGCCGCGCTTGCGATCCGGCAGATCGCCGCCTTGCGGGTCCATGTGCCGATGCTGGCCATGACCCACTGCGATTCAGCCCGGGTCATTAAGAAATACGGCAAGCGGGCGGAATACACGCTCTGTGCCTCGCAATGGGCGCCGACGCTCTCCTACAAGGACAAGGTGTTCGGCAGCGCTGCCGACTTCGCCAAGACCTTCAAGGACAAGTACGGCTATGCGCCGCCTTACCAGGCCGCCGAATCGGCCGCGGCGGTGCTCGTTTACGCCGATGCCTTCCAGCGGGCCAACTCGTTCGACACGGCCAAGGTCCGTGATGCGCTCGCCGCGACCGAGATGCAGACCTTCTACGGCAACGTGAAGTTCGATCCGACCGGCAAGAACACGTCCAAGCCGATGGTGCTCTATCAAATCCAGGACGGGCAGTACAAAGTCGTCGCCCCCACGAAATGGGCGTCGTCGAAGATCCGCCATCCGATCCCGAGCTGGGACAAGCGGTAGGGGTCGGAAAGGGCTAGGCCTATGCCCCCGCGCTCGCGATCATGAGCGCGGGGGATTTTGTTTGATGCAGGCCGGCGCCGACGATGATTGACAACATCCAACTGCTGGCCGCCAATCCGGTCGGCCTGCTCAATCTCATCATCGACGGCATCATGATCGGCGCGGTCTTCGCGCTGATCGCCTATGGCATGGCGCTGGTCTGGGGCGTCATGAACATCATCAATCTGACCCAGGGCGAGTTCGTCATTTTCGGCGGGTTCATCGCCTTTTACACATCGCGGCAATGGACCCTCGATATCGGCGCCCTCGGCGTGTCGGTGGACTGGCCCGGCATTCACGCGCTATGGGCGCTGCTCTTGGCGCCGGCGGCGCTCTACGCGATTGGCTGGGTGCTCTATCGCCTGGTGATCTTCCGCATCGTCGACCGGGACATGTTCACCTCGATCCTGGCGACCTTCGGCATTTCGATCCTGCTTCAGCAGTTCATGAACGGCGTCTTTTCCGCCGATGACGTCATTGCCCGCCACACCATGGGCACCTGGTCGGCTTGGCGGACGGATATGGGCGAGTTGGCGATCGAGCGCGTGCGCATGGTCGCGCTCGCTTTCGCACTCGTCGTCGGCAGCTTCCTCGCCTTCTATCTGAAATACACCCGCGACGGGCAGGCGATCCGGGCGGTGGCGCAGAATGCACGCGCCGCACGGCTCATGGGCATCGACGCGAACCGTGTCTATGCCCGCACCTATGCGCTCAATGCGGCGCTCTGCGGCGCGGCGGGCGTTCTCGTCTCGATGACGCTCACGATCCACGCCTTCACCGGCCTCATCTACACCGTCCGCGCCTTCATGATCGTGATCATTGCGGGGCTCGGCAACGTTACCGGCGTCATCGTGGCCGGGCTGGGACTGGGGGCGGCGGAAAAAGTCGCCGAATTCGTGATCGGCACCAGCTATCAGGTCGCCTTCGTCACCGGGCTCCTGCTCGCGGTTCTCCTCTATCGCAGCATCCGCCTCGCGCTGCAGCGGAAATATCTCGTATGAGCGGCGCGGCGGCCTTGCGGGGCGGCGGCGCTTCGCGGCGTTTCCTCGTTTTCTGCCTCGTCTTCGGGGCGATCTCCATAGCCGCGCCCTTCCTGTTTCCCGCGATCGTCAAGCAGCTCTCGATCTTCTGGGTGATGGTGATCGTCGCCTATACCTGGGACACGATGGGTGGCCAGCTCGGCTACAACTCCTTCGGCAATATCGTCTTCTTCGGCGCCGGCCTCTATCTCTCGGCGATCGTGCAGATCGCGCCGTTTACCGACATGCGGGCCTACACCGCCGCGGGCGAACAGGGCGAGGCGCTATCGCTAACGTTGGCCCAATATCTGGGCGGCCTCGCGCCGGGTCTCGTGGCGGCCGCGCTGATCGGCTTCGCGCTGGCGATCGCCTTCGGCTTCTCCTGCGCTGGCTCTACTCGACCCGCTTCGGCCTCGCCATCAACGCGATCCGCGACGACGAGGACAAGGCCGAGGCGATGGGCCTCGCGACCACGGTCTACAAGGTGGCGGCCTGGTCGGTCAGCGGCTTCTTCCTCGGCATCTGCGGCGCGCTCTACGGCAACATCGTCCGCTTCGTCGATCCCGAGGAGACGGCCTTCGACGGCCCCGGTCTCGGCGTCTGGATGGTGCTGATGGCGGTGCTGGGCGGCAAGGGCAATCTTTGGGGGCCGTTGATCGGCGCGGTGCTCTTCCACGCCACCAAGGAGCTCCTCTGGACCTATCTCCTCGGCTTCCAGAACATCGCGCTCGGGCTCCTGGTCATCATCATCGTCGTCTTCTTCCCCGAAGGCATCATGGGCTGGATTCGCAGCCGCTGGCCGCAGCTCGTCGGCGAGCGCGTCGATGCCTCGGCGGAGGCCGCCCGATGACCGCGCTTCTGTCCGTGGAGAATGTTTCGAAGACCTTCGGCGGCGTCTCGGCCAACCGCGACGTCAGCGTCAACGTGGGCGAGGGCGAGATTGTCGGTCTCATCGGCCCCAACGGGTCGGGCAAGACGACGCTCTTCAATGCGATCGTGGGCTTTCATCCGGTCGATTCGGGCTCGATCAGCTTTGCGGGCCGGGAGATCACCAAGCTGCGCGTGCCGCGGATCGCCCGGCGCGGGCTCTTAAGGACATTTCAGCAGACCCGCATCTATCCGAAGATGACCTGCATGGAGAACATGGCCGTCAGCACGCCGCATCGCGGCGCGCGTCTGACGACGATGCTGCGCCGCCACCCGCCGGAGGTCGCCGACAAGTCGGAGGCGCTGCTCGAATTCGTCGGGCTTTACTCCAAGCGGTTCCTGCGCGGCGGCGATCTTTCCTTCGGTCAGCAGAAGCTGCTCGAATTCGCCATGGCGTTGATGAACGAGCCGCGCATGCTGCTGCTCGACGAGCCGACGGCCGGGATCAACCCGACGCTCATCAACGGCCTCATCGACCGCTTGAAACACGCCAATGCCGATCTCGGCATCACGCTCTTCGTCATCGAGCACAACATGCGCGTCATCATGAACCTCGCCACGCGCATCTATTGCCTGGCGCATGGCGAGCTCCTGGCCGAAGGCCCGCCCGAGGAGATCCAGTCCGACCAGCGCGTCATCGATGCCTATTTGGGGGCCGGCTAGGTGAGCCAGGACACCCCATCGCCGGAGCGCAGCAAGGCGGCCGGCTACGGTTTGGGCGCGGTCGATACCGTCATCTCGGTCGACGATGTGGCGCGCGAGGCCCAGGCGCTAGCGCAATCCGGCCCTGATACGGCCGCGCTCGACGCGCTCGTCAAGGGCGAGCCGGCGCTCAGCATCGACGGCCTCGATGCCGGTTACGGCCAGATGCAGATCCTGTACGGCTTCGATCTGCGCGTCGGCGCCGGGCAGTCGCTGTGCCTGATCGGCCCCAATGGCGCCGGCAAGTCGACCGTCCTGCACTCGATCTACGGCTTCACGCGCATCTTCGGCGGCACGATCCGGGTCGGGACCAACGACGTCACGCGCCTCAGCGCCAACGAGAAGCTGAAGCGCGCCGGCATCGCCTACATCTTGCAGGACAATTCGGTCTTCCCCGATATGAGCGTGGAGGAGAACCTGTGGATGGGCGGCTACCTGATGGAGCACAGCCCGGCGGCGAAAGAGGCCGCGGAGAAAGTCTTCCAAAAATACCCACGTCTCGCCGAGCGGCGCGGCCAGCCCGCCCGTGTCCTCTCCGGCGGCGAACGGCGGCTCTTGGAGATTTCCCGCGCGCTCGTCATGGAGCCGGGCGTCCTGTTGGTCGACGAGCCGTCGATCGGCCTCGAGCCGCGCTTCATCGACCAGGTCTTCGAGATCCTCGCCGATCTGCAACAGAGCGAAGGCAAGACCATCATCATGGTCGAGCAGAACGCCAAAAAGGGCCTCGACTTCGCCGATCTGGGCTATGTGCTCGTCTCCGGCCAGCTCGCCAAGGCGGGCAGAGGCGACGAGCTGCTCGAAGACCCCGAGGTCGGCCGGCTCTTCCTCGGCGGTTAGACGAAGTAGATTACGAGATACGCCGCCAAAAGCCCCACGATGACCAGCGTCGTCGTGCCGGTATCCCAGGTGCGGGCGAGGATCCCCTTGGGACCGTGGAAATGGAACACGGTCTCCAGCGCTTTTTCCAGCCGAGCCTGCAACCGGTCGGCGGTCAGGCCGCAAGCGCGATTGCTGAGAGTGGTGAATTCGCCGGCAAGCCGGGCTCCCAAGCGCCGCCAGAACCAGTCCACATCGAGGCTGATTGTCAGCGTGCGCTTCATGAACGGCAGCAGCACGAAGAAGGCGAGCCCCGAGAACAGCAGCAGCTGCAGCATCTCCACGACGTGGTAGCCGGTGTAGGGTTTGTAGCCGACCGGCTGCAGCGGCAGGATCTCGTAGAGCGGCTGCGGCCAGACGCCGAGCCCGATGCAAAGCGCGGCGAAGAGGATCATCGCCAGCCGCATGTTCCAGGGCGGATCGGGCGGCCGCATGCCCGAATCCTTCTGAAAGAAGACGAACCAGGGGAATTTGATCCCGGCATGCAGGAAGACGCCGGCCGAGGCCGCCGCCAAAAGGAACCAGACGAGCGCCAGATGCTGGTCGGCGGCACCCTGCGAGATCATCGATTTGCTGATGAAACCGGACGTCAGCGGGAAGGATGAGATCGCCAGCGCGCCGATGATGCCGCAGATGCAGGTGAGCGGCATGCTCTGGAAGAGCCCGCCCAGATCGGTGCATTTCCGTTTGCCGGTCATGTAGAGCACCGAGCCCGCCGACATCAGCAGCAGCGCCTTGTAGATGATATGCGTGAAAGCGTGCGCCGCCGCGCCGTTGAGCGCCATATCGGTGCCGATGCCGATCCCGCAGACCATGAAGCCGACCTGGTTCACGATGCTGTAGGCCAGTATCCGGCGCATGTCGTTCTCCAGCAACGCATAGATGATGCCGTAGAACACCATGAAGAGGCCGATCCAGATCAACACGTCGAAGCCCTGGAAGCCCCGCCACAGCACGTAGACCGCCGTCTTGGTGGTAAAGGCGGAGAGGAACACCATGCCCGTCGGCGAGCTTTCGGGATAAGCGTCGGGCAGCCAGGCCGAAAGCGGCGGGGCGCCGGCATTGATCAGAAAGCCCGCGAGAATGAGCCAGGTGCCCGGGCGGTTGATCGTGAGCACCTCCTGGATCGGCCCGATGCCGAAGGCGACGGTGTTCTTCGACGCGACGAAATCGATGATGCCCGCCATCAGCAAGACACCGCCGAGCAGGTGGATCATCACATAGCGCATGCCGGCGCGGCGCGCCTTCTCCGTGTCGGCCGACCAGATGACGACGGTCGAGCCCAGCGCCATCAGCTCCCAGAACACGAAGACGGTGATCAGATCGCCCGCGAAGGCGACCCCGACCGCGCTGCCGGCATAGAAGAAGGCGGCGCTGAGCTCGATTGTCCTTGCCTGGCGGAGCGCAAAAAGCCCGCCGGCGAAGGCCATGATGCAGAAGATTGTCCCGAACAATCGGCTGAGCCGGTCGCCCTTCAGCGGTACGAGGTCGAGCCCCATGAACTTGGCGGTGAGCGTCGCACCATCGGGGATCTGCCAGACCAGCCAAAGCGCCAAGAGGGGCCCGAGCAGGATCAACGCCGCGCGCAGCCAGCCGCGCAGGAACGGCAGCGCGAACGCGCTCGCGATCAGGATCAGGCCGGGCGATATCTGGTCAATCGTCATAGTAATCGTCCGGCCGCTTCAGGATGAACCCGAGCGCCTTGGCGCCGAAGACCATGGCGGCGCAGGTGGCAAAGCCGTAAGCCGCGAAGAACCAGAACTCGCCGTCCCAGACGAAATGGCCGGGCAGCTTGACGAACAGGCCGGCCACGACTGTAAGGGCGAGCACGCCCGCGAAGACGAACCACAGCCGCCGGATCGTCTGCGGGCGAACGAGCCAATGGAGTTCGGTGGGGTCGTCTTTCTTGCCTGCCATGTCCCGATCCTATCCGTCTCTTATCCGCCCGCGCCGATCATCTGCCGCGCCAGCGCCAGCGGCAGGTCGGGCAGGAAGAAGAGGACAATCGTTCCCGCCGCGGTGATCGACAGCGCGATGACAATCGCCAGCGGCGCCTCACCGTGATTGTGTCCCCCGTCATCGGCAGGTTTCTTGAAGAAAGCGGCATAGACCACCGGCAGGAAATAAGCCGCATTCAGGATTGTGCTGAGGACAATCACGACAATCGCAGTGGTCGCTTGTGCGTCGAGCGCGCCGAGCAAAATGTACCATTTGCTTATGAACCCCGCGGTCGGCGGCACCCCGATCATCGACAATGCACCGATCGTGAACGCGCCCATCGTCCAGGGCATGCGTCGGCCGATCCCGTCGAGCTGGCTCACCTCGGTCTTGTGCGCGGCGGTGTAGATCGAGCCGGCCGCGAAGAAGAGCGTGATCTTGCCGAAGGCGTGCGCGGCGATATGGATCGCCGCCCCCATCACCGAGATCGGGACTAAGATGGCCGCCGCCATGATCACATAGGATAGCTGGCTCACGGTCGAATAGGCGAGCCGACGCTTCAGATTGTCCGCGCGCAGGGCGATCACCGAAGCGATCAAAATCGTCGCGCCCGCGACATAGAGCAGCCATTCGGCGTTGGTGAGCTTGGAGAGGTAGCCGATGCCGAAGGTGTAGACGATCAGCTTCACGACGATGAAGACGCCCGCCTTGACCACCGCGACGGCATGCAGCAATGCGCTCACCGGCGTCGGCGCGACCATGGCGGCCGGCAGCCAGCGGTGGATCGGCATCAGCGCCGCCTTGCCGGTGCCGTACATGAAGAGGAAGAGCAGCAGCCCGCCCATCTCTTCCGACACCTTGCCGGCCAGAATTCCGCCCGCCTTGAAGTCGAGCGTGCCGACCAGGTAGGCCGTCAGGATGATGGCCGGCAGCATGACGCCGATCGAGGTCGTCAGCAGAATGCCGAGATAGGTGCGCCCACCCCGGATCGCCTTGTCGTCGCCGTGATGGGTGACCAGCGGGTAGGTCGAGATCGTCAGAATCTCGTAGAAGATGAAGAGCGAGAGCAGATTGGCCGAGAAGGCCACGCCCATCGTCGCCCACAAGGCGACCGCGAAGCAGACGTAGAACCGCGTCTGATGGCGTTCCTTGTTCCCCCGCATATAGCCGATCGAATAGATCGAGTTGACGATCCACAGGAACGAGGCGATCAACGCGAACATCATGCCGAGCGGCTCGATCCGGAAGGCCAGCGCGATCCCCGGCAGGATGTCGAGCAGCTCGAGATAGGCCCGCTCGCCCGCCAGGACCTGCGGCGTCAAAGCCACGACGCTTGCAAACAGGGCGGCCGCGGTCACCAGCGTCACGGTCTCGCGCTGGTTGGGCTTGCGGTCCGACATCGCGATCAGCACCGCGCCCGCCAACGGCACGGTCAGGGTGAGACCGAGGAGCACGGTCACGCTCACGATCCGACCCCCAACAGCATCGCGGCGGCGCGGCGCGCCACGCCGAGGCTGCCCGAGGTCTCGATGCCGAAATAGATATTCGCGCCTATCAGGATCCACAGCGGCACCAGCATCCCGAGCGGCGCCTCGCGCGCGTTGCGCGCCGCATCGGTGTTCGGTGTCGGCCGGAAATAGACGTTCTCGATCACCCGCCACATGTAGATCACGGCGAGCAGCGAGCTCAGCACGATCAGCGCGGCGAAATACCATTGCCCGGCTTCGAGCGAGGCCAGCACCAGATACCACTTGCTGATGAAGCCGGCGGTCAGCGGAATGCCGATGAGGCTGAGCGCGCCGATGACGAAGGCGGCCATGGTCACCGGCATGCGGCGGCCGATCCCGCGCATATCCTCGATGCGCACCGAGCCCAGGCGCAGCATCACGCAGCCGAGCGCGAGGAAAAGCCCGCCCTTCATCAGGGCGTGATTGAAAATGTGCAGCAGTCCCGCGGACACGCCAGTGACGGTCGCGAAGCTGAAGCCGAGGATCATGTAGCCGATCTGCGCGATGCTCGAATAGGCGAGCATGCGCTTGATGTCCTGCTGGAAGATCGCGACGGTCGAGGCGACGAACATCGCCAGCACCGCGAGGATCGGCAAGATGATGTCGAGCGGCAGCGTACCGAACGCAAAGCTCGCCCCGAAGACCGTGAAGATGAAGCGGATCAGGATATAGAGCGAGACCTTGGTCGCGGTCCCGGCAAGAAAGGCACTCACCGTCGAGGGTGCATAGGCGTAGGCGTTGGGCAGCCACTGGTGCAGCGGGAACAGCGCGAGCTTGAGGCTCGTGCCCACCGTGATGAACCCGAAGGCGGCCAGCGCCGTGCGGCTTCCCGCGATCGGCGGCACGCGCTTGGCCAGATCGGCCAGATTGAGCGTGCCGGTCATCATGTACAGCAGACCGATGCCGATCAGGATGAAGGTCGCGCCGATCGTGCCCATGATCAGGTACTGATAGGCGGCCGTCAGCGCCCGGCGGTCGCGTCCCATGCTGACGAGCACATAGGTCGAGAGCGACGAGATCTCGAGAAAGACGAAGATGTTGAAGGCATCGCCCGTGATCACGATGCCGAGCAGGCCGGTCAGCGTCAGCAGATACATGCAGTAGAAGAGATAGATCCGCTCTTCGTCGATCTCCGCCTTCACGCTCGAATAGGCATAGGGCATCACGATCGCCCCGATCGCCGAGACGATGACGAGGATGAAGGCATTGAGACCGTCGATCCGGTATTCGATGCCCCACGGCGCGATCCAGTTGCCGAGCTCGTAGGTGATCGGCCCGCTGGCCAGCACTTTGGTCAGCAAGGCGATCGAGATCGCCAACGCTGCCCAAGATATGAGCAACGTCAGCGCCCAGGCCGCGCGTGCGTCGCGCAGCACCACGCAGAGCGGTGCCGCGACCAGCGGCAGCACGATCTGTAGCGCCGGGAGATGCGCCTCAATCACCCGGCGCGTCCTGTCGGTGGATGTCGTCCTCCTCGATCGACCCGTAGGCTTCCTTGATGCGAACGACGAAGGCGAGGCCGAGCGCCGCCGTGGCCACGCCGACGACGATGGCGGTCAGGATGAGGACGTGGGGCAGGGGGTTCGAGTAGGTCTCGATCGACTTGTCGAGGATCGGTGCACTGCCGCCGCGCACCTTGCCGATGCTGATGTAGAGCAGAAATACCGAGGTCTGGAAGATCGAAAGCCCGACGAGCTTCTTGATCAGGTTCCGGCTCGCCATGACGACATAGAACCCCGCCATCATCAGGATGATGACGATCCAGTAGTTGTAGAGCCCGAATACCCGCTCGGCGAAATCCATGGCGTCCCGTTACCCTTCCGGCCGCCGGCGCCCGGCAAATGCGAAAAATATCGAGATCATGACCGACGCGACGGTCAAGCCGACGCCGAACTCGACGATCAGGATCCCCAGATGCTGGCCGTGCGCGGCATCGTGGGCGAGCACCGAGTAGTCGAGGAACTTGCCGCCCATCAGCATCCCCGCGACGCCCGTTCCGGCATAGATCAGCACGCCGAGCGCGATGCCGACGCGGACCGCACCCGGCGGCGCGGCATGCCGCGCCTTTTCGAGCCCGAAGATCAGCGCATAGAGGATGAACGCGGCGGCGAAGATGACGCCGGCTTGGAATCCGCCGCCCGGCCCGAAATCGCCGTGAAACTGAACATAGAAGGCGTAGAGCAGGATGAACGGGATCGCGAACTTGGCGACGACGCGCAGCACGAAATGATGTTTCATGCCGCGTCTCCCGTGGGCTTCTCGTCGTCGCCCTCCTGTTTTCTCCGCCGCCCCAACCGCAGATGCGGCGCGGGCGCTTGGCCTGGCGCCGGTGCGCCGTGGCGCGCCGTGGCGCCCAGAAGCAGCAGCACGCCGATGCCCGCCGTGAAGATCACCGTCACCTCGCCCAGCGTGTCATAGCCGCGATAGCTCGCCAGGATCGTGGTGACGATGTTCGGAATGCCGACCGTGACCGGCTCGCCCGACGGGTTCTGGCGAACTTTGTCCGCGAGATACTCGGGCGCCACGTGCTTGTTGGCCGGCGCGTTCGGATCGCCAAATCCCGGCATGTCGAGGGTGCCGAAGACGAGCGCCGCCCCAGTGACCAGTACGACGGCCAACGGCCATGGGCTGAAGCGTGCGGGCTCCTTCTCCTCCCGGTCGGTCAGCACCAGCGTGCCGAGGAAGAGAACGGTGGTGATGCCCGCGCCCACCGCGGCCTCGGTAAAAGCGACGTCGACGGCATCGAGGATGACGAAGATCGCCGCCGACAGGAGGCTGTAGAGGCCCGACAGCATCACCACGGCGAAGAGATTGCGTAAACGCACGATGGCGATCGCCGTGGCGGCCAGGAAAGCCAGCAGCAGGATGTCGATCAGGCTTTGGATGACCTGTCCTCCAAATCCTCGGCCAACATCGGCTTCACATTTCCCGTCAGCGCGGCTTTTGCCAGCGCGTGCGTCGCTGTGGGGGAGGTCATGAACAGCAGAATGAACACGAAGATCAGCTTCACAGTAACCAGACTGATCCCACCTTGAAGCATGAGTCCCGCCAGTATGAGACCGGCGCCCATGGTGTCGCCGATGCTCGCCGCATGCATCCGGGTGAAGACGTCGGGCAGGCGCAGGATCCCGATCCCGGCGATCACCAGGAAAACAGCCCCCAGACCCATCAGGATCCAGCTCACGATATCGACTACGAGCGCCATCAGATATCGCCCTCTTCTTCTGATGCCTTGCCGAGATCGCCGTAGCGCAGGAACTTCAACACCGCGATCGTGCCGATGAAGTTGATCAGCGCGTAGAGCAGCGCGATATCGAGGAAATCGGGTCGGCCGTCGAGGAAGCCTACAAGCGCGATGATCAACACCGTCTTGGTGCCGATCATATTGACCGCGAGGATTCGATCGTAGACCGTGGGCCCCAGAATGGCGCGGGCCAACGCCATCGCCAGGACGACGATAACGGCGATAGTGACCGCAGCCAGGACGGCGGTGTTCGGTTCCATCACGGGCGGAGGGCGCTCATGATGCGCCCTCGATCCAGGTCACGCGGCGATCCATCTCGCCCTTTGCCAAGTCCTCTGCTGCTTGTCGCGAAAGCGCGTGCACTTCAAGTCCGCCTCGCTCAACTTGAAGCGTCACCGTACCCGGCGTCAGTGTGATCGAATTTGCGTAAATGACGAGCCCGAGTTCCGTCGGTTGCGTCGGCTCCAACGTGAAGACCGTCGGGCTGATCGGCATTCGGGGATGGATGATTCGTTTCGCAACGTCAATATTCGCCTTCACGATCTCCCACAGCAGCCAAATCCAAAACGCAGGCAGCCGCCAGCCAAGATTGATCGGATGGCTCTCGTAATCGACCACACCCATGCGGTAGGCGATCAAAGCCACGATCACGATGGAAACCACCCCGAACGCGAGGATCAGCGGCTCGTAACGTCCGGAAAGCAGCAGCCAGGTCCCGACGAGGAAAGCGACGAGGCTGACGCCGCGCAAGATTGCTCCCCCCATCAAGATGCTCCCGCGCCGCGTCACACGCGTGCCCGCCAAATTGTCAGCCACGAGCACTCAAACTCCCGCAAAAAGCTTAGTATGACGGGCGCGACGTTTCCAGAAGAACCGGGAGAATCCGCCGCAAGTGGCTTGCTAATTTCATGCCCGGCATCTCTCGTTCGGCCTACCGCAACTCGACCGCATAGCTGCTGACGGGCGGCGTCGCCTTGATCAGTCCTTGCGCCTTCATGAACTGCGAAAAACGCAGGTAGCGGGCCGCATCGAGGGCCGCCGGGTCGTTCGCGAAATGCGGCAATGTATCCCGCCAGGCGCGGCGGTTGAGCTCGTCGTCGAGCTTCCTGCGCCCCTTGATGAACAGCGCCCAGCTTCCTTTCGAGTCCTTGCGCAGCGCGGCAACACCCCGTGCTACCGCCTTCAGGAACCGGGGCAGCCGAGGATCGCGCGCCGATTTCTTGTTGGCGACGAAGATCAGCTCGTCGTAAGCGGGCACACCTTCCTTTTCCGGATAGAACGCGCGGCCCGGCCGCTTCTCGATATCCATCTGATTGAGCTCGAAGTTGCGGAAGGCGCCGATCACCGCGTCGACCTTGCCGGCCATTAAGGCCGGCGACAGCGAGAAGTTTACGTTGATCAGCGTCACATCCGACAGCTTGAGGCCGTACTTTCCCAGCATCGCCCGCAGCAGCGCTTCCTCGAAGCCGCCCACCGAATAGCCGATCTTGCGGCCCTTGAGGTCGGCGATCGACTTGATCGGCCCGTTCTTCAGGACCACCAGCGAGTTGAGCGGCGTGCCGACCAGCGTGCCGACGCGGATCAGCCGCAAGCCTTTGTCGATCTGCATGTGCAGCTGCGGTTGATAGGAGATCGCCAAGTCGTAGCGGCCCGCCGCGACCAGGCGTGGCGGCGAGTTCGGGTCGCCCGGCTCGATCATAGTCACGTCGAGCCCCGCCTCGCGGAAGAAGCCGCGCTCCTTGGCGACGAAGAGCGGCGCATGATCGGGATTGATCGACCAGTCGAGGACGAGCGTGAGCTTGTCTCGCGCAATGGCCGCGCCGCTCAGGAAAACGAGCGCGATTGCCATTGCGGTGATCAGCGCGGTGAGGAGGCGTCGGATTGTCATCATCGTCTCGATCTTTCCCTGAATGTCGTGGATGTCGATTGTCATCATCGGTCGTCGGCCGGATTGCTGTCCGGTTGCCAGGCGAGCGCGCGCCGCAGCCCCGCATCGACCGCGTAGTAAAGTGCGAGCGCAAGCAGGATCAGCGTGAAGAGGGCAGCGAACATGAGCGCGACCTGCACCCGGGCATTCGAATGCAGCATCAGATGCCCGAGCCCGACGCTGGAGCCGACCCATTCGCCGACCACCGCGCCGATGGGCGCGACGGCCGCGGCAACCCGGAGTCCCGAGGCAAGTGCCGGCAGGGCTGCGGGAATGCGGATCGCGGTCAGGACCGCCCAGCGCGAGCCACCCATCACATGGGCGAGGTCGAGCCAGGCTGGGTCGGTCCGCCGCAGCCCGTCGAAGAAAGCAGCGGTGACGGGGAAATAGATGATCAGCATCGCCATCGCGATCTTCGAGGCCATGCCGTAGCCGAGCCAGAGCACGAGGATCGGCGCGAGAGCAAAGACCGGAACCGCCTGGCTCGCCACCAGAACCGGCAGCAGCCAGCGCCGCGCGCCGCCGAAATAGGCCATCGTCAGCGCGGTCAACGTGCCGAACGCAGCACCCAGCGCAAGTCCGCCCAGGATCTCGATCGCGGTGAACTGGGCGTGATAGAGCAGGTGCTGGAAATTGTCCCACCAGGCCTCGAGGACCAGAATTGGTCCCGGCAGGATGAAGCGCGGGATCGCGAAGGCCCAGACGATCACCGCCCAGACCACGAACAGGCCCGCAAGGATGATGATCGGGCGTGCGATCCGCATACCCATCACGCGTCACCCGCCGCGGCCAGGCGCTGCATCAGCTCGCCGTGCAGGCGCAGAAGCGCCGTATCCGTCATGTCGCGGGGCGGCGTGCCGGTCGGTAGGAGCGGCTCATCCAGCCTCGCCGGCCGGCCGGCCATCACGTGGATCCGGTGGCCGAGGCGCAGCGCCTCCATCGGATCATGGGTGACCAGCAGCACCGAGCGATCGCGGAGCACGTTGGCGGCGAGGCCCTGGATGTGGTGCCGCGTGACCGCATCGAGCGCCGAGAATGGCTCGTCCATCAGGACGATCGGACGATCCTCCATCAATGTGCGGGCAAGGGCGGCGCGCTGGCGTTGCCCGCCCGACAAGGTGGCGGGCAGCGCATCGGCCTTGTCGCTCAGCCCGACCATCGCCAGCAGCTCGAGCACGCGTGCGGTCCTGCGGCTCGCTTCCCTCTCCCGCCTCAGCCGCGGCCCGAGCATCACGTTCTGGCGCACCGTCAGCCAGGGCAACAGCAGGTCCTGCTGCGCCATATAGGCCGCGCGCCCGGCGAGCGGCGCATCGTCGGAGCAGGCGAT
>JARRKQ010000075.1:0-13081 GCA_037387885.1 Alphaproteobacteria bacterium | reverse complement strand
GACCGAGACATCGGCCACGGGCAGCGGGGTGATAGGGGTCTGTCCTCCTTCGGGCATGGCTCAGTCTCCCTGCATCATGTAGTGCTTCCAGGCCTGCATCATGCTGCGCAGCGGCATTTCGCTCATCGTGTCGGGGGCGCTGTACTGGACCCCGTCCTCGATGCGGTCCTGGCCGGCATTGCGGTGTAGGCTGACCCAGTCGCCGCCGTCGCGCCGCAAACCCTCGTGGCATTTCCAGAAATTGTGGAGATCGTCGGCGTTGACCATCGTCGAGGGCGAGTTGACGAGATAGTAGTAGTCGAGCGCGCGGCGGTAGATCGGCTCGGGCGCGCCTTTCAGGCGGAAATGCCAGATCTCGGTCAGGGTGCGGTCGGGCCCGAGCGGCCGGATGGCGCGGAGCTGCTGCAGCGGGGGCTGGACCGAGAGGCAGGGATAGACGAGCACATGGTGGAGATCGGTCGAAAGGATCTCCTCGCCGCGCTCCTCGCCATAGGCCTTCTTGATCAGGCCCTCGTATTCGAGCGTGTCGGGGTCCTGCGGCCGCAGGCCCATATAGCCCTGGAGCATGCAGTGTCCCTGGGGATGGCCGACCGTCTCGAACATGCGCCAATCCTCGATCGGCATCTTGAAGGCCGAGAGGAAGCTGTAGGAGAGCGGCGCCTTCTGACCGGTGCGCTTCTCCATCTCGCGCTCGATCTTCCAGGTCGCGACCCCGGTCGATTCGTGGGTGGCCGATGGATGCGAGACGTCGAGCTGGTTCTCCAGGAAGATCTTCCAGTTCGACTTCTGGATCATGCGGAAGCAGTCGCCGACCACCTCGACGTCGCCTTCGGGCGCCCGGTCGACGAGCTGGTCGAGCGAGAGCTTGGCGCCGCCGAGGAAGCTTTCGAGGTCGGGGCCGTCCTCTTTCAGGCTCACGAAGTAGAAGCCGCGATAGTCGTCGACCCGCGCGGCGGGCTTGAGCTGGGCGTCGGGATCGTCCTTGTTGAAGCGCGTGCCCTCATAGCCGTTCAGCGCCGGGATGCTGGCGACCTTGCCGTCGAAGTCGAACATCCAGGCGTGGTAGGAGCAACGAAAGCGCCGTCCAGCATTGCCCGAGCGGCTCGAGCACAGCATGGCGCCGCGATGGGGACAGCGGTTGTAGAAGACGCGGATCTTGTCGTCGGCGCCGCGCACCATGAAGAGCAGCTGGCGGCCGACCTGGACGGTGTAGTAGTCGCCCGGCTCCTTCACCTGGGATTTGTGGCCAACATAGATCCAGACCGTCTCGTGGATCTTCTCCATCTCGCGCTGGAAGATGTCCTCGTCGGTGTAGCAAAGCCGGTGGACCCGGTCGGGCTCGACCAGGCTTTCGATGCTTTTCGTCGTGAGCGATCCGTCCATTGGGCAGGCCTCCTCGTCAGAACTCCCGGTGCGCAACCAGAGCACGGGCGGGCATGAGTGGACTATCGCGTCCCTGCGGACGCTATCCCGATTTTGCAGAAATCTGGTGTAAGGCCCGGTTTTGCTAAGGAAACCGGCTAGTTATGACGCTTCAGCGTCTGCGAGGGCAGCTCGCCGAAGCGCGCGCGGTAGAGCTGGGCGAACTTGCCGAGATGCTCGAAGCCGCAGGCCAGCGCGACCTCGGTGACGCTCGTTTCGGCCGGCGCGGCCTCGCGCAGCCTGCCGCGCGCGATGTCGAGGCGCAGGGCGCGCAGATAGGCGATCGGCGAGGTGCCGCAGTATTTGCTGAAGCCCTCGTAGAGGGTGCGCGGGCGCACGCCGGCGCTGGCGACGATCTGGTCGAGGCCGATCTCCGACAGCGCGTTCGCCTCGATGAACGCCACCGCGCGCTTCACATGGCCCGGCAATAGCGGCTCGGCGCCCGCCGCCAGACGGTCGGAGTAGTTGTTCCGGACCGACTGCACGAGGAGCTCGAGGAACAGCTTGGCGGCGTTGACCGAGGCGAAGGTGCGCGCCATGCCCTCGCCGCCCTCGTCGAGATCGGAGCAGATGAAGTTCAGGTAGCGCACCAGGGCGGCGGTCGAGCGGTCGATCGTCGTCGGCTCGCGCGTGAACAGCACCGGCTCGATGAGCGGCCCGTCGAGCATCTCGGCGACGGTGTCGTGCAGCATCGCCCGGTCGATGCGCACGAAGATTTCGCGGCCGTCGGAGAGCCACCGTTTCGTATGCGTGCGCCCGGAATTGGCCACCACCAGCTGGCCCGGCCGGAAGGCGTAGTCGTCCTGGCCGAAGGAGAGCCCGGCATCACCCGCCAGATTGAGCTCGAAGATGTAGAAGTCGGGCAGGTCCGGGGCCACGATCCCGGCCAGGCCGTCATGCATGGTGTATTCGAGATCGTGCACCGAGAGCGGCCCCAGCCGCGCGCCGCGATGGCGGAACCGCGGCGGCAAGTCGGGCGACTTATGATCGAGCGAATGCTCGCAGAGCACCTTGGTCACGTAGCTCCGGGTCTCGTCGACATCGTCGCATTCGAAGCGCGGTCCCCAGGCCTCGGTGCCTGAAAAGTCCGCCGGAAGATCCTGGCCGTCCATCCAAGTCATTGGGGGGCCTCCGCAAATGTGCTGGCGATGACACTACTCGCGGGCCGGAACCGGATCAACCAGGCAGCGCCGGCAGGCGGGGAGACTGGCGGTGACGGCGGCCCTCACGTCTCCGAGCCGGCGTGATCACGCTCCGCCGTCGCCAGGCGGTGAAGCTCGCTCATCTCGCTGTCGTTCAGCCCCAGCTCCGCCAGATGGGCGCAGAGCAGATCGAGATACTCGAAATTGGGACCGTTATATCCTTCCGCATGGGCGATGATCGCGGCGGCCTCGGTCAATGAGAGGTCGGGGAGGTAGCGCTCGTTGCTGCGGTCAGCCACGAAGGTCAGCGCCTCGATGTCGCCCTGCGGCGTCGATACGGGCACGAAGGTGGGCTCGTAGGAGCCCGCGAACATCTCGCGCATCCACATGACCTCGGTCTCGCGGTCCACGATCTCGCCCGGAATGCGGAAGGCGACGCCCTCGCAGACGCCGCCCTCGTCGAGCGCGGCCATCAGGCCCGGCCGTTCGAGCGTGCCCCGGCTGCCCGTGATGGTCAGGCAGAAGCGGCGACGCCAGCCCGGCAGCATGGCGACCCGGAATTCGTTCACGTGAACGGCAGGGTCCCAGATCAGCGACCCGTAGGCGAACACCCAGAGATCGCGATCGAGCCGCCCCGCCAGCACCTGTTGCCGATTGGCCTCCCGCGCCTCGTGGCTCATGCGCCAGCCCGGCGGCCGCTTCTCCGCGACGGCCTGCTTGTCCAGCTCCTCAAACCGGGCGTAGCTGAGCCGCATGCGCGACTGGTCCGGTGGCTTGATGCGTCCTTTCAGCGCCGGCGTGTGCCGGAAAACCTCATCGGGAAAGGGCACGTAAGCGCTCCTGTATGGTCATTGGCCTCGCATTAATTCCGTTCGCCACGCAATAGCGGACATGCCCTCATGCGTCCAGAACCTCCGGCCCCGGCCGCCCGCGCCCCTCAGTCGGTTTTGGCCGTGCGGCATAAAGCGGGGTTGATGAAGCGGCCGGACCGTCGATACTCGGGGCGGACGCACGCCGGGCGGCAATCGTGCGCAGACGGCAGTGTCACGGAGCATACGCGCGGGGCGTCTTGAGTGAGGACGCCTGGCCGCACGAGCGAAGAATGCGAGGAGGCTGATGCCCACCAACGCAGCCACGGCCAAAGAACGAGGCGACGCTGGGCGGAGCGACACCGGGCACCGCGTGACGCTGCGCACCGAGGCATTGACCAAGGTCTACCATACGGGCGAGGTCGAGGTGCACGCGCTGCGCGGCATCGATCTGGAGCTTTACGAGTCCGAGCTCATGGTGCTGCTGGGCCCCTCGGGCAGCGGCAAGTCGACGCTGCTCAATATCCTGGGCGGCCTCGATACGCCGACGAGCGGGCGGGTGTTCTTCTACGACACCGATCTGAGCCACATGGGCGAGGCGGCGCTGACGCGCTACCGGCGCGAGCATGTGGGGTTCGTGTTCCAGTTCTATAACCTCGTGCCCAGCCTCACCGCCTACGAGAACGTCGCCCTCGTCACCGAGATCGCGCGCGCGCCGATGGACCCGGCCGAGGCGCTGAAGACCGTGGGGCTCGGCGAGCGATTGGATCATTTCCCCGCCCAGCTCTCCGGCGGCGAGCAGCAGCGGGTGGCGATCGCAAGGGCGCTGGCCAAAAACCCCGACGTACTGCTCTGCGACGAGCCCACCGGCGCGCTCGACAGCGAGACCGGCGTGCTGGTGCTGGAGGCGCTGGAAAGCGCCAACCGCGAGCTCGGCACCACAACGGCGCTGATCACCCATAACGTGCCGATCGCCGACATGGCCGACCGGGTGATCCGGTTCGGCGACGGCAATATCGTCGACGTGGCGGTCAACGAGACCCGCCGCGACGCGAAGGACCTGAGCTGGTAGGCGGCGATGCATCCGCTCGACCGCAAGCTCATTCGCGATCTTTGGCGCCTGCGCGGCCAGGTCGCGGCGATCTCGATGGTGGTCGCCTCGGGTGTGGCGGTGCTGATCATGTTCTTAAGCGCGCTTGAGGCGCTCGAGGACACCGCCGCCGCCTACTACGAGCGCTACCGCTTCGCCGAGGTGTTCGCGTCGGTCAAGCGCGCGCCGGAGCACATGCGCACCCAAATTGCCGCGATCCCCGGCGTGCAATGGGTCGAAACCCGGGTGGTCAAGTTCGCGACCGTCGACGTTGCCGGCTTCGAAGAGCCGATCATGGGCAACATCGTCTCGATCGACCCGCACAATGCCTCCAACCTCAACCGTCTGGTGATCCGGGCCGGGCGGCGGGTGACGCCCAAGAAGCCGAACGAAGTCGTCATCAACGAGCCGTTCGCCGAGGCGCACAAGCTGAAGCTCGGCGACCGGCTGGCGGTGCTCTTGAACGGCAAGCGCCGGTCGCTCACCGTGGTGGGCATCGCGCTGTCGCCGGAATTCGTCTACGCGATCGGGCCCGGCACGCTGATGCCCGACAAGAAGCGCTACGCCATCCTGTGGATGGACCGCGATGTGCTGGAAGCCGCGTTCAACCTGGACGGCGCCTTCAACGACGTGGCACTCACCCTGGTCCGCGGCACCGACCCCCAGAGCGTCATCGATCGGCTCGACACGATGCTGGCGCGCTATGGCGGGATCGGCGCTTTCGCGCGCAAGGACCAGATCTCGAACTGGTTCCTGATGAACGAGATCAAACAACTACGGTCGATGTCGAACGTGCTGCCGACGGTGTTTCTCGCCGTGGCGGCGTTTCTCGCCAACATGGTGCTGGCGCGCCTGATCGCGGTCGAGCGCGGCGAGATCGGGCTCCTGAAGGCGTTCGGCTATTCGAGCTGGGCGATCGGGATGCATTACGCCAAGCTGGTGCTGGCGATGGCGCTCATCGGCGTTCTCATAGGCTGGGGGGTGGGCTACGCGCTCGGGCACACGATCACCCGGACCTATGCCGATTTCTTCAACTTCCCCTTCCTGGTCTACCGGCCGAGCCCGCTGCCCTTCGCGGTGGCGGCGCTGGTCAGCATCGGCGCGACACTGGCCGGGGCCGCGGGCGCGGTGCGGGGCGCCGCCAAGCTGCCCCCGGCTGAAGCGATGCGCCCGCCGGCCCCGCCGTCCTATCACGACGGTTTCCTGGGCCGTAAACACCTCGACCATGCCGGGCTCGGGCGCTGGTTCGACCAGCCGACCCGCATCATCCTGCGCCAGATCGCGCGCTGGCCCGGGCGCGCGTTCCTGACGTCTCTCGGGGTCGGCGTGAGCATCGCGCTCCTGATCACCTCGCTGCAGTGGCTCGATGCGATCGACCACATGGCGCGCGTCTACTTCAACCAGTCCCAACACCAGGACGTCACCGTGGTGCTCGACGAGGCGCGCTCGACGCGCGTCGTCGGCGGGTTCAAGCGCCTGCCTGGCGTTCTTGCGGTCGAGCCGGCGCGCGCCGTGCGCGTGCGCTTCCGCAATGGCCACCGCAGCAAGCGCGAGACCATATTCGGTATCCGGCCGGACGCACGGCTGGCCCCGGTTTACGATGCTGGCGGCAAAGTGGTGGCGGTGCCGAAGAACGGCCTGCTCATGTCGACCAAGCTGGCGCAAGTGCTCGACGTGCGGCCGGGCGACACGGTCACGGTCGAGGTTCTGGAAGGGCGCCGGCCGGTGCGGCGGGAGCGGGTCGTGGCGCTGTTCGAGACCTATATCGGCACGCCCGCTTATATGAGCGCGGCCGCGGTCTATCGGATGATGCGCGAGCGCCCGGTGGCGAATGTCGTCTATCTGCGCGCCGATTCGCGCCAGCAATCGGCGTTCTACAAGTCGCTCAAAGAGATTCCGGTGGTCACGGGCTCGATCCTGCGCGAGGCGGCGCGGGACCTCTTCGACCAGACCCTGGCCGAGACCCTGTGGATCTCGATCAGCTTCTTCGTCACCTTCGCCTGCATCATGGCCTTCGGCGTGGTCTACAACAGCGCGCGCATCGCGCTCTCCGAACGCGGCCGCGAGCTCGCGACCTTGCGGGTGATCGGCTTCACCAAGCTCGAGATCGGCTACATCCTGCTGGGCGAGATCGCGATCATCACGCTGGTCGCGCTGCCGCTCGGCTGCCTGTTGGGGCAGATGTTGTCGACCTTGATCGTCAGCGATATGGAAACCGAGCTTTACCGCGTACCGCTGGTGATCAAGGCCGCCACCTTCGGGACGGCGTTGGCGATCGGGCTGCTGGCGACCGTGATCTCGGCGGCGGTGGTGAGCCGGCGGCTCGGCCGCCTCGACCTGATCGCGGTTCTGAAGACGCGCGAATAGAGGATAGACGGGACATGCAGAAATGGCGCCGTTGGGTTGTGTGGGGCGGGCTGCTCGCGCTGGTCGTTGCCGGCCTCGTCTATTCCTTCTGGCCGCGGCCGGTGCCGGTCGAGCTGGCGACGGTGGGCCGCGGCCATCTCGCGGTGACCGTTGACGAGGAGGGCATGACCCGGGTCAAGCAGGCCTATATCGTCTCCTCGCCGATTGCCGGCCATGCGCGGCGCATCGAGCTCGAAGTCGGCGACACCGTGGCCGCCAACAAGACCGAGGTGGCGTATATCGAGCCGGTCAGCCCGACCATGCTCGATGCACGCTCGCGCGCCCAGGCCGAGGCCGCGGTGCGCGCCGCCGAGGCTGCCCGCGCGCTGGCCGAGGCCGGTCTCAGAAGCGCCGAGGCCGAACTCACCTTCGCCCGTACCGAACTCTCCCGGGCCCGCTCGCTTTATGCGAGCAAGGTCGGATCGAAACGCGCGCTTGACGAGGCCGAGCGCGCCTTCAAGACGCGCGAGGCGGCGGTGGAAACCGCCAAGGCGGGCCTGCGGGTGCGGGAGTCCGAGCTCGAGCGCGCCAAGCTCGAACTGATCCAGCCCGGCGAGCAAAGCCGCAAACATCTCGGCGCCTGCGGTTGCGTCATCGTGCGCTCGCCGGTGAGCGGCGACGTTTTGCGCATCTTCCATAAGAGCGCCGGCGTGGTGCGCGCGGGCGAACAGCTGATCGAGGTCGGCGATCCGCGCAAGATCGAGATCGTGGTCGATCTCCTGTCGTCCGATGCGGTACGCGTGCGCGCAGGCCAGCGCGTCATCATCGACAGCTGGGGCGGCGACAAGCCGCTCGCCGGCAAGGTGCTGCGGGTGGAGCCGATCGGCAAGACCAAGGTCTCGGCGCTCGGCATCGAGGAGCAGCGGGTCGATGTCGTCATCGACTTCACCGGGCCGCCGAAGCTGTGGCAGGAGCTCGGCCATGGCTTCCGGGTGGAGACGCGGATCGTGCTGTGGGAGGCCGACAAGGTGCTGAAAGTGCCGTTAAGCGCGCTGTTCCGGGTCGGCGACCGCTGGGCCGTGTTCGTTGCCGCAGACGCACGGGCCCGCCGCCGCTTCGTGCGCATCGGCCGCCGCACCGCGCTCGAGGCCGAGGTCGTCGACGGACTGAAACTCCGCGAGCAGGTCGTCGTCCATCCGAGCGACCGGATCACGGACGGCGTTCGCGTGGTTCAGCGACCGTAGGGTCACGTCGGCTCAGCGGCGGTACCGGCGCGCCGCCGCTCGGCGAGGTTGACCAGAACGATGGACGCAATGACGATCGCCGCCCCGGTATATTGCAGCCAGCCGAGGGTTTCGCCGAGGATCGCCACCGCGAACAGCATCGTCGTGACGGGCTCGCTATTCATCACCAGCGCGGTCCGCGTGCCGCCGGCCATCGACAGGCCGACAAAGAAGGAAATGAGCGCGATCGGCCCGGCGATCACGGCGCCGCCGAAGACCAGCACGCCCGTTCCCGCGGTCGGCAACGCGATCCCCGTAACGGCGACCATGCCGATCGCGAAAATGATCTGGGAGACGACCATGAGCCAGAAGGTCACGAGGATGCCGGGATAGCGCTGCATCAACCGGTGGGACGAGACGATGTTGAGCGCTATGCAGCCGGCCGCCCCCAGGGCGAGGAGGATGCCTAGCAAGCTCAGGTCGAAGCCTTCGAAGACATCGAGCGCCAGCGCCAGGCCGCAGAACGCGGCAAACACGCCGACCCAGCCGACCAACGTCAGCCGTTCCTCGCCGAGCGCCAGGTAGATCAAAGCGACCATGATCGGAAAGAGATAGAAGAACAGCACGGCCAGGCTGACCGGCATGAGCCGGAATGATTCCAACAGCAACAACGAGCCGACCGCGAAGGTCAGCGAGGCCGCCGCAAACGCCGGCATATCGACCCGGCCGAATCGCCGCCAGAGCCGGAACCAGGTCACGTAGAGGCCGATGGCGAGGATCGCGACGATCGTGCGGATCGTCAGCAGCGTCAGGACGTTGGTGCCATGGTCGTAGCTGAGCCGCGCCAGATTGTTGTTGAGGCCGAAGAACACGGCGGAGAACAGCAAGACGGCGAGACCGAGGCGCCTCCGGGACGCGTCGGATGACGCGGTCAGCGCGTCGCTGGTCGCGTCCTCATCCAGCATTGCGGCTGATTTCTGTGATCATGACGGCTCCCCCCATATGCCACTCATGTGCCACGCCCCCTGGCAGAAAACCGGCCCGTCGAGCTGCGCTCGGCTTGAGGGACGGGGTCATCAAATTCGTGGCTGCGACGGTTTACGCCGTACCCCAGGCCAGTCGCTCGGTGGATCTGAGGCGATACTCGCCGTCCTCGAGGTAAGGCTCGAAGGCGCGCTCGATGGCGTCGTCCAGGGCAGCGCGTTGGTCGGCTCCCAAATCGGCGACCTTGGTTCCAAATGTACGCTCGACCATCGACTGCCAGAAATTCTGCCCGGCCGGCCTGGTCACGATTTCCGAGATCTCTTCTTCTTCGACGCCGGTGAAGCCCGCGGCCTCGAAGAGCTCGGTCAGCTCACCGGGGCCGCTGAATCGGAAGCGGCGGATGTCCGTCGCGTTGTCCTCGGCGTCCAAGAAGGCGAAGACCGCGGCGCGAACGACCGAGTATTGCGTGTTCTTTTCCTTCGCCCCGTGGACCATGACCGCCATGCGCTTGCCGGGCTTCAGCACGCGCCGGGCGCCCGCAAGCGTGGCCACCGAGTCGTCGCTCTGCATCAGACCGAACCGGCAGGTTATGGCATCGAAGCTGTGGTCCTGAAACGGGAGTTCTTCCATGGGACAGACCTGGAAGCGGATGTTTCGGAGGTTGAGCTTGTCCGCCCGGCCCTTCGCCGCCTCCAGCATTGTCGGGCTGGCATCGGTGGCGAGGACTGAGCCTTCGTCGCCCACTTTGAGCGCGATGCTGATTGCCGGCTCGCCGGTGCCGGAGGCGAGATCGAGGACGTGGTCGCCGGCGCCGATGCCGGCGCGATCGATCAGCAGCTGGTTGGCAGCGTCATGGGTCGACACCGACGCCGGCGCGGCCTTCGCCCAATGCTTGGCTCTCTGGTCCCAATCGGTCTTGCCCGGTGCCTTGTCGGCGCGCATAGCTGTCGTCTCCGAAGTCGCCGCGTGCGGTGTGGCGATGTCCGCTTATAGCCGAAGGCGGATGGGGCGTGTCTTGAATTCGCAGGCCATGTGGGTTGCAGGACCGGCATGATGTCCGGCCCGGCCTAGTCCCGTATGGGCGTATGCGTGTGCTCGGGCAGGTGGATGGCGGACCGGAACCCGGTCGCTCGGGTCTGGTCCGCCAGCCGTGATGCCGGTGCTATTCGGGCGTCTTCGCCGCCACTGCCTTCAGCAGCGAGTACATCTCCTTGGTCTTGGGGTTCTTGCCCAGGACCTCGTCGCCCAGCGGCCGCAGCTTGGCGAAGACCGCGGCGCGGTCCTTGGCCGACAGGTGGATCACCTCGGCGCCGTTGTCGGTCCACAGCTTGACTGCGCGCTTCTCGAACGCCTCGGAATTCTTGCCGGCCCATTCCTCGAGGTCGCGGCCGGTCTGGACCACCGCCTGCTGCAGGTCCTTGGGCAGCTTGTCGAGCCACTTCTTGCTGACCCACAAAGCGCTCGGGATCATGCCGCTCTCGATCTGGGTGATGTATTTGGTCGAGGTGAAGAACTTCAGCGCCCCCATCACCACGATGCTGGTGCGGCAGCCGTCGATGGTCTTGCGCTGCAGCGCCGGCAGCACTTCGGAGAAGGGCATCGGCACGCCGGTCATGCCCATCTCGCTGGCGATCCGGCTCTCCATCTTGGTCGCCAGCACGCGGATCTTGAGGCCCTTCATGTCGGCGATGGTGCGGATCGGCTTGTGCGAGGCGATCGAGGTCGGCCCGTAAACCCATAGCGAAACGCCGATGATGCCATTCTTCTCGGCGAGTCTGAGATAGCGGCTGCGGAACTGCGGGTTGGTGAGCGCGCGCTGGGCCTGCCAGAAGCTCTTGAAGAGCGCCGGCGCATCAGGCGCCTGGAAGCCCTGGTTCATGCCCGAGAGGAAGCCGGGAGGCGCCTGGAAGCCCTCTTGCGTTCCGAGCTGCAGGCCTTCGAGCTGGCGCGGGATCTTGCCGAGCTGGGCCGCGGGGAAGACCTTGACCTTGATCCGGCCCTTGGTGCGCTTCTCCAGCTCTTCCTTGTACTTCTTCACGAAGGTGTGCTGGGGATCATTGATCGTGACCATGCCGATCTTCATCGTGTAGCTCTCGGCCAGCGCGGCCGGGGCGAGCGCAGCGGTCGAAATCACGAATGCCGCTGTCGCGGCGAGCCCAAGCGCCGTTCGGCCAGCAAGTCGCCCTGTCGCAAATCGAGTCTGTCTGGAATCCATTGTTGTCTCCTCCCAATTGGCCGCGCCCGCCGAGCGCGGCTCCGCCTTCTGCCGGCGGTGTCTATTTCTTAAAGACGGCACAAAAGCTTACTACCAATTCTCCGTGAGTGGAAAATCTTCGCGCGCCGCTGGGCGGATCAGCCCATGAATCGCAGGAGAAGCAGCGACAATTCAGGCACATAGGTCACGATCAGGAGCGCCACCAGATTGACCAGAATGAACGGCAACAGCCCGGGATAGAGCTTGCTCAAGGGCACTTTGAACATGGCTTGGGTCACGAAGATGTTGAGCCCGAAGGGCGGCGTGAACATGCCGATGCTGAGATTGACCGTCATGATGATGCCGAAATGGATCAGGTCGATGCCGAGCGCCCGCACGATCGGCACCAGGATCGGGGTCAGCACCAGGATCGCCGAGGCCGGGTCGAGCACACAGCCGATCAGCAGCAGGAACAGATTGATGACCAGCAGGACCGCCCAGTCCGGCGCCTGCAGCCCCTGGATCGTCGCGGCGATCGATTGCGGCACGCCCTCGACGGTCAGCAGGTGCGAGAATACACCCGCGGCCGCGACGATGATGAGCACCTGGGCCGTCAGGCGCACGGATTCGACGGCCACCCCCCAGAGGCCCTTCCAGGTAAGCGCGCGGTAGATCACGCAGGCGACGATGATGCCGTAGAGGCAAGCGAGCCCCGCGGCCTCGGTGGGCGAGAAGGCGCCCAGATAGATGCCGCCCAGGACGATCACCGGGGTGCCGAGCGCGAGCGCCCCCCGCCAGGTCGCCCGGCCGAAGCGGCGGAGCTCGAAGCTGCCGCTCTCGCGGATGCCGCGGCGGCGCACATAGAGGGTGATGTAGAGCGCCATCAGCAGCGCGATCAGGAGACCGGGCAGGATACCGGCGATGAAGAGGTCGGAGACCGACTGCTCGGCCGAGGCGCCGTAGAGGATCATCACGATCGACGGCGGGATGATCGAGGCGATGGCACCGGAGGAGGCGATGAGGCCGGCGGCATAGCTCTGCTCGTAGCCCTTCTCGCGCAGTGGGGTGTAGAGCATGCCGCCGA
This sequence comes from Alphaproteobacteria bacterium, assembly GCA_037387885.1. Classification (GTDB taxonomy): domain Bacteria; phylum Pseudomonadota; class Alphaproteobacteria; order JAPULJ01; family JAPULJ01; genus DATKZM01. Next base: position 787 of record JARRKQ010000075.1, on the reverse strand, counting down.
CCGCGGCGACGGTGGCCGGGCTCGAGCCTGAGATCGCGCCGAACACGGTGCTGGTGCCGACGGTGGTCAGCGCCAGGCTGCCGCGCACGCCGCCCATGATCGACAGCACCCAGTCGACGATGCGCTGGGAGATGCCGCCCTGGGCCATGATGCCGCCGGCGAAGATGAAGAACGGCACCGAGATCAGCGCCAGCGAGTCGACCGAGTCGAACATCTTGGTGTGGAGCAGGGCGACCGGCATGTCGATCACCGTCGCCATCGCCACGATCGATGAGACGAGCAGGATGGTGAAGATCGGAAAGCCCAGGATCAGCAGGGCGATCGGAAGTACGGCCATGACCCAGAGGATGGCGGCCTCCGTTCCTAGCGGTCGTCGGCGCGGTTGGGCCCGCCGTCTTGTTGGTTGTCGGCCGTCTCCCCGGCGGGCGGCTCGTCGTTGCCGGCGTCTTCGTGGCCGAGCGTGCCGCGCAGATAGCCGCGGATGCGGATGGCCACCGCCAGGAACATCAGCGCCATGCTGACCGGGATGATCGCGTGCGGGATCGCCATCGGTATCTCGGCGATCTGGCTGACCTGGCCGGTGCGCGCGTAAAGGCTGACCGGGGTCAGCGAATAGTAGGCGATGTAGAGGGTGAGGCCGAGAAAGACGGCAACCGTCAACGCCCGAACCAGCAACAGCGCGCGTCCCTTCAGCGCCGACGAGACCAGGTCCATGCGCAGATGCCGATCGTCCCAGCTCACCAGCACGGCGCCCAGAAACACCATCCATAAGAGCCCGAAGCGCAGC
>JARRKQ010000074.1:0-16042 GCA_037387885.1 Alphaproteobacteria bacterium | reverse complement strand
GACCACGGAGGCGGTGTCGGTGCCGTCGATCGCGGTCGCGGTGACCGTCAGTGTGATATCGCCGTCGCTATGGGCCGGCGGCGTGATCGTGAGGCCCGGGATGTCGCCGGCGGCTAGCGTCCAGACGCCGCCGCCCTGATCCGCGCCGGCCGAGAGGCTCGCCCCCGACGGCACGCCCGAGACGGTCACCACGAGGGTTTCCGATCCGTCCGTGTCGGTCAGCGCCGCATTGATCGTGAGCGGAATGGCGATGTCTTCGTCGCCGGTCACATCGGCGGTGACGGCGAGGGTCGGATCGTCGGCCACCGGATCCACGGTGATCGTGAAGGACTTGCTGGCCGTCGCCGTGTCGCCCGTCGCGGTCTCGGTGCTCGTCGCGGTGATGGTCAGCGCGAAGTCGACATCGCTGTCGGCCGGCGGGGTGATCGTGAGCCCGACGAGGTCGGCCTCGGTCATCGCCCAGCGCCCGCCCCCTTCGTCGATACCGGCAGAAAGCGTCGCGCCCGCCGGCACGCCTTCGATGGCGATCTCGAGCGTTTCGGAACCGTCGGTGTCGGTCAGCTTAGCGATCAGCGTCAGCGCGATCGCAGTGTCTTCGTCGCCGGTCGCGTCAACGGCGTCGACGAAGGGCGTATCGGCCGAGTTGTCGACCGAGACCGGCGCGCTCGGGGCGGTCGCACTCGCGCTGCCGAACGCATCATCATCATCTTCGCCCGCCGCGCCGCGGCCCCGGCCGGCGGCGGGTCCCGGCGGTACGGTGGTGTCAAAATCGGGGCCCTGCTGCTCATCGGCCAGGCCGTCGAGGTGGCCGAAATCGGGCAAATCCTCAACGTCGTGGCCGCGCTCGAGCTCGGTCTCGAGTCCGCTCGCCCCGTCGTCGAGCGCAGCGGCCAGCGCCTCCAGATCGGGGGTGAGCGTATCGGTCAGCTCCGGCTGGGAGGCCTGCGGCGGTTCCGCCGGAAGCGGCAAAACGATGTCGCCCGGCTGGCGCGGCACGTCGATATCGTCGACGTCGAGGCGCGGATCGACGACCTCGCGGCTGCCCAGATGGATAGTGCCGAATTCAGGCCGCGACGTCGAGCCGACGGTGTGATCGGCCGCCTGGCCGACCTCTTCCTCCGCCGCTTGCGCGCCGTCCTCCTCGGCGATCAGAAGATTGAGATCGTCGAGGTCGTCCGGACCTGTGTGGGCAGCTGGGCGCCCGCCGTCGTCGTTCGCCATACCGACGCTCTCCATCGGCCCGGAATCCGCGCGTTTCGCGCCTCGACCGGACCGGGATTGTCTTCCCTCTGTGACGCGGCCGGCCGCCAAGGGCTGGTCCGCGGATTAGGGAGAATTTTGCGAAAAATCCGGTAAGATTCTGTTTACGGAACTGGTTAATTCGGCAGGGTTAGGAAGCTCCGGCCAGCGCCGTCACGGCGCTGGAATTCTTGGAAATTCCCCAATCCCGTGTGGGTCTTAACGGCCACCGGAAATCCTTAACGTTTAAGTCTCGATTAAGACTGTTTGCCTAGAATTTGAGGCAATTCCCCCGAAATTCGCGTGTGGGAGAAGGAGGGATTCTGTCTCGGTTAACCAAAAGACCGATCAGCCCCGCGACTGCCGGATCTGTCCCCGGCGGCGAGCCGTTCCGCGTGCTTCCGCTGGATGGCCTGCCCTGGGCGCAATTCGACGTGCTGGCGGCGTCGTTCACGCTCAACCTGCTGGCGCTGGTCATGCCCATCGTGATCCTCCAGACCTATGACCGGATCGTCCCGAACAATTCGTACGAAACCCTGCTTCTGCTCGTCGTTTTCGTCGCCGGGGCCCTGGTCCTCGACGCTTTTTTTGCGTCTGGGACGGACTTACGTGACCGGCTGGGCCGCGGCGCGTTTCGAGCATCGGTTGGGTTGTTCGATGGCCCGCCGGCTGCTCTCCTCCGACCTCGCCTCCTTCGAGCGCTCCGCCGCGGGCGTTCACCTCGATCGCATGACGGCGATTGACCGGCTCCGCGATTTCTATTGCGGCCAGTCGATCCTGGTGATGGTCGACCTGCCGTTCGCGTTCCTCTTCCTGGGCCTGATCGCCTATCTCGCCGGCGCTCTGGCGCTGGTTCCGCTCGGCGTGCTCATCGCTTTCGCGTTCGTTGCCTGGAAGCTCGGCCGGCACCTGCGCGTCGCCATCGAGAACCGCTCCGAAGTCGACGACCGGCGCTACAACTTCATTATCGAGCTTCTGACTGGCATTCACACCGTCAAGGCGCTCGGCATGGAAGCGCAGATGGTGCGCCGCTACGAGCGGCTGCAGGAATCGTCGGCCGCCTCGGGGATCGAGGTCAACATGCTGAGCGGGCGCGCCCAGTCGCTTGGCGCGCTCTTCTCCAATCTGACCATGGTACTGACCGCCGGGATCGGCTGTTTGTGGGTGATCAACGGCGAGCTGACGACCGGCGGGCTGGCGGCGAGCTCGCTGCTGGCCGGCCGCAGCCTTCAGCCGCTGCTGCGCGCCATGGGCTTGTGGACCCAGTTCCAGAATGTCGAGGTCGCGCGCGGCCGGGTCGCCGAAGCGATGGCGACGCCCGCGGAAGCGCCCGCGACCCTGCCGGCGCTGCCGCCGGTCGAAGGCGCGCTGCAACTGCACAAGGTGCATTTCTCCTATGACGCGGACGGCCCGGAGCTCTTCCGCGGCGTCGATCTCTCCGTACCGGCGGGTGCTGCGGTCGGTATTCGTGGTGCCAACGGCATCGGAAAGTCGACGTTGCTGCGTCTCATCATGCGCCTCTACACGCCAACCCAAGGGCGCATCACCCTGGACGGACATGACCTGACCGAGTTCGACCCGGCGAGCATCCGCGAGCAGGTCGTCTACCTGCCCCAACAGAGCGTGCTCTTCCAGGGCACCATCATGGACAACCTGACGGGCTTCCGCGGCGAAGAGGCGATCGAGCCGGCGCTCGAGGTCGCGATCAAGCTGGGGCTCGATTCGGTGATCGCGCGCCTGCCCGACGGCTATCAGAGCCGGGTCGGCGAGAGCGGCGCCGACGCGCTGCCCGGCGGCATCCGCCAGCGCATCGCCGTCGCCCACGCGCTGGCCCGCAATCCGAAGGTGGTGCTGTTCGACGAGGCGAATTCCTATCTCGACGCGGCCGGCGACGCGATGCTGCGCGGGGTGCTGGAGGAGATGAAGGGCCGGACGACGCTGGTGCTGGTCAGCCACCGCCCCTCGCTCCTGCAACTCGCCGACGAGCTCTACGAGATCAAGGACGGACAGCTGATCCAGCGGGTCGCGCGCTCGCGTCCCAAGCCGCCGGCGCAACACGGGCCCGCGCCCGCCGCAACGCGCGCTACAACGCCTGGCGCAACGCCCGCCGCCACGAGGATCCCGGCATGACCGCGGCAACCGCTACAATGTCCGGCGGAGTCGGCGGCTTGCGCGAGCGCGGCCCCGAGACGCTGCTTTCCGCGCTCAGCGCCGGCCGCCTCGGCTCGTTCCGCGCGGAAAGCGATCTGGCCGCCTGCCTCCTGCCGCTGCTGGAAGCGCTGCATTGGCGCGGCAATCCCCGTGACATCGCCGAAGCCATGCCGCACTACGCCGCCGAGCTCGACCTGGTCGGCTTTCGGAACACGCTCGCCAATCTGAACTTCCACACCAAGCCCCTCGAGCTGCCCTTAGGGCGCGTCGATGACCGGTTGATGCCGTGCTTGTTCTTGCCGGCCGAGGGCGTCGCCTGCGTTGCCCTGGGGCGCGACGGAGACGGCGTGCGGATTTTCGACAGCCGCACCGGCGACGTCCGGACCGAGCACAACGATGCCCTTGCCGGGTCCGCCTATTTCGTTACCAGGATCGAGGCCGAGCGCCTCACGCCCGCGGCCTTGGCCAAGCCCTGGTTCAGAGAGGTCGCGCAGCGCTTCCGCAAGATCGCCACGCAAACTTTGGCGATGAGCCTGATGCTCAATTTCCTCGCCCTGTCGATCCCGATCTTCACCATGGTGATCTACGACAAGGTGATCGGCGCAGGCTCGCACTCGACGCTGGCGTATCTCGCCCTGGGCATGGCGATGGTGCTGGGCTTCGATGCGGTGTTTCGCACCGTGCGTGCGCGCATGCTCGCCTACGTCGGCGCGCGGATCGACATGATCGTGGGCGCGGGATCGTTCAATCACCTGCTGCACCTGCCGACGGCGCAAACCGAGGGCGCCACGATCGGCGCCCAGGTCGCCCGCCTGAAACAGTTCGAGGCGATCCGCGATTTTTTCACCGGGCCGCTCGCGCTCGTCTATGTCGAGCTGCCGTTCGTGCCGATCTTCCTCGTCGTGATCGCGGTGCTCGCCGGGCCGCTCGCGGTGATCCCGGTGGTGATGCTGGCGCTCTTCGGCGTGATCGGTTGGATCCTCTTCCCGCGCGTGCGCGATGCGGTCGACATCTCCTCGCAATCGGTCGCCCGCCGCCAGGGCTTCCTGGTCGAGATGCTCTCCAATATGCGGGCGATCAAATCGAACGGCGCCGAGGCGGCGTGGGCCGACCGCTTCGAGGACATCTCCTCCAAGGCCGCGATCAGCGGTTTCCGGATGGGCCAGCTCGCGGGCCTGGTGCAGACCCTGTCCCACGTGCTGATGCTCAGCGCCGGGATCGCGACGCTCGCCTTCGGCATCATCCGCGTGCTCGCCGGCGACATGACGGTGGGCTCGCTGATCGCGACGATGGCACTGATCTGGCGCGTGCTGTCGCCGCTCAACGCCGGCTTCCTCACGCTGACCAAGCTGGAGCAGGTGCGTTCGGGCATCCGCTCGATCAACAACCTCATGCGCATTCCCGCCGAGCGCAATCCCAACACGACCTCGCGCACGCACAAGCAGTTCATCGGCCGGATCACCTTCAACCGCGTCAGCCTGCGCTACCGCAACGATGTCGAGCCGGCGCTGATCGGCGTCGCCTTCGACATCCAGCCGGGACAGATCGTCGGCATCGCCGGCGCCAATGGCTCTGGCAAGTCGTCGATCCTGAAGATGGTGCTGGGTCTCTACCGGCCGCAGGCGGGCGGCGTGATGATCGACGGGCTCGACATTCGTCAGGTCGATCCGATCGAGCTGCGCAACACGATCGGCTACGTTCCGCAGACGACGCAGCTGTTCCACGGCACCATTGCGCAGAACCTGCGCTTCGCCGATCCGACCGCTTCGGACGAAGATCTGCGCCGCGCCGCCGATCAGGCCGGCGTGCTCGGTGACATCGACGCGCTGGCTGAGGGCTTCGATACCTGGATCGGCGACCACTCGGCCCAGGCCATGCCGTCGGGCATGATCCAGCGGCTCTCGCTCGCGCGGGCCTATCTCAAGGACGCGCCGATCATGCTGTTCGACGAGCCCGCCAATGCGCTCGACGATCGGGGCGACACGGCCTTCGTGCGCCAGCTCGAAGCCTTGCGCGGCCATGCGACCGTGCTCCTGGTGACCCACCGCCCGAGCCATATGCGCGTCTGCGACCGCCTCATCGTGCTCGACGCTGGCATGGTAATCGCCGACAGCACGCCTGAGGAGGTCTTCAGGCAACTCCCGGCAGGTGCGCTGTGAGCGGCCCCGAGGACCAGAAGCCGGGCCCCGCGCCCCAGCCTTCGGTGGGCCAGATGCAAGAGCGTCTCGCCGCCGAGGCCGACGGCATCGCCAAGGCACGCGACGGCGGTGCGCCTGCACCGACACAGGCTGCCCCCACAGCGCCGCAGCAGGCTGCTCCCAAACCGGCCGCGCCTGCTGCTCCAGCAACGCAAATGCCTGCCGCACCCGCCGCATCCGCTGCGCCTGCCGCACCCGCTGGGCCTGCTGGGCCTGCTGCGCAAAAGCCGGCCGCACCGCCGCCCGCCGCGGCTGGTCAACCGGCTCCCCCGCAGGCCGCTCCGGCGCCCGGCGCCCCGAAGCAGCCCGCGCAGGCGCAAGCCGCGCCAGCCCAAGCGGCGACCGCTATACCGGTTGCCACACCGGCGCCGGCCACGACACCTCAGGCGTCACAAACCGCGCCGTCGGCCAAGCCGGCGGCGAGCGCGCCGCCCGCAGCCGCCAAGCAGCCCGCGACGGCCGCTCCGGCGACCAAACCGGCGACTAAACCCGCTGCCGAGCCGATATCCAAAACGACGTCACCCAGCCAGCCGGCGCCGGCGGCAGCGTCCGCGCCGCCGTCGCTGGGCAACGCCGACACCAATGCGCTCGCCGCCGTCCGCACCGCCGTCCTGGAGTCGCGCGAGCAGAAGGCGCAGCAGGTCAAGCTGCGTTACGACGTGCCGGCAGACCCGGAGCCGCGGCGCGCGCGAAGCAGCCGGGAGCGGCAAATGCGCTTCCTCGCCCAGTCGGCGACGCTCGAGGAAGCGGGCACGCCGCGCCTCCTGCGCACCGCGATGTTTGCCGTGAGCGGCCTGGTCGCCTGCGCCATCGTCTGGGCCGCGGTCACCAAGGTCGACGAGGTCGCGGTGGGCGCGGGCCAGATCCTGCCCTCCAGCCGGGTGCAGGTAATCCAGCATCTGGAAGGCGGCATCGTGCGCGAGATCCTGGTGCAGGACGGCGCACGGGTGAAGAAGGGCCAGATCCTGATCCGCCTCGACCGCGCCGCCGCCATGGCCGAGCTCGACCAGGAGCGCGCCAAGGAAACCATCCTGAGCCTGCAGGCCGACCGCCTGGAGGCCTTCGCAAACGGCAAGGGCTGGAAGCCGCTCAGGCTCGAGGGCAAGCTCGCCCGCCATCGCCATCTCGTCGCCGACCAGCTTGCCATCCTGGCCCAGCAGCGCCGCGAGCGCCTGAGCCAGCGCGAGGTGATCGAATCGCAGATCCGCCAGCGCGAGGCCGAGCTCGTCGTGCTGTCCAAGACCGAGACCAGCCTGGTCCGCCAGCTCGCGATCGTGCGCGAGTCCTTCCAGATGCGCCGGCGCCTGCTCAACCAGGGCGTCACCTCGCGCGCCGATTACCTCGACATCAAACGCGACCTTGAACGCACCACTGGCGATCTCGCCGCCGTGCGCGCACGCACCAACAAGGCGAACGCGGAGCTCAAGGAGGCCAACCAGAAGCGGGAAGAGCTCGATCAGCGCCTGCGCAAGGAAGCGCTCGCCGAGCGCGGCAAGATCACGGCCGAGCTCGCCCAGGTACGCGAGAAGCTGAAGCGCCTGGAGGACCGGGTGACGCGGCTAGAGGTTCGCGCGCCCGTCGAGGGCTATGTGAAGGGCCTCAAGATCAACACCGAAGGCGGCGTGATCCAGCCCGGCCAGCCGATCATGGAGGTCGTGCCGGTCGACCGGAACCTGATCGTCGAATCGCGCATCACCACCCGCGATATCGGCCATGTGCAGATCGGCCAGCGCGCCAAGATCAAGATCGATACGTATGACTTCGCCCGCTACGGCGCCGTGCGCGGCACGCTCATCTCGCTCTCGGCCACGACGTTCCAGGACGACAACGGCCGGCCCTATTACAAGGGCATCATCAAGCTCGACCGGATGTATGCCGGCTACAATCCCAAGGCCAATCCGATCACCCCCGGCATGACCGTGCAAGCCGAGGTGATCACCGGTTCGAAGTCGGTGCTCTCCTATCTGCTGAAGCCGATCTACACGACGCTGCAATCGGGCTTCCGCGAGCGCTGATCAGGCCACGAGTTCGGCGCCCCCACACAGTTGACATCCCAGGCCGCCTGACGCTCTCTCCCCCAAACCCATAGGGAGGGATGAGCGATGGCCAAATACTTCGATTTCAGCGGCAAGACCGTCTTTGTCGCCGGCGGCACCTCGGGCATCAACCTGGGCGTCGCCGAGGGCTTCGCGCGCCACGGCGCCAAGGTCGCGGTGCTGAGCCGTAACCCGGACAAGGTGAACGCCGCCGTCGAGAAACTGAAAGGCTACGGCCAAGACGCCGCCGGCTTTTCCGCCGACGTACGCGATGCCGAAGCGGTCGCGAACGCGCTCGCCGACGCCGAAGCTGCGCTCGGCAAGTTCGACGTGCTGATCTCGGGCGCGGCCGGCAACTTTCCCGCCCCCGCCCTCGGGATCTCCTCCAACGGCTTCAAGGCGGTGATGGAGATCGACGTGCTCGGCAGCTTTCACGTGTTGCGCTTCGGCCACCAGCATCTGAAGGCGCCGGGCGCCAGCGTCATCAATATCTCCGCACCCCAATCCTATGTGCCGATGGAAATGCAGGTCCATGTCTGCGCCGCCAAGGCCGGGGTCGACATGCTGACCCGGGTGCTGGCGATCGAATGGGGCCGCGACGGCATCCGCGTCAACTCGATCGTCCCCGGCCCGATCGAGGGCACCGAGGGCATGGAGCGCCTCGCCCCCACGCCCGAAGCGATGAAACGCGCGGGCGAGGCGGTGCCCCTGCAGCGGCTCGGCACCACCGGGGACATCGCCAATGCGGCGATGTTCCTCTCCTCGTCGCTGGCGACCTATGTCAGCGGGATCGTGATGCCGGTCGACGGCGGTTGGTCGTTGTCAGGCGCGGGGCTCAACACGCGTGAGCTCGCCAAGGCGATGCGGGCGAAGGCGGACGGCTAAACGACGGCATTAACCATAAAATTCCTGTTTTGTTCTCATCCAATTCTTGGTAGTAATTCCCAATACAGCCAAGGAACAAAGGTTGAGGAGGAACGGGATCATGTCTGCGTTGAAGAAATTGACAATGGCCGCGCTATTGGCAATCGCCGCCATGACATTCACCGCATCGCCGACGCTGGCCGCCGAGGGCAGAACGACCAGCGCGACCGGCGATCTCGCGGCGCGCGCCGAACGGGCCGGATTGATCCAATCGGCCCAATGGCGGGCCCGTCGCTGCCGGCGCCGCTGTGCCCAACGCCGACGCGAATGCTACACCGAGCGCCGCTGCGGCTACACCACCGGTTGCCGCAATGTTCGCATATGCCGCTCGGTCTGTCTCTATTGGGAAAATTACTGCCGCTAACGCCAGACGCCCGGGCGCTCAGTCAAGTGCCGTTTCCTTGAACTCGCGGCGCCAGTCGGCGAGCGGGCGGAAGGACGGGTCGTCCTTGATGCGCGCCTCGGTCTCGGCGAGGATTTCCTCGTCGGGGCGCTTCAGGTCGATCTGTTCGCGGTGCGGTTGATCGACATACCAGGGCGTGTCGACGAAGAGCTCGATGCGGTTGCCCTCGGGATCGCGGAAATAGATCGAGAGCGCGATGCCATGGGTGATGCCGACAAGCTCGTCCACCCCTTCCTCTTCCAGCGTTTCGTAAAGCGTCCGCAGGTCCTTGAGCGAATCGGCCCTTAGCGAAATCTGGTTCACGATATTGAAGCTGAGATCGGCCGGCCGGCCGGCGCAGAGCACGATCTGGTGGTGGTCGATCGGATCGCGGCTAAGAAAGACCAGATCGGCGCCGTTCAGCGTGCCCCGGTCGCTGATCGGAAAACCGAGAACGCGCGTATAGAAGTCCTCCATCTTGGGTAGGTCGTGCACGAAGATGCCGAGATGGCTGAAGGTTAGCGGCGGTGGCTTGGCCATATCCCTGGATCCTTGTTCAATGCCGGGTGACGCGGCACGCGTCGGCATCGCCCGGCGGAATCCTATCAGAGATTGAACAGGTTTTGCGCGTTGGTTCCCCGGATCGCCTTGCGCTGGGCGAATGGCAGCGCGTCGACCCGCGAGAGGCAGCCCCGCATGTCGCCGATGTTGTGCGGGTAGTCCGAGCCGTAGAGCACCTTGTCGGGGCCGCCGGTGTTGATGCACATCTGCAGCGCGTCGAGCCGGAAGGTGACGCTGTCGTAATAGACCTCGCGCAGCAGCTCGCTCGGCAGCACGGACACGGTCTCGCGCACCGCCGGCATGTTCTCGAAACAGATATCCATCCGTCCCGCGATAAAGGGCAGGAAGGCGCCGGCATGCGAGACGATCAGCTTCACCTTCGGGTAGGTCTCCAGGAAACCGTCGTAAAGCATGCGCGCGACGGCCAAAGACGTGTCGAACATGAAGCCGACCTGGGCGATCAGGTTGTACTTGTGGATGTCGAGCTGGTCGGTCGCGGGCGGCGCGGTCGGATGCACGAGGACCGGCAGGCCCTTGGCGTTGATCGCACGCCAGATCGGCGCGAAATGCTCTGAGGTGAGCGAGCGCCCGGCGACGTTGGCCAGCACCATCACGCCCACTGCCCCATCGCCCGTCGCGCGCTCGAGCTCGCGCAAGGCCAGATCCTCGTGCTCCCACGGGATCGAGCAAAACCAGCGGATGCGGTCGGGCCAGGTGGTCTGCGCCGCCGCCATGTCCTCGTTCACCAGGCGCGCGGCTTCGAGGCTGGTCTCCGCATCGCCCCAGTAGCAGTTGGGCGCGGTCAGCGAGACGATCGCGAGATCGACGCCCGCCTTGTCCATGTCGGCGATGCGCATTTCGTAGTCGAAATGCGCTGGCTGCGGCGTGGCGAAGGGCGCGCCGTCGGCGTAGATGCCGAGCGGGGCATCCTTTGAGGGCCGGACCTCGTAGCGCGGCGCGCCCTTGGCCTTGATCAACTCGAACCATTCCTTGCTGTACATATGGGTATGGACGTCGATGACGATCATGGTCTTGCTTTCCGCTTGGTTTGCATGCGGAAGTTGTAGCCGACGCGGGCGATGAGCGCGAGCACACCCCGGCATGCGCAAACCGCATGGGCACCAAGCGGCGCAGGCGATCAAACCGCCATCAAGGTCACGTCATCGATCGCGTGAAGGAAGAAATGGCGATGGAGGCAGCCAGGCCGCCTCCACCGCCGAGCCCACCGCCTAGTCGGCGGCGAAGCAGTAGAGAAGTCCGGCCCCGCCGGTGCTCTGAAGGCCCTTCTGGCTGCAGCCGCGCGTCGCATGCGCGGAGTTCCACGAGGTGTTGCCCCCGCCATGCCGGTCGTGATGACCGATCTGCGCGCTGCCCTTGTCCGCGCTCGTCCAGTTGTTGCAGGTGTGATCACCCTTCTCCCACGGGAAGTAGGCGGTGCCGTCGTTCTTCGAGCCGGTCAGGATGTCGTGCCGGTTGGGCTTGTCGCCGCGGCCGTTCACGCGGTTGCCCTTCTCGTCGAGCGCCGTGCGCTTGGTGAGGTTCGGACTGAGATGAAGCTGGTCGAGGTTCGCCGCGATCAGCTCGCCGCGCGAGTTGTACCAGGGCCCGGAGCCGATGCGGTCGCGCGCGGAGATCGCGCGTCCCTTCTCGACCTGGGTGCTCAAATAGGCGCGCCAGGTCCGCCCTTTCGATCCGGCCGCCTCGGCCAATTTCTTGCAATGCGCGTCGGCGCCCGCAAGCCCGCCGAGGTTTGCGCCGTTGCCGATGCCGACGCTGGTGATGAAGAAGCCCATCGGCCGCTCGTCCGCCGCGAGCGCCGGTGCGCTCAGAATGGCGATGATCCCGGCGGTCGCCACTGTCTTGATGATGTTCACGTGTCACTCTCCCATTTTCTTGACTACGGGGACGAATGCCCCGCCACCGCAGCAACGATCGTAACAGCGCGCGGCTGCGTTGCATTCGCACGTTTTGTTGATTGGACAATCGGAGCGGGCGTGTTCCGCCGGCAGCGGCGCGCGGTGTTATCCGAACGGATTGCCGTCGGGATCGATGGCGCCGGGGAGCGCGCGGACGCGGGCCAGCCAGGCGGTCACCGCTTTCCATTTGTCGGTCGGATAGCCGCTGTCGGGCAGGAAATGGATCGGGGCGAAGCAGGATACGTCTGCGATCGTCGCGTGGTCGCGCGCAAGCCAGTCCCGGTTCGCCAGATGCCCATCCATCAACCCCAGAATGTGGTCGCAGCGCGCATGGATCTCTTCGTCCGACAGCGTGATCGCATCGGGGCGGCGGACCTTGGCGCGTGCCATCCACGGACCCTGATGGATCTCGTTGGCCGATTTCGAGAGCCATTCGGCGACCTTGGCCTCGCCCTCGGCGTCGCGCGGGAGCCAGGCATCGGTGTCGTCGTACTTCCGAGCCAGATAGACGAGGCAGGCGTGCGAATCGGCGATCGTGAAATCGCCGTCCTCCATCGCCGGCATCTGGCCGAAGCGGTTGAGGCTCAAATAGGGCTCGCGCTTGTGCTCGCCGCCATACATGTCGATCTCCACCAGCTCCCAGTCGAGCTTCAGGATCGAGAGCAGGATGCGCACCTTGTAGGCGTTGACCGAACCCATCGTGCCGTGCAGCCGGATCATGTCGTTCCTCCCCGGATTGTCGCGGTGTTTCGTTCCGCCGTTTCCGCAAGTATCGTCCGATAAGACCAGAAGCGGCTGGCGAATTCCATGCGCCGCGCAATCCAGGAAACGGGTGTATCCCATGAAAGCCATTCAAATGACCGAAACCGGCGGGCCGGAGGTCCTGAAGCTCGTGGAGCTGCCCGATCCGGTGCCCGGCGACGGCGAGGTGCTGGTGCGCATGGAGGCGATCGGCATCGCCAAGCCCGACTATCTGATGCGCAGCGGCAAATACCGCTGGATGCCGCCCCTGCCCACCATCCCCGGCAACGAGATGGCGGGCCGCATCGAGGCGCTCGGCGCCGGCGTCAACGGATACGAGGTTGGCCAGCGCGTGCTGGTCTGGGGCTACGAGCAGGGCTGCTACACCGAGCTCGGCGCCTACGGCCTCCACCGCATCGTGCCCCTGCCCGAGGGCATCAGCGCGGAGGCGGCCGTCAGCATCCCTAATTTCGTCGTCGCCTGGGCGATGCTGCACGAGGTCGCGGGCGGGCCGCCGCCCAAACGCGTCTACGTGAACGGTGCTGCGGGCGGGGTCGGCACGGCGGTGATCCAGCTCGCCAAGGCGGCGGGCATGACGGTGATCGCCGGTGCGAGCACGGCCGAGAAATGCGCCTTCGCGAAGGAGAACGGCGCCGACCACACGATCGACTACGGCCGCGAAGACGTGATCGCGCTCATCGCCGAGATCACGGGCGGCGCCGGCGTCTCGCTCTTCCTCGATCAGATCATCGGTGCGGACTTCACCCGCACCCTCGACGCCCTCTCGCCGCTCGGCACCATCACATTGCTACGACGACACGCCGGAGATGCTCGAGCCCATCATGGCGGCGGTCCTAAAGCTCATGGCCGAAAGCAAGGTCGCAGCACCCGTGCACGCCGCGTTGCCGCTGGCGGAAGCGAGCAAGGCCCACGAGATGCTCGATGCCCGCGCGATCATGGGCAAGCTCGTGCTGACGCCCTGATCCGCTTCACTTGGCTCACTTGGGAAGGAAACCTCAATGACCAGCCAGATCGTCCAGATCACCTCCCCGCTCGCGCCCGAGCCGCCGGGCGGCATCTACAGCAACGCGCTCAAGGTGGGCGACCAGGTCTTCCTGGCCGGCATGACCGCGACCGGCGAGGACGGCAAGGCGATCGGCGGCGCCTCGGCCTACGAGCAGGCGCGGGTCTGCTTCCAGCGCATCACCGCGCTCGCCGACGCCGCCGGCGGCAGCATCGCCGACGTCGTCAAGATGACGGTCTATCTGACCAATATGGAGGACCGCTCGGAGTTGCTGCGCGCCCGCGAAGGGTTCTTCACCGCGCCCATGCCCTGCTCGACGCTGATCGGCGTGGGCGCGCTCGCGCGCCCGGATCTGCTGGTCGAAGTTGACGCGACAATGGTTCTGGGCGCGGGCGGCTAGGTTCGGAAAACCCGCCGCAGGCGGTCTGCCGCCGCATGGCGGGCAGGCGATATCGCTGTGGCTCAGCCCGGCCCGCCTCGCCTATATAAGGGCCGCCGCCCGAGAGACTGCGTATGGAAAAGACTGCGTATATATATGTCCCAGTCCGCCCCGCATATGGTGTTATGCAAAACGGTTACGTCCGATTGTTGACGTCGTGACGCAACCAATCCCGGCACCCCGGTCATGAATACGAGCCCCCAGGCCCTCGCAGGCGCGCGCACCGCGCGTTACGGCCTGCTGCTGCTGATCAGCCTGTGGCTGGTTTGGGGCACCTCGTGGCCGGCCATGCGGATGGTCTTCTCCGAGGTGCCGGTCTGGCAGTTCCGCGCCGTCACCTGCGCCATCAGCGGCCTCGCCCTCCTTGTCATCGCGGTCGCCACCGGCGAGCGCTGGCGCGTGCCGCGGCGTCATTGGGGCATCCTGATCGCGGCCGCCTTCTTCAACATGATCATCTGGCAGATCTGCGTCGGCTATGGGCTCTCGATGATGGGGGCCGGCCACGGCGCCATCATCACCTACACCCTGCCCGTCTGGACCGCGGCGATCAGCGTCATCGTCCTGAAAGAGCGCCTGACCTGGCGCAAGGCGCTCGCGGTCGCACTCGGCGTCGCCGGCGTTCTCGTGCTCCTCTCATCCGATTTCAAGGCGATCGGCACCAGTCCGCTCGGCGCGGTCTTCATGCTCGCGGCCGCGATCGGCTGGGCGATCGGCACGATCATCGTGAAACGCGTCGCCTGGACCGTCGGCATGTACACGCTGGCCGGCTGGCAGCTTCTGATCTCCTGGGTGCCGATGACCGCGATTGCGCTGGCCGCCGAGCCCTTCATGCTGCACGAAATCCGCGGGGCGACGCTATGGGCGGCGCTCTACGTCACCTTCATCGCGCTGATCGCGGGCTACGCGCTGTGGTTCAAGATCGTCGAGCACTTCCCGGCGATCATCGCCTCGCTCGGCTCGCTGATGGTGCCGGTGGTCGGCGTGATCAGCGGCGCGCTCATCCTGGGCGAGCATATCGGCCTGATCGAAATCGGCGCGCTGGCGCTGGTGCTGACGGCGATCAGCCTCGTGCTATTCAGCGGGGGTGAGCGCAAGTCGGGCGAGACCGGCGAATAGCTCGCTCACCTCATACGCGCATAATCAACTCGGTGCCTCAACGGGAAAGTGGTGCCCAGGGACAGAAGGGGCAGAAAAGCCCGCGGACCGCAAGTTTCCTTGAGGGCGACCCTCCAGTAAGGCCAAGAATGTACCAACGGACAGTACCGCTGGCCATAGCTGAGAGCGGACTAAAGGGGTTTGACCTTCAATGTCTGCTTTTGGGCGGAAAGCGGAGACCGCTGGTGCTGTAGCCGATGTCTGCTTGTGACCCTTTGCGGCTGTTCCCGCCCATCACTGATAGTGTCCGCTTTGGTCCTTGAATACCCGCCCTAACAGGTCCTTTCCCAATAAGCGTCCCAGTTGGATAGCTCACGGGAAACGGGTAGGGTCAGAACCATGCTAAAGGGTTGGTTCGGCGAAAAGAAGACCGCGCTGGCGATCTGGTGGGGCTTGGACGAGAAGGTCTACAGCCGGTGCAACAACGTCATCATTCCTTCGCGCAACGGAACGACGCAGATCGATCACCTCCTTATGTCTCGTAACGGCCTATTCATCGTCGAAACCAAGAATATGAAGGGTTGGATATTCGGGGCAGAAGATCAGGCGAAGTGGACGCAAGTTCTCTATCGGCAGAAGCACTCGTTTCAAAACCCACTCAGACAGACCTTCCGGCAGAAGAAGGTGCTCTCAGAGTTCTTGAGCATCGACGAGAGGTTCATTCATACGGTGGTTTATTTCGTGGGTGATTGTCGGTTTAGGACAGAGTTGCCGTCGAACGTACTGCGGTCGGGGCTGGCTTCATACGTAAAAAAGTTCCAGAGCCAAGTCCTTACGCCGGAAGATCTGAACGATATACGGCGGCGGCTTACTGATCTCGCCGACAATGCCCCGATATCGAAGAAGGAGCACTTGGCATCATTACGCGAGAGGCATTCGTCAGACGTGGTGTGTCCGAAATGCGGGTCTAAACTCGTTGAACGGACGGCGCGTAATGGCCCGAGCGCTGGATCGAAGTTTTTGGGATGCTCCAGCTATCCCAAGTGCAGGTTTACAAAGAACATTGATTAAGGGCAGTTGGTCCCGCCCGCGTGGTTTTGGCCACGAGTGACCATTCCAGAATAAGCGCCGTTTCGGACATCGCCATAACGGCATTGTTTTGTCAGCTCCTGGCTATTTGCGGACATAGCTGGCGTGATCTCCTATGTCCGGTTCCCCCCAAAAGATGCTATGAGGCCGAAGGATGCGGTCTCAAGCTCCTTCGATTGTTTGGACATCGATCGGAAGGAGCGAGATGCGATGACACGGTCTTCAACGGTTACCACGGGCGAACCTC
>JARRKQ010000073.1:0-21870 GCA_037387885.1 Alphaproteobacteria bacterium | reverse complement strand
ATGGCGCGGGCGAGCAGCGTCTTGCCGGTGCCCGGAGGGCCGACGAGCAGCACGCCCTTGGGGATCTTGCCGCCGAGGCGCTGGAATTTGTGCGGATCGCGCAGGAACTCGATGATCTCCTCGACTTCCTGCTTGGCCTCATCGACGCCCGCGACATCCTCGAAGGTGACGCGGCCGACCTTCTCGGTCAGCAGGCGCGCGCGCGACTTGCCGAAGCCCATGGCGCGGCCCGAGCCCGACTGCATCTGGCGCATGAAGAAGATCCAGAGGCCGATGATCAGCAGCAGCGGGAACCAGGAGATTAGGACCGAGAGCAGCGGGTGCATGCCCTCATCCTTGGGCGCGGCCTCGACCTGCACGTTCTTGGCGAGCAGGCGCTTGATGAGGTCGGGGTCTTCGGTCGGCTTCATGGTGGCGAAGGTCGAGCCGTCGGCGAGGCGTCCGGTGATCTTCTCGCCCTTGATGGTGACCGAGCGGACCGAGCCGCTTTCAACGCGTTGGACGAAATCCGAATAGGCAAGCTTGTTTGGATCGTGGCTGCTGGAGGAGCCCTGGAACAGATTGAAGAGGGCGATCAGCAGCAGGCCGATAATCACCCAGAGCGCGAGATTCTTGCCGAAGTTATTCACGTGATCACCGTTTCCTTCGCGGGGCCCCGGGCATCCGGCCGAACTCGGCCGTTTCGCCAGTCTGCCACGCCTGTCTTGCAGAACCCTTTACGATCAAACGCTTTGCGATCTTATGGGGCACCAACGCGATGCGGCTGATAGGTCTCGGGAAACCAATTTTCCGACCTGCCGCATACCGCCTCCGCCCCCTCGCCTCGAATTCTGCGGACGCCTGGATAGTATGTAGGTGATTTGCGTCATTTCGCAACGCCGAAACGCGCCTTAGTTAATGGCAATACTGGGGCGAAAACCGGCATTTCGAGCGTCATCGGCGGCGATTCGGCGCCGGAACGGCGATAGCCCAGATGCGGAACGGCGACAACGGTCTCGCCGGACCAGAGCGCGGGCAGCGACGGGCGGACGGGCGGCGGGATCGCGGTCTGTCGAAGCGCCGGTGCGTCGCTTGCCACGGCGCTCCAGCCGGCGCGGCCGAGCCGGGCGATCGTAAATGCATTTGCCTTGCGCGCGCTTTGTCCGCTCAGGGTGAGTGCGAAGCGATTGTCCCAGCGAATTTTCCCGGGGTTTGTTACAGAAATCTGCTCGCGGGCTGCCGCTGGCTCGCGGCAGATGAGAAGGGTTTTCTGCCAGGGCACGATGCGGCAGCCGCCGAGTGTGCGGGCGGCGCTCAGCGGGCCGTGCATCAACTCGGCCCAGACCCGATCGAGCTTTGCGCCGCGCGGCGCGTAGCGGCGTCCTCCGATCGTGACGAGGATGCGGGCGAGCGCCCGGCGCGCGGTCTCTGGATCCATGCTGGCGAGCTTGACAGGATCAAGGGTGCACCAGCCTTCGGCGTGGATTTCGGCGGCCGACGCGAGGAAGGCGGCGACGGCGTCGTCGGTCTCGGCCCGCGCCGCGGCGTGCTGCGCGGCGGTTGCGGCGAGATCCTGCGGCTCGACGCCGGCGTCGGCGAGGCGTCGGGTGAAGGCGCGGACCCGGGTGCGGGTATGGGCGGGATCGAGATTGCTCGGGTCTTCGAGCCAGGCCTGGTTCGCCGCGACCAGGGTGGCTTCGAGCGCCATCTTAGGCGTGTCGAGCAGCGGGCGCAGCAGGCGGAACTGCGGATATTCGCTTACGGCGGGCATGGCGGCGAGGCCGTCGGGACCGCTTTCCCGGCCGAGGCGCAGCAGGACGGTTTCAGCCTGGTCTTCGAGATGGTGAGCGGTCAGCAGGTGAAGCACGCGGTTTTCGCGGCACCATGCGCCCAGAAGGTCGTAGCGTGCAGCGCGGGCGGCCGACTGGATGCCGCTGGCTGGCTTGGCGCCGGCCCATGTGAGGATGACATGCGCGAGGCCGAGGTCGCGGCACCAGGTCGCGACCGTGCGCGCCTCTTTGGCGGAGCCCGACCGAAGCCCGTGATCGACGGTGATGGCGGTTGCTGCGCCACCTTCGTCTTGCGTCCAGCGGCCGGCGAGCAGCGCCAGCGCCATGCTGTCGGCGCCGCCCGATAGGGCGACCGCCACGTGCGGCGCGCGCTCGAAGGGCCCGAGCCGCGCCATGGCGCGGGCGAAGTCTGGCGCGTTCAGCGCGCGGGTGTCGCTATTCCCAAGATGTGCGATTCCCCGGCCTAGTGGTCCGATCATGACAAATGGTACCCATTTGTATGGGTACCTTTTGTCATGTGAATCGGCCGCCGGCGGCGCGGCGGCGGATATAGGCGGGCGCCCGCGGATAGCGCCGCCGCAACTCGTAGAGGCTGGCGCAGGCCTCGCGGCGCTTCTTGAGCTTGCCGAAGGACATGCCGAGTTTCAGCAGATTCGCAGGCGCCTTGGGGCTCTTGGGGAATTTCTTGAAGCCCTCGGCGAAATGGATTGCCGCTTCGCGGTACTGGCCGCGCACATAGTAGGATTCGCCCAGCCAGTAGACCGCATTGCCGGTCAGCGTGCCGTTCGGATAGCGCCGGATGAAGGCCTTGAGCGCACCCGCGGCCTTGTCGTGCTGGCCGCGGCGAAGCAGCGACATCGCATATTGATACTGCTCGGCCGGCTTGCCGTCGGGCAGTTTCGCGAGTTGCTCGCCACCGCCGCCCGTGCCGCCCGTTGTACCACCTGACGTGCCGCCCTCGGCTCCACCTGTTGAGCCTCCGCTCGATCCGCCGGCGCTTTCGCGGCCCGTACCGCCCCGGCGATCACCGTCGCCCCGACGCGCCGTGCGGCGTTCGCCGCCACCGGTCCGCGCGCCGCGGGCAACCGGCTTGCCCTTCTCAAGGGCGGACAGGCGAAGCTCGATATCGGACACCGCCTTGTCGAGCTTCTCGCCGAGCTGCCTGATGCCGTGGTTGATCTCCTCGATCTTGCCGGTCATCCGGTTGACCTGGCCCTCGAGCTGCGACAGACGGACTTCCATGCGCGCCGCCAAGGTCGGCGGCAGCTCGCCGCCGATCGACCGCGGGGTGTTGCGACCACCGCCGCTGCCACCGCCGCTGCCGCTGCGGGCGATCTGACGCCGCAGGGCGGTGACCTCACGCTGGAGCCGGGCAAGCTCGTTGCGGACCTCGTTCAACTCGATGCCCTGCGCAAAGGCGGGGAGGGTAGGCTGGACGAGCGCGACCGCCAGGGCCAGCAGAAATCCGGCCGTGGCGATCGGGGTGACGCGGTGCGGATGAGTCATATCGGCCATAGTTCAGGTTTGGGGTCTTGGTTTGGGCGCTCGGTTGGCTCTAGGCATGATTGAGATACGCGCATAGACCAAGCGCCGTCCCCGGTATTCGGCGCATCCTATTGGTTGGCTTGGCGAAACTGGGGCGGCGGTTCCGGCAGAAATCACCGCTCCAATCGCGCCGGATCAGGATCCAGGGCCGGACGGCACGGCCTTGGAATTGCGGTTCTTCGCCCAGGCAGCTTCGTTGGCGCCGGGCACCCAGGGCCGCTCCTTGCCGTAGCTGATCGTCCGCACGCGGCGGGCATTCACGCCGAGCGCGACCAGATAGTTCTTCACCGCATTGGCGCGGCGATCACCGAGGGCGAGGTTGTACTCGCGGGTGCCGCGCTCATCGGCGTTGCCTTCGACCAAGACGGTCACGCCGGGCTTGTCCTTCAGATAGTTGGCCCAGCACTCAACCGTGCGGCGCGCCGCCGGCTCCAGGTCGTACTGGTCGAAGTCGAAGAACACGCGTTCTCCGCCACATCGCTGGGCGGTGGCCACCCATCCTCCGCTGGCTCCCCCACCGGCGGAACCGCCGCCGGAAACGTTACCCTGACTCTTCGGGCCGGTCTCACAGCCCATCAGGAGTGCCGTTGCTGCGGCAAGAACCATTGCTTTCTTCAGCACCATTTAAACTACTCCTGTACCGCTCTCTTTGGTGAATTTGACAACCTGCCGTTGCTCGGCAGGTAGGTCCGCGCGCTGAGCTCCGCAATGGTTAATCGGCGACTAATCGGCGATTTCGCCGTGAGCGGGGCGGTCAGCCGCGGGGTATCCGATAGTCTCTCCAGGCCATCGAATTCGTGGGCGCATCTGCTGGAATGAATAGACACGGATGCACCTTAAGGAAGTGTTGGCGACCAGGCCGGATCTGACGAGCCGAGCGGTGTTGCCACCGGGCGCTCGTTCTTTCCGGTCAGGTCGATGGTGAAAAGCTGAGGGCTGCCGCCGCGGGGCTGACGGAAAAACATCAGCACCCGGCCGTTGGGGGCCCAGGTCGGGCCCTCGACGAGGAAGCCGTTGGCGAGCAGGCGCTCGCCGGAGCCGTCCGGCCGCATGACGCCGATGGCAAAGCCGCCCTTGCCAATTTTAGTAAAAGCAATGAGATCGCCGCGCGGCGACCAGACGGGCGTGGCGTAGCGACCCTTGCCGAAGCTGATGCGCTTCACGTCGCCGCCGTTCGCGTTCATCGTATAGATCTGCTGCGAGCCGCCGCGGTTCGAGTTGAAGACGATCTTGGCGCCGTCGGGCGAGAAGGAGGGCGAGGTGTCGATCGCGCGGTGGTTGGTCAGCCGCCGCACCACGCGGCTCCGGAGATCCATCGTGTAGATCTCCGAATTGCCGCTGCTGGCGAGGCTCATGATGATCTTGTTGCCGTCGGGTGAGAAGCGCGGGGCGAAGGTCATGCCCGGGAACTCGCCCACCACTTCGCGCCGGCGCGTGTCGATGTTGTAGATGTAGACGCGCGGCCGGTTGCCGACATAGGAGAGATAGGTGATCTCCTGGGTGGAAGGCGAGAAGCGCGGGGTCAGGACGAGATTGGCGCCGTTGGTGAGGAAGCGGTGGTTGGCGCCGTCCTGGTCCATGATGGCGAGGCGCTTGACGCGCGCGGTCACCGGCCCGCTCTCGGCGATGTAGACGACGCGCGTATCGAAATAGCCGTTCTCGCCGGTGACGCGCTTGTAGATCGCATCGGCGATGATATGCGCGACGCGGCGCCAGTTGGCCGGCGGCGTCTCGTAGGCCTTGCCGACCATCTGAGTCTGCGCGAGCACGTCCCAGAGCCGGAACTCGGTGCGTAGCCGTCCGTCGCTCTTCAGCGTCACCGAGCCGTGGACGAGGCCTTCGGCGCCGATCTGCTTCCAGTCGGAGAACTGCGGCTGCAGGTTCATCGTGTCGGTCTTCTGAATGAAGGCCTTGCGGTCGATCGGCTTGAAGAGGCCGGAGCGTTCCAAATCCGCCGTCACCACGCGGGCGATATCCGCGGCAACGCGCCGCGCCTTGTCGTTGGGCCCGTGGAAATTGGTGATGGCAATGGGCAGCGGGTTGGCGTTCGGATCGCCCACGGTGACCCGCAATTCGGCAAAGGCTGTGCGCCCACCTATGACGGTGAGGCCAGTGATGAGACCAACGATCAGCAGCGCCGCATGGATCGACCAGCCGCTTGAGTAATTTCTGCGCGCTTTCATCATCCTCCGAGCATCTCCCTGGGGTCGAATTCCAATGTCATGTTCCGCCACAATCGGTATTTGTTGGGCGGCAGCCGGAGCGGGCTGCAGCGCGGGTTTTGTACCGCCCGGAGGGCGCTTTCGGCGGCGGCGCGGAAGTAGGGGTCGCGGCGCATCTTGTCGACGTCGACGATATGGGCCTCGCGCACCGTGCGGTCGCGGTTGACGACCACCTTGATCTCGACGATCAGCGTGCCGCTGTCCTTGGCGCCGGCGGGGAAGTTCCAGCAGCCGCTGAGCTGGCGGCGGAGCGCATCGAACTCGCTGCGCGACAGGCTGAGCGTCGGGTCGTGACGCGGCGAGCCGCGGCGTTCGTTGGGCGCGGTACGCTCGCGGGGCGCGATCTTGGCGTCGCGCTTCAGCTTGTCGACCGAATCGAGAATGCCAGCCAGCGTCATGCGCTTCTTCGGCTTGGGCTTGGCGCGCGGCTTGGGCTTGGGCTTGGCCTTGACGCGGGGCTGGGGCTTGGGGGCATCGGCCTTGCGCTTGGGTTCGGGCTTCGGCTTTGGTTTCGGCTCGGGCTTGGGCTTCGGCAGGGCCGCAACCTTGGGCTCGGGCTTGGGTATCGGCTTGGGCTTTTCGACCACCTTCGGCTTGGGCTTGGGCAGCGGCTTCGGTTTTTCGGCGACCTTGGGCTTGGGTACGGGCTTCGGCTTCTCCGCGACTTTAGGCTTGGGGACCGGCTTGGGCTTGGGTTTGACCTTTGGCGGCTCCTCGGCCTTCTTCTGATTGGCCGAGCGTCGGGTTTCGGCTTTGTCCGCCTTCGGCTTCTTCACCTTCTCCACGCGCTTGCGGCCGGGGCGCGGGTTGGAGTTTTCGGTGATCGGCAGGATCTCCACCACGACCGGCGGCGCCAACGGCGGTATCGGCCGCTTCACGAACGGCAGCCCCACGATGATCAGGACCGCCACCGTGATATGCATCAGCGCTGAAAAAACGACGCCTTGGCGCATGGGAACTATCGCCTTGGTTTTTTCGTTTTCCCGGCTTCCCCAGAACCTGGATTGGTGCGTTTCGACGGAGTCCCCCCGGACCCGTCACCTTCGGTCATTTCCGCAATCAGCGCCACCTTGGAAAACCCGGCGGCACTGATCATCCCCATAACCCGCATTACGCGGCCATAGTTTATGTTTCTGTCGCCGCGCACATAGATGCGCGTGTCGCGTTTGGCGGCGGTGATCGCCTGTAGCTTGGCAACCAGCTCGTCGAGCGCGATCTCGGTCTCCTGAATGTAGACCTTGCCCGAGGCGTTCACGCTGATCACCAGCGGCTCGTCGGGCTTGTTGAGCGTCTGCGCCTTGGTCTGCGGCAGATCGACCGGCACGCCCACCGTCAGCAACGGGGCGGTGACCATGAAGATCACCAGCAGCACCAGCATGACGTCGACCATCGGCGTCACGTTGATCTCGCTCATCGGGCGGTAGACCCGGCGCTTGGCGCCGGCCTGCGCGCGGCCGTGATGGAGCGAGACGGCCATTACTTGCTGTCCTCTTCGATCTGGCGCGACATGATGGCGCCGAACTCGCCGGCGAAGCCTTCGAGGCGGATGGCGTAGCGGCCGAGATCGTTGGAGAATTTGTTGAAGCCGACGACGGCGGGGATCGCCGCGACGAGACCGAGCGCGGTCGCCAGCAATGCCTCGGCGATGCCGGGGGCGACGACGGCGAGGTTGGTGTTCTTCTGCACCGCGATGGCACCGAAGGAGTTCATGATACCCCAGACCGTGCCGAAGAGGCCGACGAAGGGCGCGGTGGCGCCGACCGAGGCGAGAAAGCCGAGCCAGCGCTCCAGGCGCTCCATCTCGCGGCCCATGGTCACGTTCATGACGCGCTCGACGCGGTCCTGAAGCGACATGTTTTCTGCCGAGCTGCGCAATTTCTTGCCGGTCCCGGTGGAGCGTTTCCATTCGCGCATGGCCGAGGTGAACATCGCCGACATCGGATCGGTCGGGCGCTGGCCGACCCGGTCGTAAAGCTCTTCGACCGAGCCGCCGGACCAGAACGAGTCCTCGAACGTGGTCGAGCGCCGGTTGGCGGCGCGCACCTGAATGAGCTTCTCGAAGATGATCGCCCAGCTCCAGAACGAGGCGCCCAAGAGCACCATGATCACCGCTTTGACGATGATGTCGGCGTTGAGGAACATGCCCCAGACGGAGAGGTCGATCGGGCCCTTGGAGGCGCCGATGTTGACGCCTTCGATCGCCGTGGCGCCGCCGGTCGCGGTGCCGCCCGCCGTTCCCGCGCCGCCGGTGGTCGCCTGGGCAAGCTGTTCGACGCCGCTGCTGGCAATGGCCGTGACGCCGTGTCCGGCCCAGTTCGCCCAGTGAGCCAAGTTTGACACGTCGATTAGGTTAACAACCGCTAAATCCATCGTTACTCCGACCCATCCGCCCGATCGCCCTCGGGAGGTTCAAAAAGCGCCCTGATTTCGTCTGGCACCCGCACTGCCTTGCCGGCAGCGTCCACGCAGGCGATCTTGAGCTTCAGTTGCGCGAGTAGGACCCCATCACGCATTACCGATTGATTAAGATTCAGGCTCGCGCCGCGCAACGCCTCAAGGCTCGATTGCACCTCTAGCACATCGTCAAGCCGCGCCGGGGCATGGTAGTCGACCTCGCAGCGCCGCACGGTGAAGCCGATACCCTGCTCGGCCAAGAGATCGTACTGATCGTGACCATGCAGTCGTAGCATCTCTGTACGAGCGCGCTCGGCAAACTTCAAGTAGTTGACGTAGTATACGATGCCAAGTGCATCAGTATCCTCGTAGTAGACCCGGATGGGGAACTGATGGACCCCGTCGGTCGGGTTCGTCCAGCCCGATCCCAATGTCGATGTGGGCGCCGTTGCCGCCCCCGACGCGGTATTCGTCTCAGCCTGCATCGGTGGTCCCGTCCCCGCTTTCGAGCAGGTCGAATTGACGTTCGCTGCGCGGCGGCGGGGTGAGGCCGAGCGCGCGGTAGCCCTCATCGCCGACGATCCGTCCGCGCGGCGTGCGCTGGATCAGCGCCTGTTGGATGAGATAGGGCTCGATGACCTCTTCGAGCATGTCGCGCGCTTCGGACAGCGCCGCCGCCAGCGTATCGACGCCGACGGGCCCGCCGCCGTAATTCTCCGCAAGACAGGCGAGATACCTTCCTGCGTCAACGCGGTGTCGAGCACGCGGGCGCCGCGCAGCACGATCGCTTCGAGGTCCTTGGGCGCGTAGTACTCCAGACGCTGCGGAATGCCGAAGCGCTCGCGCAAGGGATTGGTGATGAGGCCCGAGCGCGTGGTCGCGCCGACGAGCGTGAAGGGCGGCAGATCGATGCGGATCGAGCGCGCCGCCGGTCCCTCGCCGATGACGAGATCGAGTTGGAAGTCCTCCATCGCTGGGTAGAGGATTTCCTCCACGGCTGGGTTGAGGCGGTGGATCTCGTCGATGAAGAGAACGTCGCGCGGCTCGAGATTGGTGAGGATCGCGGCGAGGTCGCCGGCGCGCGCGATCACCGGGCCCGAGGTGGCGCGGAAGCCGACGCCGAGCTCGCGGGCGATGATCTGGGCGAGCGTCGTCTTGCCCAATCCTGGCGGGCCGAAAAAGAGCGTATGGTCAAGCGCTTCGCCGCGTTCGCGCGCAGCCTGGATGAAGACGCGGAGGTTGCGCCGCAGCGCGTCCTGACCGACGAATTCGTCGAAGCTTTGCGGGCGGATCGTCGTGTCCTGCTGATCCTCGATATCGGCCGCGGGATCGACCGTGCGGAGGTTGGGGGCGTCGCTCGTCATGCGCCGAGCTCCTTCAGACCCGCCTTGACCAGGGCTTCGACGCTGGCGCTGGTGCCGGCGGCGCGTGCGGCCTCGGCGATGGCACCGAACGCCTCGCTGCGGCCATAGCCCAGATTGACCAGGGCGGAGACGGCATCAGCCGTCGGCCCGACGGCGCCGGGCAGGGCGCTGGCCGCGGGACCGATGCGGGCGACCTGCGCCAGGGTCGCTTCGCCGGCCTTGTCCTTGAGCTCGGTGACGATGCGGACCGCGAGCTTGGGGCCGACGCCCTCGGCGCGCGAGACCGCGGTCTTGTCCTGGGCGGCGATCGCGCGGATGAGCTCGTCGGGAGTGAGTACCGAAAGGATCGCCAGCGCGACGCGCGCGCCCACACCTTGGACGGTCATCAGCGTGCGGAACCAGCGCCGCTCGGCCTCATCGAGGAAGCCGTAGAGGTGAATGTGGTCCTCGCGCACATGCGTCTCGACGTGAAGCCGCACCGCCTCGCCGACGCCCGGCAGGCCCTCCAGCGTGCGCCGCGAGGCGAAGACGAGGTAGCCGACGCCGCCGACATCGACGACCGCCTGGTCGCTGTCCCGCGTGGCGAGCGTCCCCGTGAGCGAGGCGATCATGCGTGGCCTCCGGCCCGGGCATCCGCCGCGAGCGCCTCGAGCCGACCGGCGGGCGCGCTGCGGTAGTGGGCGTGGCAGATGGCGACGGCGAGCGCATCGGCGGCGTCCGCGCCGGCCGGCTTCGCGTCGGGCAGCAACACGCCGATCATCGCCGCGACCTGCTGTTTTTGAGCGTGGCCCGCGCCGACCAGCGCCTTCTTGACGCGGTTCGCGGCATATTCGGCGACCGGCAGCCCCGCGCGCGCCGGCGCCAGCAGCACGACGCCGCGCGCCAGGCCGAGCTTCAAGGCCGAGGCGGGATTGCGGTTGACGAAGGTCTCCTCGATGGCGGCTTCGTCCGGCTGGTGGGCTTCGATGGCGGCCATGACGCCGTCGTGGAGCACCGCCAGGCGTTCCGCGATGGGCGCGGCGGGATCGCTCGCGATCTCGCCATTGGCCATGTGGCGCAGACGGTTGCCGTCGGCCGAAATGACACCCCAGCCGGTGCGGCGCAGTCCGGGATCAAGGCCGAGCAGGATCATCGCACAAGCGTGCCTATTCGTTCGATGCGCGCCGGCAGACGGCCGAGGCGCAGGATTCAACGCGCGAACCCCCAAATCGTGAGGTTCGAGCATCAGGTTAATACCATATCTTGTGAGATTGGCGAGGACATTTCATAGCGGCCTGCGGCACAGATCCTTGCGGCCTTCGGCTCGGGCCCCACTCTAAGCCGCAATTTGTCGGGATTAGGGCGAAGCCGTGCAACACACATAATTAACCAAAAATTTGAGACTAATGGGGCTCTATAGGCCGGTTGAATCGACGACCGGAACCCTCGCGTTCCGAGAAAGCATTCGTTCGCATGGTGGAAGCCGCAGTCAGGTTGAAAGCTCGCGGCCGTCTTCGCGCGGCTTGGGACCGCTTGCGCATCTGGGCCGCGGTTCTGAGCCCCAGCATCGATATCCGCGAGCGCGTGCAACTCCGCCAAATCGCCTCGCTGATCCGGCAGACGAACGTGATGGGGCTCACCAACCTCGTCAATTCGGCGCTGATCGCGGTGGTTCTTTGGGACGCCGCGCCGAAGCCGTTTCTCGTCGGCTGGGCCGGCCTGATCTGGGTCCTCAATCTCGCCATTCTGGTGCGCCGCTACACGCGGCGGAACGCGCGTCCGCCGGAGCGGGTGCGGCCGAAAACGCTCAAATGGGCGGTCGTGCGCATCAGCCTGTTCGGCCTGCTGTGGGGCCTGGCGGCTTTCCTGTTGCCGCTGGGCGGCCCGCCGCTCCACATGCTGATCGTGGCCTTCGTGATCTGCGGCATGACCGCAGGCGCAGTCGCGGCGATGTCGAACTTCCCGGCGGCCTGCTACGGTTTCATCGTCGCGAGCCTGATCCCGCCGGCGGCGCGCTTCATCTCTGCTGGCGACGAGACGTCGTTGGTGATGGCGGGGATGGTGGTGATTTACGCCATCGGCCTGATCTTCGTGTCGCGCAACGGATACCGCAATTTTCTCGACAGCGTCTGGACCGAGGGTGAGAACGAAGAGCTGCTCGAGCGGCTCTTCGCGACCAATGCGCGGCTGGTGGATGCGGTGGAGAGCGTGCCCGCCGGCCTCATCCTGTGCGATAGCGGCGACCGGCTGGTGGTGTGCAACAACCAGTACCGGGAATGGATGTGCCCCAGCCGCGAGGACGACATCCAGCCGGGCATGCATTACCGCGACGTGCTGCAGATCAGCGCGGAGCTGGCGGGCATGCCGGAGGGGGAGGCGCGCGAGGCCTGGATCGAGCAACGCCTGCTCCAGCATAACCAGCCGGGTGCGGCGAGCGAGGTCGTGCTCGCCGATGGCCGCGTGGTGCAGGCGATGGAGCGGCGGACCAGCGACGGCGGCACGATCTCCGTGTTGGCCGACATCACCGACATCAAACAGCACGAAGAAGAGCTGGGCGCGCGCTCCGACATCGTTCAGGCGATCCTGGAGAACATGGCCCAGGGCCTGGTCGCCTTCGACAGCGAGCTCAACGTCATCGTCGCGAACGAACGGGTTGAAGACTTGATCGATACGCCGTTGGAAATGCTGGTTCCCGGCAGGAGCTATCACGATGTCATCCATCGGTCCGCCAACCGGGGCGACTACGGGCCGGGCGATCCCGACGAGCTGATCGCCCGCGTGACCAAGACGGCGCTCGGCCGCAAGGCCCACAGCTTTGAGCGGGTGATGCCCAACGGTACGGTGCTCGAAGCCAACGCCACGCCGCTGCGCGGCGGCGGCTTCGTGGTGACGTATTCCGACGTCACCGAGCGCAAGCGTTCCGAAGACGCCTTGAAGCGCAACCGGCGCGAGCTTAACAGCCGGGTCAAGGAGCTTGAGCACATGCAGGCCCGACTGGAGGCCCAGGGCGAGGAGCTGCGCCAGCTGGCCGAGCATCTGGCCCAGGCGCGCGACGTCGCCAACGCCGCCAACAAGGCGAAGTCCTACTTCCTGGCCAATATGAGCCACGAGCTACGCACGCCGCTCAATGCCATCATCGGCTTTTCGGAGATCATGAACGCCGAGCTGCTGGGGCCGCTCGGCACGCATGAATACAAGCAATATGCGGGCGATATTCACGAAAGCGGCGCACATCTGCTGAGCCTGATCAACGATATCCTCGACCTCTCCAAGATCGAGGCGGGGCGGATGGAGCTGGTCGAGGAACGTATCGTCGTGGGCGAGGTGATCGAGGCGTCGGTGCGGATCATTCGCGAGCGCGCCCAGGCGGCGGAGCTGGAGCTGATCTGCGACATTCCGGAGACGCTGCCCAACCTGTTCGCCGACGAGCGCGCGATCAAGCAGATCCTGCTCAATCTCCTCTCCAACGCCGTCAAGTTCACCGAGCCCGGCGGCACGGTGACGATCGCCGCGCACACGACGCCGGCGGGCGAGATCGCGTTCACCGTCGCCGATACCGGCGTCGGCATGACCCCGATGGAAATCAAGAAGGCGCTGTCACCCTTCGGTCAAGTCGACAGCTCGCTGGCGCGCAAGCACGAAGGCACCGGCCTTGGTCTGCCGCTCGCCCGCTCGATGACCGAGGTCCACGGCGGCACGTTCGCGATCGAGAGCGAGGAGGGCAAGGGAACGACCGCGACCGTGACGATGCCGGCGGAACGGGTGTTGGCCGCGGCGCAAAGCCAAAGCGCCGGCTGACGGCGCGCATCCTTTAGAGCGCCGGCTGACGGCGCGGACTTGTTAGTCGGCAAGACTTAGTCGGTAAAACGCGCGATCACCTCATCGGGCACCGGAACGGCGCGGATGCCGACGGGGCTCTCCGCATCCCGCTTGACCCAGACCCGCCGCTCGAAGCCTTCGAGCGCCGGCCGGCCGTCGGCATGGGTCAGCTTGTGCTTGACCAGATAGGTCTTGCCCGCCCACTCATCGACCCAGCTTTCCATCGTCAGCGTGTCGCCGAGGCGGCAGGCATTGGCGTATTTGGCGCCGGTCTCCAGGAGCGGCATGCCGTTGGAATCAAAGTCGCGGTCGATCTCGAGGTAGGAGAGATTGTTGGCCGAGAAGAGGCGCTCGGTCGCCTGGTCGAACCAGGTGTAGAAATGCGGATAGAAGACAATGCCGGCCGCATCGCAATGCGCCCATTCGACCTGGATGGTTGTCGTGTAGGTCTTCAAATCGGTCCCCCCGGTGGCGTTTCGCGCGCGGCAGGCTTCAGGCGCTGAGCTTGCTCATGATGTCGTCGGAGACGTCGAAATTGGCGGCGATGCGTTGTACGTCGTCGCTCTCGTCGAGCGCTTCGAGCAGCTTGAAGAGGGAGGCGGCCTGGTTTTCGTCGAGCTCGGTGGTGCTGGTCGGCTTCCAGACGAGCTCGGCGCGTTCGGGATCGCCGAACTTGGCCTCCAGCGCCTCGCGGACAGTGTTGAGCTCGTCGGGCTCGCAAGTGATTTCGTGGTCCGAGCTGCTCGATTCGACATCGCTCGCCCCGGCCTCGAGCGCGGCCTCGAACATGTCGTCGGCCGAGGCCTTGTCGGCCGGATAGGCGATGCTGCCGACGCGCTCGAACATGAAAGCCACACTGCCGGTCTCGCCGAGCGAGCCGCCGAACTTGGAGAAGGCGGCGCGAACCTCGGAGGCGGTGCGGTTGCGGTTGTCGGTCAGCGCCTCGACGATCACCGCGACGCCGCCCGGCCCGTAGCCCTCGTAGCGGATCTCCTCGTAGTTCTCCTCGTCGCCGCCGCCGACCGCCTTCTTGATCGCGCGCTCGATATTGTCCTTGGGCATGTTGGCCGAGCGCGCCGAGGCGATGGCGCCGCGCAGGCGCGAATTGGCGTCCGGGTCGCCGCCGCCCTCCTTGGCCGCGACGATGATCTCGCGCGACAGACGGGCGAATTGCTGGGCGCGCTTTTTGTCCTGCGCACCCTTGCGGTACATGATGTTCTTGAATTGGGAATGGCCGGCCATCGTTTGTGTCGTCTGGTTGCGGATATCGGTTTCGGGCGTGGCCGGCTCTATAGCACCCTTCGCCCGGCGATGGCACCGCCTGGCAAAAGTCCGGAGGGCCGGTCAGGGCCGGGTGTTCTCCTCGATGCGGAAGAGGGTGATGATGATCTCGCAGAGCACGCGCACGAAGATCGGCCCGATCAGCACCAGCACCAGACCGGCAATGATGGGCGGCAGCTGGCCGCGCGAATTGACCATCATGAGCAGGCCGAAGACGAGGCAGAAGGCGAGGCCGACCCAGAACAGGATCTGGATGATGAGCGGCGTCACCATGCGCCGGAAAGCAAGGAAATCCCCCATCGACGTCCCCCGAATTCATACCAGTCGTGTGGCGGGCCAGTGGTGTGGCGGGACTATACGGGATCGGGCGAATTGACGGCAATCCGTGGGGCGGCCGCTCAGAGCTCCGGCATGGTCTCCGGCAGACGCCCGCCGATGCGGACCGGGGCGATCTTGGCCGCCAGCCCCGTGCGGTCGTCGGTTTCGACGAAGACCGCGCAGACCGTCGCTTCGCCGTCGGCGGGGGCGAGGCGCTCGCCCGGCATCTTCCTGGTAAAGCGCGGGACGGCGATCTCCTTCTTCATCCCGATCACCGAATCGTAGTCGCCGCACATGCCGATATCCGACTGATAGGCGGTGCCGCCGGGCATGATCAGCGTGTCGGCGGTCGGCACATGGGTGTGGGTGCCGACCGCCATCGAGGCGCGGCCGTCGACATGGTGGCCGAGCGCCATCTTCTCGCTGGTCGCCTCGCCGTGGAGGTCGACCACGATGGCATCGGCCGCATGGCCGAGGCGGTGGCGGCGCAGCGCCTCGTCGAGGACCGGGAAGGGATCGTCGAGTGGGTCCATGAACAGCCGCGTCATCACCTGGATCACCATGACCTTGCGGCCGGCAGTCGCGTCAAAGACGCCGAGGCCGCGGCCGGGCGTGCCCGTGGGATAGTTCGCCGGGCGCAGCAGCTTGGGGTCGCCGTCGATATAGCCGATGATCTCGCGCTGGTCCCAGGCATGGTTGCCGAGGGTGATGCAGTCGATGCCGGCGGCATAGAAGGCCGTGCAGATCTTGGCGGTGATGCCGAAGCCCGAGGCCGCGTTCTCGCCGCAGGCCATCATGAAATCGATCTTCAAGCGCTCGCGCAGCTCGGGCGCCCGGGCGATCACGGCCTCGCGTCCGCTGCGCCCCAACACATCGCCGAAATAGAGAATGCGCATCAGCCGGCCGCGCCGATCTTGATGGCTTCACGCTCGGTGACGATCCAGTCGAGCGGCTCGTCATGCGCCTCGGTCGGCACGGCATCGACTTCCTGCGCGCTGTACGCCAGGCCGACCGTGATGAGCGGGCTGCCCGACGCGTGCAGATGGGCGATCGTGGCGTCGAAATTGCCGCCGCCGTAGCCGATCCGGTAGCCGCGGCGGTCGAAGGCGAGGAGCGGTACGAGGAGCAGCGTCGGGACGAGGTCGCCGGCGCCGTAATCGGCATCGGGCGGCAGTGTCGGCTCGCCGAGCCGGCCCTTGGCGAGGCGCATGCCGGGCCGCCAGGGCCGGAAGGTCATGGGCCGCGGCTTGCCGCCTTTGGGCCGCGCGGTCACAACGGGCAGGCCGATCTCATGCCCGGCGTCATGGAGACGCTGGAGCAGGGGGGCGCAGTCAATCTCGTCGCGGAACGGCCAGTAGCTGCCGATCACCGCGCCGCGCGGGATGTCGATCGCGGTCAGGACGTTGTCGCGAAGCGCGTCGCCCGCGGTCTCGGCCAGCGCGGCGTGGGCTTCGGCGCGGCGGTCACGGGCACGCGCACGCAGCGCCCGCTTGGCAGTGCGGGGATCGGCAGGCGCGGTTTTCGTGGTCACGCGCTGGGGACGATTATGCTTGTTCGAGGCTTGCCGCGATCGTCTCGATCCGCGCGGCCATGGCCTCGATGCCGCTGGCGAGCTGGGCCTCGGCGGCGGGTCCCGCCTGTTCCGCTTCGGCCGCCTTGGTGCGCATCGCCTCGACCTCGTCCTTGGTCTCGGAGACTTCGTCGGCGAGCAGCAGGCTCGCCATCACCAGGAGACGCATATCGCCCACCTGACCGACGGCGGAGACCAGCTCCTCGACCCGCGAATCGACGATCTGGGCGAGCGAGCGCAGGTGCTCTTCCTGGCCGTCGTCGCAGGTGATCTGATAATTCTGGCCGTTGATCGAGATGGCGACTTGGCCCATGGGCGGTCAGGCCTCCAGGACGGTGCGGATGTTGGTGATGGCGCTGTCGAGGCGCGAGGATATCTGCGTCTTGGTTTCGGCGAGCGCCTCGTTTTCCCGTCGGAGGCTGTTCACTTCTTCCTGCAGGGCGGTCGAATCGGCGCCATTGAGGCGCGGATTCGTCCGAATTGCCGCATCTAAGCGGTCAACGGCGTCTTGCAGCCGCTTTTGCGCGGTGTCCAGTGGCGACATCGGTTTTCTGCTGTTAACGCGGCGAGTTGCTTGCCTTCCCTCACCTCAAGCATAGGTGCGCGAACACACGCGCGTCAACCGGCACGCGCATATCGGCGCGTGAAAATCGGCTTGGCCACGTCGTGCCGCATTTATGGGCACTAACCGCCGCTCATCGCGGTCAGAATGAAGACTTCAGCGCCGGGCGGGAGTGGGGTTTCGAGGCTCGCGGAACTGCCATCGACGAAGATGTTGATGTGCTTGCGGATCGCCGGTCGCGAATCGCAGAGCCGGTCGCGCATGCCGGGCCAGCGCACATCGAGGACGTCGAGGAGCTCGGTGACGGTGGCCGCGCTCACCACCAGCTCGCGCTCCGCTCCGGGGAAGAGGCGCAGGAGGGGGCCGGGCAGCACGACGCGCACCTGGGATGCGTTCGATCCGGTTTGCGATGATGTCGGTGGTGCTGCGGTGTCGTTGGGCATCGTGTCAGCGCCTGCGATTACGCATCGAAGGTGAAGGTCTCGACCGAGCTGATCAAGGGAAGGTGCTCGGCGATGCAATGCCAGCTCTCGCCCTCGTCGGCGCTGGCATAGACGGCGCCGGAGGTCGTGCCGAAATAAACGCCGGCGGGATCGGCGGCATCCGTTGCCATCGCCTGGCGCAGCACCGAGAGGAAGGCGTTCTTCTGTGGCAGACCGGCGCGGAGATCGGTCCAGCTCGCGCCGCCGTCGCGGGTGCGCCAGACCGCAGCCTTGCCGTCCGGGGCGTAGCGGCCGACCGAATCGCCGTTCAAGGGGAAGAGATAGAGGGTGTCGGGATCGCGCGGATGGGCGGCGGACGGGAAGCCGAAGCTCGAGGGCAGCCCGTCCTCGATGCTCTGCCATTCGACGCCGCCATTGTCGCTCACATACATGCCGCAATGGTTCTGCTGGTAGAGCTTTTCAGACGTGCCGGGCGCGATGGCGATGGAGTGCACGCACTGGCCGAATTCGGGATAGCGCTGGTCCTCCGGGAAGTAGTCGTTGCGGGTGCCGGAATTGCGCGGCTCCCAACTCGCGCCGCCGTCGGCGGTATGGAAGACGCCGACCGCCGACATGCCAACCCAAAGCTGCTTCTCGTCTTCGGGGTGGGGCAGGATCGTATGCAGGATGAGGCCGGCCCCGCCCGGCTGCCAGTCGGGCCGCGTGGGGTGATCCTGGAGACCCGAGATATGCGACCAGGTGACGCCGCCGTCGTCGCTGCGGAAGAGCCCGGCCGGGCAGACGCCGGCGTAAAGGCTGCCATTGGCAGCAGCGAGGCTCCAGACGGCTCTGATCGGGTCCTTGCCTTCCGCGTAGGCGAGGCCCTCGCTTGAATGGCTCCAGCTCTTGCCGCGGTCGTCCGATTTCCAGACCGCCGGGCCGAACCATTCGTTGCCGCCGCCGGCATAGATCGTGCCGGTCGCGGGGTCGGCGACGGCATGGTTGATGGGCCAGGCCTCGCAGAAGGGGCCGCTCAGTTTCCAGCCGCGCCGCTCGGCGTCGCCCTCGAGGACGAAGACGCCTTTCTTCGTTGCCAGCAGAAGACCGGTTCGTTGGCTCATGCTGTATCTCCTATGACTTGGCTCGGATCCATCCACACGATCTCCCAGGTATGGCCGTCGAGATCGTCGAAGGCGCGCTGGAACATGAAGCCGTAGTCAATCGGATCGCGGGGCTCGGTCCCGCCCGCCCTGACGGCCGCATCGACCATCTCGTTGACCGCATCCTTGCTCTCGACCGAGAGCGCGGTCAGCACCTCAGTCGTTTTGGTGGCGTCGGCGATGTCCTTCGTTGTGAACTGCTTGAACTTATCATGGGTCAGCAGCATGGCGTAGATCGTGTCGCTGATCACGATGCAGGCGGCGGTATCGTCGGTGAACTGCGGATTGACGGTGAAGCCGAGCGCCTCGTAGAAGGCCATCGACTTTTCGAGGTCGCGGATGGGCAGGTTGACGAAGATCTGCTTTGGCATTTGGTCCTCGCTGCGGTGGGATTGCGTGGCTTTGCCCTAGCGGGCAATCCTAGGTTTCTTCTCCAACGGAAACATTTCGAAATAGGGCTCGGCCTCTTTGTGCACGCGCGCGTAGGAGGGCCGCGACATCAGACGGTCGAGGTAGGCCGCGAGCTTGGGGTGCTCCGCGCCGATGGGAACGATGGTGTTGGCGTAGAAGAGCGGCGGCGCGGCCGCGCAATCGGCGAGGGTGAAGGCATCGCCGGTGATCCAGGTTCGGCCATAAAGCTGCGCTTCGGCAAGGCGATAGCTGTTCGCGAGCTGCGCGGACCACGTTGCGACCCCGAAGGGATCGCGTTTGTCCTCGGGACGCAGCCGGTCGGCCACGATCGAGAACATCGGCATGTGAATGTAGTTGTCGAAGAAGCGATCCCAGAGGCGCACCGTCAAAGCGCGATCGGGATCGACCGGAACGAGGCGGTGCTTCCCCGGATAGTGGACGTCGAGATACTCGATGACGACCGTCGATTCGCCGATCGTCTGGTCCCGGTCGTCGTCGCGGAGGGCCGGCAGCTTGGCGATCGGCCATGCGGATTTGAATGCCGCGCTCGAGGCCTCGTCGCTGAAGTCGACGACAATTGGCTCGAACGGCGTGCCGGACTCGTAAAGCGCGATCAGCGCCTTGTGGCAGTAGGACGAGAGGGGATGGAAATAGAGCGTGAGCGCCATGGTGAAGCTTTCGAGGTCATCCGGTGCGGCCGTTCTCAGGCGGATCCGTCATACGCGCGCTGAAGTTCGGCGATGTCAAACTTCGTCATCTGCATAAAGGCCTTGGTGACGCGTGCGGCTTGTTCGGCGTTGCCGTCGCTGAGCATTCGCGGCAGCACGCTGGGGACGACCTGCCAGAAGAGGCCGAACTTGTCCTTCAGCCAGCCGCAGGCGACACCTCGGCCACCCTCGCCCAGCTTTTCCCAGAAATAGTCGACCTCGTCCTGGGTCTCGCAATCGATCATGAAGGAGATCGCCTCGCTGAAGGTGAATTGCGGGCCGCCGTTGAGACCCATGAATGTCTGCCCCTCGAGCTCGAACTCCACGACCATTACCGAGCCCGGCGCGCGGCCGTGGATGTCGGTGCCTTCCTCGCCGTAGCGGCTGATCTTGCCGATCTTCGAATTCTTAAAGATCGAGACATAGTGCTTGGCCGCATCCTCGGCCTGGCCGTCGAACCAAAGGCACGGCGTGATCTTATGTAGGGACGCCATAATTCGCTCCTGATTTTCGGGTTCCGCTCGTCAGCCGCCTGGCTGCAGCATGGTCGCGCCGTTGCCTTCGGTATCGACGAAGGCGACGTAGAGGCCGATGCCCGGGATATCCATCGGCTCGCCCAGCACCTGACCGCCGGCGTCGCGCACCTTCTTCATCGATGCCTGGATATCGTCGACGGCGATGACGACGGACGGGTGCTGCGCCGGCCAGTCGGGCTTTCGCGTATAGAAGCCGCCGTTGATGGCGCCCGGCGTCGTGGCGCGGCCTTCGTCGCTCTCGGTCGTCGTAGCTAGGACGTAGTTGCCCATCTCCTCGCCGAGCATCTGCGTCTGCCAGTCGAAGGCCTTTTCATAGAACGCGGCCATGCGGGCGCGGTCGTCATATGGCATCTCGAAATGCACGACGGGGTTCGTGTTACCCATGACAGGTCTCCCTATTTCTCCGGGGTTCGATCGTTGTTCAGCACGAAGGCATCTATTGGGCGATATCGGAGCGCAGCTTTTGTTCCTGCGCCTGCAGCTCCGGCGTCATCTCTTCGCCGAAATCGGCTGCTTCGAAGAGGGGGCGGATCTCGACCTCGGTGTCCTCGTGATGGGGGTTCGGGCAGCGCTTCAGCCAGGCGACCGCGTCCTCCATCGAGTCGACCTCCCACAGCCAGAAGCCCGCGACCAGGTCGTTGCTGTCGGTGAACGGCCCGTACCGCACGGACCGCTCCTCGCCGGAGAACTTGACGCGGGCGCCCTTCGAGGAGGGGTGAAGCCCCTCGCCGGCCTTCATGACGCCGGCTTTCACGAGCTCTTCGTTGAAGGCTATCATCGCGCTGAGCAGCGCCTCGTCCGGCATCTTGCCCGCTTCGCTGTCCTTGTTCGCCTTGACCAGAACCATGACCCGCATCGTTCGTCTCCCGTTGCTTTGTTGTTTAATTCATATTTAGTACTATATACTCCTAAATTAGGACTTCTAGATTGTCAAGTCGGATTCTCGTAGGGTTCGGGCTCATGTCGGGGAAACGCAGTTACGACGACGGATGCGGCACCGCCCACGCGCTGGAACTGGTCGGCGAGCGCTGGGCCTTGCTGGTGGTGCGCGAGCTTATGCTGGGCCCGCGGCGCTTCACCGATCTGCGCCACGCCCTGCCGGGGATCAGCCCCAACGTGCTCGCCCAGCGCCTGCAGGACCTGGAGGAGGCCTCCATCGTAGTGCGTCTGACGCTGCCGGCGCCCGTTTCGGCCAAGGTCTACGCGCTCACTGACTGGGGGCTCGAGCTCGAGCCGTTGATCCGCGATATCGGCCGCTGGGCGGCGCGCTCGCCGAGCAAGCCGATGGGATTGCCGATGAGCGTCAACTCGGTCGTGCTCTCGTTCCGGACGATGTTCGACGGTGCGACGGCGGGGGGCTTCAAGGCGCGGATCGGATTCGTCCTGAACGGCCAGCCGTTCAGCGCCGTCGTCTCAAAAGGCCGGCTGGAGATCGAGCCGGGAACAGCGGTGGAGCCGGACGCCGTCGTTACCTGCGACCCGGACACCCTGGCCATGATCGTCTATGGCGGGCGCGATTTGGACGCGGCGGTTCGTGCGGGCGATATCGCCGTCGAGGGTGACAAGGCGGTCGTGGCGCGGTTCGTTACGTTCTTCCCGCTGCCCGAGCGCGCGCCGGTGACCGCGCCGGCGGACTAATCCAGCTATGCGTCCGCCCGGTGCCCGGGATCGTAGAGGTGGCAGCGGCAGAGACGTCCATCCGCGTCGATGAGGGCCGGAGGGGTCTCGGCGCAGGGCTCGAACACCTCCTTGCAGCGCGTATGGAAGCGGCAGCCCTTCGGTGGATTGGCCGGATCGGGCGGGTCACCGGG
>JARRKQ010000072.1:0-31465 GCA_037387885.1 Alphaproteobacteria bacterium | reverse complement strand
GTGCCGAGCATGTCGAGCGTGACGTTCTCGAGCTTGATGCCGAGATCCTCGGAGATCACCTGGCCGCCCGTCAGGATGGCGATGTCCTCGAGCATGGCCTTGCGGCGGTCGCCGAAGCCCGGGGCCTTGACGGCCGCGACCTTGAGGCCGCCGCGCAGCTTGTTGACCACCAGCGTCGCGAGCGCCTCGCCCTCGACGTCTTCGGCGATGATCAGCAGCGGCTTGCCGGTCTGCACGATCGACTCCAGAACCGGCAGCATCGCCTGCAGGCCCGAGAGCTTCTTCTCGTGGAGAAGAATGTAGGGATCGTCGAGCTCGGCGATCATCTTCTCGGCGTTGGTGATGAAGTACGGCGAGAGATAGCCGCGGTCGAACTGCATGCCCTCGACGACGTCGAGCTCGGTGTCGAGGCCCTTGGCCTCCTCAACCGTGATCACGCCCTCGTTGCCGACCTTCTGCATGGCCTCGGAGATCATGCGGCCGATCGAGGCGTCGCCATTGGAGGAAATCGTGCCGACCTGCGCGATCTCATCGGAGGTCTTGATCACGCGGCTGCGCTTTTCGATGTCCTTCACGACAGCGTCGACCGCCAGGTCGATGCCGCGCTTGAGGTCCATCGGGTTCATGCCCGCGGCGACGGCCTTGGAGCCTTCGCGCACGATCGACTGGGCCAGAACGGTCGCCGTGGTGGTGCCGTCACCCGCCAGATCGTTGGTCTTGGAGGCAACCTCGCGCACCATCTGCGCGCCCATGTTCTCGAACTTGTCCTCGAGCTCGATCTCCTTGGCGACGGTGACGCCGTCCTTGGTGATCCGCGGCGCGCCGAAGGCCTTGTCGAGTACGACGTTGCGGCCCTTGGGCCCCAGCGTCACCTTGACGGCGTTCGCGAGTACGTCGACGCCCGCCAGCATCCGCTGACGCGCATCGGTCGAAAATCTTACTTCTTTGACTGACATCTTTGTTCAATCCTCTCCGTGCCTAGGTTGCGCTTAGGGCAGCTTTGGTTGCGCCTAAGCCGCCTTCTTGACTTTGCCGACCTTCTCGATGACGCCGAAGATGTCGGATTCCTTCATGATGACGAGCTCCTCGCCATCGATCGTCACTTCCGTGCCCGACCACTTGCCGAACAGGATGCGGTCGCCCTTCTTGACGTCGAGCGGAATCAGCGCGCCGGTCTCGTCGCGGGCGCCGGAACCGACGGCGATGACCTCGCCCTCGGTGGGTTTTTCCTGGGCCGTGTCAGGAATGATGATGCCGCCTGCGGTCTTGGCTTCGTCGTCGAGCCGCCGCACGAGCACGCGATCTTGTAGAGGCCTGAATTTCATGACCAATCCCCTGCTGGATGTCTTGAGTGAGTGTCGCCGAATACTTGGTTTCGCGAACCGGATGGAGGGTGTTAGCACTCCCACCCGGTGAGTGCCAGAGATGTAACCGTCTCGCCCTCGGCTTTCAAGAGTTGAGCCGCGAATTTTTTGTTAACGCCCCAATCCGGCAAGCGTCTGGTGGGCGCCTGGCAGCAGTCGCGGCGTCAGGCTGCTAATCTATTGAAATAATTGAATTTTACTTGCCGTTTACCCTGGATCGGCGACAATGGCCAGGTCGATGAAACGATCGAAAGGAGCGACGGCGATGGCGCATCTGGCCCCCCAGCTCAACGGCTACCGTTTGACGCTGGCCGAGATCATCTACCGCATGCCCGATCATCCGGGCGTGTTGCAGAGCTTTGTCTGGCAGGATCTCGACCTGGCCCCGCGCTTTCCGGTGCTCCGCAAGTTCCTCGACTTCTGGACCGGCAACCTCGACGGCCCGATCCACACGGTCCGGGTCGCGCAGACCCGGCTGATCAAGCCCACCGAGTTCCGCTTC
The DNA here is from genome assembly GCA_037387885.1 of Alphaproteobacteria bacterium. Taxonomy (GTDB): domain Bacteria; phylum Pseudomonadota; class Alphaproteobacteria; order JAPULJ01; family JAPULJ01; genus DATKZM01. Next base: position 29,599 of record JARRKQ010000072.1, on the reverse strand, counting down.
CACGACCACGAGCTGCGCCTGCACTGAGCTGACAGGCCGTAGCCGCGCCCTCATATCTCGCCGAGCTGCGGCTCGCCCTTGAGCTTGAGCATCAGGTTCCGCACCCCGCGCAGCAGCGGATAAAGCAGCCGCGCCCGCCCGGGCGTGGCGATCATCCAGGCCACCATCCGCCCGAACAGCCCGTCCAGACCGGTCAACGTCGCGATCGCCTGCATCGCCTCGGGCCCCACATAATCGCGTCCGCCATAGGAAAAGACATTGCCCTGGTCGAGGTCGATACCCTTGGCGCGCAGGCGCTCGATCTCCGGCCCACCGTCGCGCGCATTGACGAGCTCGACCGCGCCCACCGCCGCGCGAAGGCGCACCATCGTGGCAAAGCGGGTGCAGAACGGGCAGGCGCCGTCATAGACCAGCACCGCGGCTGTGCTCGCATGATCACTCGAAACGGCCTGCGTCATCGGCGGCGCTCTCCGCGCGGTCCGTTTGCGTGGTTGTCAACCGTATACCGGCTTGGGCATATAGACACGCCAGTCCTGCGCCCGCATCGCAAGCGACAAGGGAACGCCGATCAATCATGGGCCGATCCGAACTGCCCCCGTCCCCGCCCCCGATCGTAAGACGCCAAGGCACACGAGCCGCTTGCCTTTCGCTGCGCGCGGCGTTGGCGACCGTGTTGTTCGCAACGTTTCTTGCCGGCCAGGCGATCGGCACCGCAGCGCCGGCGCGCGCGGCCGAGCTGCCCGAAGGCTTCGACGACTACAGCCCGCCCGCCAAGACCGAGCAGCTGCCGCCCGAAGGCAGCCAGGGTGGCCAGGGCGGGGGCAGCACCGGCGGCGGCACGACCGGAGGCGGGACCACCGGGGGCGGGACCACCGGGGGCGGCAGTACGGGCGGCGCCGGCAAGCTCACCTTCCAGCACATCCTGGGTAACTGGTGTTCGACGACCTCGAACTACGTGATCGGCCGGCGGCAGCTCGTCGTCATCCTGACCAGCAGCGGCAGCCGGTCGACTTACAAGGTTGTCGACTTCAGCTTCTCTGCGACGACCGTCGTGGTGCACTGGATCACCGGCGACAACCGCCGGGTGAACACGACCTTCGGCCGCTTCTCCGCCGACGGCAAGCAGATGGTCCAGCTCGCGGTCAACCGGACCTATCGCCGCTGCGCCGCGCCCGCAGCCACGCCGCTCAGCTATCAGCACGTATTGGGCTCCTGGTGCGACGTCGATTCGAAATACATCATCACGCGCACCCAGCTCACCGTGGTCTTCAGCAGCGGCCGCCGGGTCACCTACAAGGTCACCCGCTTCAACTTCCTGAAGGACGTCGTCGAGATGTACTGGACCGACAGCCGCGGCAAGCGCTTGCGCACGCGTTTCGGGCGCTACACCGCGAACCGCCGCAGCATGGTCCAGCTCGGCCCCAACCGCGCCTATCACCGCTGCTAGTAACTGCCGGCGCGTCGCTTATGGGACTTCGCGGCTTGATCGCCCGGGCATTTGGGCTAGTCTCGGCCCCCTCATTCGGATGGCGCCCCACTTCTCCAGCGGGGCGCGTGGGAGATCCTCGGGGACGCTTTGATGCCCGTTAGCGTGGCGATCGTCGGCTCTGGGCCGGCCGGTTTCTATACGGCTGCCGCCCTGCTCAAATCCGGTGCCGACGTGACGATCGATATCATCGAGCGTCTGCCGGCCCCTTACGGCCTGATCCGCTTCGGCGTCGCGCCCGATCACGCCAAGACCAAGAACGTCCAGGCCTCCTATGCCCGCACCGCCGAGGATGAGCGCGTGCGCTATTTCGGCAATGTCGAGGTCGGCCGCGACGTCACGATGGACGAGCTCCGCGAGACCTATGACGCGGTGGTGCTGGCGACCGGCGCCTCGGTCGACCGGCCGCTCGGCATTCCGGGCGACGACAAGGCCGGGATCGTGGGCGTCGCCGCCTTCGTCGGCTGGTACAACGGCCATCCCGATTTCCGCGATCTCGACCCGCCGCTCGATACGGAATCGGTCGTCGTGATCGGCGTCGGCAATGTCGCGGTCGACGTCGCCCGCGTGCTGACCAAGACCCCGGCGGAGATGGCGGCCACCGACCTCACCGACTATTCGGCGGCGGCGATCCATGCCGCCCCCATCAAGGAGGTCTACATGGTCGGCCGGCGCGGGCCGGCGCAGGCCAAGTTCTCCAACGTCGAGCTGCGCGAGATGGGCCAGCTCGAAAACTGCGCCCCGGTGATCGACGCCGCCATCATCCCGGACGAGGTGCCGGCCGACGTCTCGCCCCGCGATGCCCGCCTCATCGAGCGCAATCTCGGCACCTTGCGCGAATTCGCGGGCATCGATCCGGGCGGCCGCGAGAAGCGCGTCCACTTCACCTTCTTCGCCAGTCCCGTCGAGGTGCTCGGCGGCGACCGGGTCGAGGCGGTCAAGTTCGAGCGCACGACGGTCGACGAGAACGGCCGCGCCAAGGGCCTGGGCGAGTTCTTCGAGATCCCCTGCGGGCTCGTCATCCCGGCCATCGGTTACTACTCCGAACCGATCGAGGGCGTGCCCTTCGACACCGCGCGCGGCCGCGCGCAGAGCAAGGAAGGCTACATAGACGACGGCTTCTACTGCGTCGGCTGGATCAAGCGCGGCCCCTCGGGCGTCATCGGCTCGAACAAGCCCGACGGCGACAAGGCGGCCGAGATGATCCTGGAGGCCTTTCCCCGCGGCAAGAAGCCCGGCCGCAAGGCATTGACGGCGCTGCTGGCCGAGCGCGGCGTGCGCGTCGTCGATTTCGCGGCCTGGAAGCAGATCGATGCCGTCGAGATCGCGGCCGCCGCGGACGGCGCGCCCCGCGCCAAGCTCACCCGCATCGACGATATGCTGAAGGCCCTCGACGGATAGGGCGCATCGGAGCCGCCTGGCGCCTGATTTGAGGTTACGTGCGCGCTCGTGTTACCCTGGCGCCGACAAGCCGACATCATGACATACACGGTGCTTCCGTTTTGCGCGGGGCACGGCGGGTGTTTGCGTCCAATGCGCTGGGACAGTACCCCCAGGACGATATCCAGAGACCGGTGTCGGCGCCGTAGGGACCACTAGGAGAGGATCAATGATAGGCGAAGAAGGCTTCGAAGAAATCAACGAAGCCAAAGCCAAGATGGACCACATCTACAACCAACCCGATCCGAGGGCCTATTTCAGGGAGCTGAAAAGCCTCGGATATTCGATCCCCGACGAGGCCAAACCCGTATTCAAGCGACTGATCGGGCATCTGCGCCGCCGCCGGACCGATACCGTGCACGTTCTCGATCTGGGCTGTTCCTACGGCGTTAACGCGGCCCTTCTCAAACACGATCTCGCGATGCCGGATCTCTACGAGCATTGGGGGCAGGACCGGCTGAAGGACGCCAACCCGCAGGAAGTCGCGGAGATCGATCAACGCTATTTCGCCGCGCTCGACGAGCCGGATGCCGTCGAGGTCATCGGACTGGATCAGGCGGAGAACGCTGTTTTCTTCGCTGAGGAGATCGGGCTGCTGGATGAGGCCTTGGCCATCAATCTCGAGACCGATCCGCTGCCCAAGTCCAGCGAGGAGGACTTGGCCGCGGTCGATCTCGTCACCTCGACGGGCTGCGTCGGCTACGTGACCGAGAAAAGCTTCAACCGCCTGCTGCCCGCGGTCATGCGCGGCCGTCCGCCTTGGCTGGCCAATTTCGTGCTCCGGATGTTTCCCTTCGATGGCATCGAGCGGACCTTGCGCGAGCACGGCTACGTGACGGAAAAGCTCGAAAACCACACTTTCGTGCAACGCCGTTTCGCCACGGATGAGGAGCAGGAGCAGGTGCTCGGTCACCTGCGCGATCAAGGGATCGACCCGACGGGCAAGGAAACCGAAGGTTACCTTTTGGCCGAGTTCTATCTCTCGCGTCCGGCGGCCGAGGGGAACGGAGCGACCGTGGACCAGTTGGTCCTTGCGTGAACGCCGCGGCCGGGGGCGGGTATCGATCCGCGCCCCGGCTGCACCTCCCGGCCCAGCCCCACTTCCAGGAATGCGCCGTGAACCCGACGCTGAAGAAACTGGATGCTGCGTTCTCGCTGTCCGCCGAGGAGAAGGACTATCTGCGTGACCTTCAAGGCGCCCCCCGGAGCATCGAGGCGGGGCGCCAGATCGTGGTCGAAGGCGGGACCTACAAGCACATCTTCTTCCTGACCGACGGCTGGGCGTTCCGCTCGAAATATCTACCCGATGGCCGCCGCCAGATTTTCAGCTACCTGATCCCGGGCGATCTGATCGGCCTACGGGCGAGCCTGATGGAATTCGCGGACGACACGGTCGAGGCATTGACCGACTGCGAGGTTTCATCGTTCTCGCTCGATCGGCTCTACGAAGCCTGTCGAACGCATCCGCGGTTGGCGGTGGCGTTGATGTGGTCGGCGGCGCGCGAGCAGTCGATGCTCAGCGAACAGGTCATGCGCATCGGCCGGCGCAATGCCCTCGAGCGCATCGCGCATTTCTTTCTGGAGCTCCTGCGCCGCCTTCAGCTGGTCGACGAGGCCGGCCGCCGCTCCTTCGAGCTGCCGCTGACCCAGGAGCTGATCGCCGACACGCTCGGCCTCAGCATCGTGCATGTGAACCGCACGTTGCGCACGCTGCGCCAGCGCGGCCTGGTCGAGATCGTCGAGGGCCGCCTGGTCATTCACGACGTTGACAAGCTGTCGGAGCTTGCCAGCTTCGATCCGCTCTACCTCGGGCAAGCTACAAGGGGCGCCTGAACCGCAGTCCGCGCGGTGCCCGCGCTTCCCTAGCGGCAGGACCGCCGTGCGGCTTTGAGCGCGTCGGTGAAGCCGATCAGCGAATAGGTGTCCACGGTCAGCGTGCCGCGGCTCGAGATGCCGCGCACCACCATCCGCTTGCCCTTGCGCATGGCCCGCACCAGGCGCCGCGAGCTCTTGCGGCGTTCGGTCCACGCGGTATCGCCGGCGGGTTTCAGGCGAAAGCGGCGCGGCCCGATCTTCACGGTCACCTTGGTCCGCCGCTTGTACTTGTAGCCGGCGATGACGGCCACGTCCTCGCGGCCGCTATCCGGGTTGTGTATGACCTGGATGTAGGAATCGCCGCGGCGCTTGTATCGGCCGCGTTCACGCCGCGGATCCGCCTCCACGTAGCAGACCTTGCCGCGTCGATCCTTCTCTGTGTAGGCGTGCCAATCGAGATAATTGGCAAGCATTCGTCGTGCGGCCGCCTCGGCGTCCGGGCTTGCGGTCACGGTGCCGGCGACCACGGTGCCGGCGAGTAGGAAAAGAGAGCCAAATCGGCAGTCATGTCGTAAGTCACGTCGTATAGGCACAAATCCTCCGATTGGTTCATTCCAGCGCCGTTTGCATACCCCACGAATGCTGGTTCAGCGCTAATCCGCACGGAGGTCGGCCACCTTAACATATGTTAATGCAAGCGCTGTCCGGGGCTATTGATGCGGCCCTGAGCGCGATCGTCGGCCCTGCTCGGCCCGGACGGGTCTCAGCTGCGGAACGAGCTTTCCTCGAATACGTCGGCGCCGTCGGGCACCGCCATCCACGCATGCTTGCGCTTCGTGAAGACGGAGCGCTGGGGCTTTGGGAAGTCCGGATCGGTGAAGCAGCCGACGGCCACGCCCAGGAACCCCGCCAGCGACTCCGCCTCCCAATAGACGGTCGTTCCGCAGGTCGGGCAGAAATGGTTGGTCAGCGTGCGGCCCGAATCGGTGGGTCTGGCGAAGCTCTTCGCGTCGCCGCTGACCGATACCTTGTCCGCTTCGAAATAGGCGCCGACGCCGTACGGCGCGCCGGTGCGCCGCTGGCACGCCTCGCAGTGGCACATGATGACGACGGTCGGCTCGCCCTCGGTCGTAACCTGCAGCTTTCCACAGCCACACTGCGCGTCACGCATTCAAGTCTCCATGAGTTGTGAACGGTATGCTCGAGAAGCGCGTTGGGGCTGCCCATAAGCTCCTCGGCGACCAATTGGCCGACGCCGATCATCTTGTAGCCGTGGTTTGAATCCGCGATCACGGTGACGTTGTCGCGGAACACATCGAAGACCGGAAAGCTGTCCGGCGTGAAGGCACCGATGCCGCCGGACGGCTCGTTCTTGTAGTAGCGGGTCTGCCCCTCGAAGCGCTTCTGGCAATGGGCGAGCGCGGAGCACCACATATGCACGAAGTCGTCGCCGACGACGAAGTCGGGCGACTCGGGACCGTAGGGGTCGACCTCGACCTCATCGGCGTCGCGGGCAACCTCAAACGGCATCGCGCCGCCCTGGATGCCGCCGAAATTGAAATCGGGCTTGTAGTAGATCCCCCACATGGCGTCGGTGATCAACGTTCCGTCCTCGCACGAATAGAGCGGCGCGTTCGAGTCGACATGGATCACCGGCGGCATCTGCCCGTCATTGGTCTTGTGCATCTCCGGGTCGACGCCCAGCGTGCCTTCCTGCAGGCTCCAATAGGTCCACATCGGCACGTCCTTATGGACGCGTCCGTCGGCGCCTTTGATGTCGACGCTTCGCGGCAGGTCCAGCAGGTCCCACAGGCCTTTGATCCACGGCCCGGCGCCGATCACGAGCTGCTCGCACCCGATGGGGCCGCGGTCGGTCTCCACGCCGGCAACGGCGGCGCTGCCGGGCTCGACCGTGAACCCCGTCACCGTGACCCCGGTCAGGATGCGCACGCCCGCCGCTTCGGCCTTGCCGGCGAGGCCGTACATCGCCGCGGCATTGTTGGCATAGCCGCCGCGCTTTTCGTGCAGCACCGAGGTGATGCCCTTGGCCTGCCAGTCGTCGAACAGCCCGCGCATATAGGCGAGCGTGTCCGCCTCGCCCTCGATGAAGTCCGACGCGTAGCCGATGGCCTTTTGCTGCTGGTAAATCGTCGCGACGTCGCCGTGCATCGATTCGGGGCTGATCTGCATATAGCCGACCGGGTGATAGCTGTAGGTCTCGGGATCGCTCTCCCAGACATCGACGCTGTGGGCCATCAGCTCGCGCATCGCCGGCTGAAAGTAGTTGTTGCGCACCACGCCGCAGGCGATGCCCGATGCGCCGCCGGCGATCCCGGTCTTGTCGACCACCAGAATATCGCTGCCGTCGCCGCCGCGCGCCTTCAGGGCCGTGGCGAGATGATAGGCCGTGCTGAGGCCATGCACGCCGGCGCCGATGATCAGGTATTTGGCGTGTTCGGGAAATGCCAAGTTGCGGGCCTTTCGCTGGCTCAGCCGGTCGCCGTATCAGCCAGACGCCTGGCGAGCCACTTGTGGAAGCAATGGGTGGGCTGGTCCATGGCGGGCGAAAACGCGCCTCCTGCGAAGGCCGCCGACCGGCGCCCCGCCTGCATGCCCTCGACCGCGAAGATGTCCTCTTCGAAGACCTGACCCCAGAGGCGCAGATTGGCGCGGCGAAGATCTTCGCAATCTCCGGCGATGCCGGCTTCGGACATGTAATAGATCTCGAGCTCCTCCACCGTCTTGCCGGGGCCGATGGGATCGAGCCGCACGGCGAAGAAATGGTCCCGGTGGATGCCGAGCAGCACGTTGGGATAGAGCGAGATGTACTCCGCCTGGGTCGACCACTCGCTCGGCAATCCCTCCAAAGATTGGAAGCTTCGTCCGTCCTCGGAAAGCATCGGCTGATAGACACGCGATCCCTGACCGGAGAACCGGTCGCTTTCCATGATGTCGTAGTGATCCACGAGCCGCGAGTAGCTATTGAGCCCCGGATGGATCGCCGGCAAATGGTAGGACTCGCAATAGTTCTCCACCGCCAGCTTCCAGTTGGCCCCGACCTCGAGCCGCCCCGAGCTATCCTCGCCGCCGTGAAACAGCTGGGCATCCCTGAAGGTCGACCAGCGGGCGGCCAGCGGGGCGATGAACTGGTCGAAGTCTTCCGCCACGCCGCTCAGATCCACGAAAATCAGGTCGAACCAGACGGCGCTGCGAACCTGCTTCAAACCCTTGCCCGATTTGTCGAAATCGGCGTGATCGTGCACGCCGGCACCGCCCACATTGGGCGTCGCGCTCAGTGCGCCCGACAGATCGTAGCACCAGTGATGATAGGGGCAGCGCAGGACCCGGAGCCGCGAGGTCGCCTGCTGGACCAGGGTCATGCCCCGATGACTGCACACATTATGAAAGACGCGTATCTCGCCCGCGCGGTCGCGCAACAGAAGGAGGGGCCGGCCGAGCAAGTCGACGGGCTTGGCGTCGCCGGGCTTGGGAATGTCCTTTCCAAAGCCGAGGCAAAACCACCCGGCGCTGAAGATGCTTTCGAACTCGGCCTCGAGCGCGCCGGCGTCGGTATACCAGGCGTTGGGCAGCCCGCTGGCCTCGGCGATCGGCCGGTCGACGGCGGACATCACTTTGGACGCCGCGTTGGACAGGTCGTTTGCGCAGTCAGCGCTTCGTTGCGGCATTGCTGCTGGGCTACGCATATCGGTCCTCCCGACAGGGGACGCGCGTCTTTGCGAGGTCGCCTCACGACGACGGCCCGCAAACTGAACCCGAGCAATTTGGGAGTCAATCCATAAGCCGCGCCGGTGCGCCGCTGCCACGTCTCGCAATCACTGAACAGACAGGGCTCAGCGGCCACGGCAGAGACGATGTTGGCGGAAACAGAGGTTGCGGGCGCCGGCGCTCGGTTGGGCGTTGCACACGCGCCGACACGCGGCGGTATTGCGGCGTGAGCTCGGGGTGCGCGCGTTACGCCGGCAAAGGACCCGGTTCCCCGAACGAACATAGCCGCTCACGCCGTGGCTCTGCCGGCAGGCTGCCGCCAGATCGATGTTGTGCATGACATAACCTTGGACCCGGCCGGGCTGACGGCACAGATGGGTGACGCGGCCGGCACGCCGAATGTAGGTGCTGTTCGGGTATTTGGTCCGGCAATAGCGCCGGAAATCGGGCTCGCCGACCGTGCGGCGTCTGGTGGTCCGGCCGCCGCGCTTTGGGCGCAAACAAAGGATGCGGGCACCGTCGCGTTCATAGCGCCGGGAGCCTGTGGTCAAACGGCAGGCCTCGCCGAGATCGACACCCTGTAGCGTCCCGCGCTGAGTGCAGAAGCGCCGAATGCCGCGACGTGTCGGCAGACTGTTGGGGAAGTGGGTTCGGCAGTATTTGGCGAAATCGGCATCGACCTTCGCCTGCGCTGCCGCCGGTGGAGCGCCATCGGTAATCGAGACAACGGCGATGCCTGCAATCACACCGAAGCGGGCGGCTGCGTGACGAAATGGTCGAGTGTGCAACATGTCGGTGCTCCTGCCTGACCCGCGGCGATAGTGGTGCGCGGTCGATATTTGGGCCGACTGCTACGCCGTCGCCCGCGCATCGCCGGGCGCGGCCAGCAGCCGCTCGATCACGTCGTCGGTCGTGCGCACATCGCCGAAGCTCTGCCAGAAGCTCGTCAGCCCGGCCAGGTGGTCTTCGTCGAAGCGCGCCGCATTGGCGTCGGAGACCATGACGCAGCGGTAGCCGATCATCATGGCGTCGCGCGCGCTCGACTCGCAGCACATATTGGTCGCCATGCCGCAAACGATCAGGTTCTCGATGCCGCGCGCCTGCAGCGTCTCGTGGAGGTCGCAGGCGCCCTGAATGAAGGCGCTGAAGCGCGACTTGCGCGCGATGATGTCGCCGTCCTGGACCTCGAGCTTGGGGTAGAGCTTGTGCCCCTCGGCGCCCTCGCTGAGGCTGTTCCGGTGCGCCGCCATCTTTTCGGCCGTGAAGAAATAGTCGTGATAGATCGGCCATTTGCTGGGCGCGCCCTCGGCGTCCGCCACCGTCATCAGCACCCAGGCGACGACACCGCCGCGCGCCCGCATCTCCGCGGCGAGGCGGTTGATGTTCGGCACGATGCTCCTGCCCGTCTCGACCTCGGCCACGAAGAAGTTCTGCATGTCGATGACCACGAGCGCGGTCTTCGCCGGATCGAAGTGATCGAACACCTCCAGCTTGCCGCGCTTGGCCATGATGCGGTCGATCACGTATTGCGGCATGTCCGTTTGATGCGGCATTCGTTTCTCCTAAGCGGGCGGGGCGCTAGCGCCGGTGCCGCAAGTGCCTCAGCCGCTTCAGCCCCGCAAGCGCCCGCTTGTCGCCGGGCTTCAGGCGCAAGGCTTTGTTGAAGTCCTTGCGCGCGCCCGCATGCTCTTCCAGCACTTCGCGGGCGAGGCCGCGATTGACGTAGGCGTCGGCCATTTTCTTGTCGAGCTCGATGGCGCGGGTGAAATCGGCGACGGCGCGGCGATGCTTCAAGAGCCCGCCCAGCGTGGTGCCGCGGTCGTTGTAATAGGCCGCGTCGTCGGGCTTGAGCGCGATCGCCCGGTTGTAGTCGTGGAGCGCTAGGGCCAGCTTGTCGATGGTGCGGTAGATGCTGGCGCGCTGGAAGAAATAGTGCGCGTTGCCGGGCGCCAGCGCGATGGCGTGGGAGACGTCCATCACCGCCCATTTGTATTGCTTCTGCTTGGCGCGCGCGCTGCCGCGGCTGAAATAGGCGTGGGCCCTACTGGGCTCGATCTTGATCGCCGTGTCGAAATCCGCGATCGCCTTCTTCGTCTGGCCGCGCTCGAGATAGATCTGCCCCCGGTTCACATAGGCGAAATAGGCCTTGGGCTCGAGCTTGATCGCCCGGTCGAAATCGCGCATCGCGTGCTTGCGCCAGCCCCAGCGCGCCGCCATCACGCCGCGCTCCACGTAAGAGCGGGCGCGCTTGCGGTCGAGCGAGATGGCGCGGTTGATGTTGTTGAGCGCGGGGCCGCGGCGGCCGAGCTGTTGGTAAGCGATGGCGCGGCGGATGTAGATCCCGATGATGGCCTTGTCGACCAGGGCCTTCTTGGCTTTATCCTTGGGCCTGGGCCGCTTGTCGATGGCCACCGTATAGTCGGCGATTGCGGCCTTCGGCTGGCCGAGCGCCATGCGCACATCGCCGCGCTTCACGTAAACCGCCAGGAATTCGGGCTTCAGCGCGATCGCGCGGCTGAAATCGGCGAGCGCCAGGCGGAGACGGCGCAAATGCTGATAGCGTGTGCCGCGGTTGCTGTGGGCGACGGCCTCGGCGTTGAGATTGAGGTCGCCCGATTTCAGAAGCCGGGTGCAGGCCGCAATCCCCGCCCTATCGTCGTGGTGCCGCGGGCAGTCCCGCAAATCGTCGTTGAGGTCGGCGCGCGCCGTGCCGGCGGCCAGCAGGGCCGTCAAAACCACCGCCAGAAACGCCCTCAAGGTCAGGATGCCAAGGGATCCGCGCACTATCCGCGTCCGTTCCCCGGTTGAAATGGACCGATTGTTTTCTCCGCCGCGTCAATGTGACCTTTGTGGCTGTCCGAGGTCAAGGGCTGCCCCCGGGGTCTGCCGGCGGCCGGCCCAGGGTCCCGGCTCGCGAAGACCTCGCAGGCGCAATTAATTGGGCTTGCTGATAGTTTAAGCCTATAATATGTACCCGATGGGATTGGCCGTGGTCCATGTTGCGAACCACGCCGCGTCCCGGCTGCGCGTGGGTTCCGGGCGCGCAAAACCTTGTGATTCGGTGGTGACTTTGCCGGTCGCCGGGTCCATATAATTGAGTTGCGGCAAGACCCTGCGAACAATAAGGCGAACAACGAGCCAACACGCAGACGCCTGAGAAGAAGGATTTCGCGCTATGTCGACGGCCACCGCGGCGGTGCAGGAAGCACCGCCTCGTCAAGAACGTGACTCTGCGGTTATTCGCTTCGCCGGCGATTCCGGCGACGGCATGCAGCTCACCGGCAGCCAGTTCACCGCGGCGACCGCGCTCGCCGGCAACGACCTGGCGACCTTCCCCGATTTCCCGGCGGAGATCCGCGCGCCCGCGGGCACGACCTACGGCGTGTCGGCGTTCCAGATAAATTTCGGCGCGCGCAACATCCAGACCTCCGGCGACGAGCTCGATGCGTTGGTGGCGATGAACCCCGCCGCGCTCAAGGTGAACCTCGAGGACGTCAAGCCCGGCGGCCTGGTCATCGTCGACACCGGCGCCTTCACCGACAAGAACCTGCGCAAGGCGGGCTACGAGACGAGCCCCCTCGACGATGACAGCCTGTCGAACTACCGCGTCTTCAAGGTCGACATGTCGCGGCTCACTGTCGAGTCAGTGAAGGATTTCGGCCTCTCGAACAAGGAGGCGCTGCGCTCCAAGAACCTGTGGTCGCTAGGCCTCGTCTACTGGCTCTTCGGCCGCAGCCGCGCCCAGACCGTCGATTGGCTGAAGGCCAAGTTCGCCAAGCGGCCGGAGATCGCGGCATCGAATATCGCCGCGCTCAATGCCGGCCACGCCTTCGGCGAGACCGCGGAGCTGCCGAGCGAGGTCGATGCGGTGATGATCCCGCCGGCCGAGATCGAACCCGGCACCTACCGTACGCTGACGGGCACCGAGGGCATCGCTTGGGGCCTGGTCGCCGGCGCGCATCTGGCCGAGCTGCCGATGGTCTTCTGCGGCTACCCGATCACGCCCGCCTCGGCCCTGCTCCACACGCTGGCGCCGCTCAAGGCCTATGACGTGACAACGTTCCAGGCCGAGGACGAGATCGCCGCCGTCTGCGCCGCGATGGGCGCGTCCTACGCCGGCTCGCTCGGCATCACCGCGAGCTCGGGTCCGGGTGTGGCGCTCAAGACCGAGGCGCTCGGCCTCGCCATCGCAACCGAGCTGCCGCTGGTCATCGTCAACGTCCAGCGCGGTGGCCCCTCCACGGGCCTGCCGACCAAGACCGAGCAGTCCGATCTCTTCCAGGCCGTCTGGGGCCGCAATGCCGATTCGCCCGTCGCCGTGGTCGCGGCGAACTCGCCCGGCGACTGCTTCCCGACCGCGATCGAGGCGGTGCGTCTGGCGACCAAATACATGACGCCGGTGATCCTGCTCACCGACGGCTACATCGCCAACGCGGCCGAACCCTGGAAGATCCCCGACTTCGCCGATTTCGAGCCCTTCCCGGTCACCCACCGCACCGATCCCGAGGGCTTCCAGCCCTATCTCCGCGACGAGAAGACGCTCGCCCGGCCCTGGGTCAAGCCCGGCACGCCGGGGTTGGAGCACCGCATCGGCGGCATCGAGAAGGATTACAACTCCGGCAACATTTCCTACGATGCCGACAATCATCAACGCATGACCGATACGCGCGCCGCCAAGATCGACGGCATCGCGAACGACATCCCCGAGCAAAAGATCGAGCAGGGGCCGGACAAGGGCGCGTTGCTCGTCGTCGGCTGGGGCTCGACCTTCGGGCCGATCAGCCGCGCGGTCGCCCATTGCCTCGAGGACGGCATGGACGTGGCGCAGGTCCATCTCCGCCACATCTGGCCGCTGCCGCGAAACCTCGGCCAGGTCCTGAAATCATACGACCGCGTGCTGGTGCCCGAGATGAATACGGGCCAGCTCAAGACGCTGCTCCGCGCGCAATACCTCGTCGACGCCGAGGGGCTCAACAAGGTCTCCGGCAAGCCGTTCAAGATCTCCGAGATCGAAGCGGCGATCGCCGAACGCTTCGGCCGCTAGGGAGGGCCGATCCCATGAACGTACAAACACCGCCCGCCGCCCTTTTGCCCAAGGACTACGCCTCCGATCAGGAGGTGCGCTGGTGCCCGGGCTGCGGCGACTACGCGATCCTCAAGGCCGTGCAGAAGACGCTGGCCGATATCGAGGCCGACCGCGCCGACACCGTGTTCATCTCCGGCATCGGGTGTGCGGCGCGCTTTCCCTATTACATGTCGACCTACGGCTTCCACACCATCCACGGCCGTGCGCCGGCGATCGCGACGGGCGTCAAGCTTGCCAATCCCGACCTCAATGTCTGGGTCGTGGGCGGCGACGGCGACGGGCTCTCGATCGGCGGCAACCACACGATGCACGCCATCCGCCGCAACGTGAACCTCAACTATCTCCTCTTCAACAACGAGATCTACGGGCTCACCAAGGGCCAGTACTCGCCGACCTCCAAGCTCGGCACCCGCTCGCCCTCCACGCCGCTGGGCTCGGTCGACAACCCGGTCTCCGCGCTCTCCTTCGCGATGGGCGCCTCGGCGCGCTTCATCGCCCGCGGCATCGACCGCGACCAGAAGCGCCTGCCCAGCATCTTCGCCCGCGCGCATGCGCATACCGGCTGCTCCTTCGTCGAGGTGATCCAGAACTGCATCGTCTATAACGACGGCGTCTTCGAGCACTTCACCGAGAAGGAGGTTGCCGCCGACAACCAGGTCTGGTGCGAGCACGGCGAACCGCTGCGCTTCGGCAAGGAGAACGAGAAGGGCCTGCGCTTCGATCCCAAATCTTTCTCGCTCGAGGTCGTCACCATCGGCGAGGACGGCGTCACCGAGGACGACATCCAGATCCACGACGAGACCAACCGCACCCTCGGCGTGATGCTGGCGGCGATGGAGCCGCCCGCCTTCCCGATCGCTTTGGGCGTCATCTACTGCGATCCGCGTCCGTCATACGAAGGCGCGGTGGTGGCCCAGAACGAGCAGGCCAAGGGCCGGCTCGACGGCAAGAAGCCGACCATCGACGCCCTGTTGCGCGCCGGCCACACCTGGACGGTTACCTGAACGGTTAGCTGGGTTTCGTCCGTCTCTCACTGTCGGGCACGGGTTGACTCCGAAACGGGTCGCGCACATCTGCGTACTCATTCGTCCGTGAGTGCACGGGAGCTTTTGCCCTTGTGAACGTCAATTCGGGCAACGCACGCCACACTTTCCCCAACCAAACCGACAAAGATCCAAACCGAACAGGAGGAGACGCGCGCATGCGGGTCAAGATCATCGCCCTTGCCATCACGGCAGGGCTGGTTGCATCACCGGTCATCGCCAAGCAACCGACAAGAGCCGGGACGGGCGCCAAGCGTCCGCAACAAACCGCGCAGGCGGGCCACACCCGAAGCCGATCCTGGCATGTGCGCAGCCGCAGCTGGACCGGACACATCCGCAACCGCTCGTGGCGGCCCGGAACGACCAGACGGCGGTCTTCGCATATCGCCGGCAAGTCGTGGAAGGCCGGCCCGAACAGCGGCGCCGGCCACCGCGCCGGGCGAAGCTGGCGCGGCCACGTCAAGGGACGGACCTGGGCGACCGGGCGCGGCGGCCGTCATGTCCGCGGCCGCTCGTGGCACCAGTCGAACCGCAGCTGGGGCGGACACATCCGCAGCCGCTCGTGGAAGTCCGGCTCGGGCGCCGGCAATCGCCGCAAGGCACCCCGTCGCACGGGCCGGGGTAGCCGAACACATATCGCCGGCAAGTCCTGGAAAGCCGGGCCGAACAGCGGCGCCGGCCACCGCGCCGGGCGAAGCTGGCGCGGGCATGTCAAGGGCCGCACCTGGGCCACGGGCCGCGGCGGCCGTCATGTCCGCGGCCGCTCGTGGCATCAGTCCAGCCGCAGCTGGGCCGGCCATATCCGCAGCCGCTCCTGGCGCTGACGGACTGGTGTCCGCCGCTTCTTGCGGCGGGTAGTGATTTGTACTGGTAGACGAGCTGGGCCGGCATCGGCCCGCTCGTTCTACCGGCTGGTCGCTACCACGTGAGCCAGCGCAGCACGAAGCGGTTTTCCCGCCGCACGAAGACCCGCCGCAGCTCGTCGCCGAACAGGATGGCGAGGGCAAAGGGAACGCTGAGCGCAAAGTGCCAGGCCTCCAGCGGCGCCGTGCCGAAGAAGGTGTTGAAGGCCGGCACGTAAGCGATGCAGGCGAGCAGCGCGAGCTCGGTTGCGATCCCGAACAGCACAAGCCGGTTGCTGAACGCGCCGACGCTGAACAGGCTCTGCCGCCGGATCCGGCAGATCATCACAACCGCTACCTGGCAGATGATGATCGAGGCGAAGAAGCCGGTGATCGCGGTCCGGTAGAGCGGGTCGCTCGCGGCGAGCTCCACCCCCCATGTCCAGCCGCCGTCGTAGAGGATCACGAAGTAGGTGAGGAAGCCGGCGGCCGCCTGGATCACGCCGACGATGCAATAGCTCATGAAGAGAAGATTGCCGGTGAGCAGGCGCTCGCCCCGCTTGCGTGGCGGCTTGCGCATGACGTCGATCTCTGGTTGCTCCGCGCCGAGCCCCAGGGCGGGCACGATATCGGTGCCGAGGTCGATCGCCAGGATGAGCACGACGGTGAGCGGCAGTGGAATGTCGAGCAGCACGAAGGCGATGAAGGGCAGGATCTCCGGCACGTTGCTGGTCAGGATGTAGGCGATGAACTTCTTGATGTTGTCGAAGATCGTGCGCCCGTCCTCGACCGCCGCGACGATGGTGGCGAAGTTGTCGTCCATCAGCACCATCTTCGACGCTTCCTTGGCGACCTCGGTGCCGCGCTGGCCCATGGCGACGCCCATATCGGCGTTCTTCAAGGCCGGCGCGTCGTTGACGCCGTCGCCGGTCACGGTGACGACCTCTCCCCGCGCCTGCAGGGCCTGGACGATCTGAAGCTTTTGCTCGGGCGAGATGCGCGCGAAGATGATCTCCGGCTCCGCCAGCACCCGCGCCAGCGCGTCCTTATCCATCGCCGCCAGCTCGTCGCCATGGACGACGGTACCGTGGTCGGTGATGATGCCGATCTGGCGGCCGATCGTCTCCGCCGTCAGGCCGTAATCGCCGGTCAGCATGACGACGCGGATGCCGGCGCTGCGGCAGCGCGCGACCGCTTCGGGCACTTCCGGGCGCGGCGGATCGAGCATGCCGACGATAGCGAGGAAAGTGTAGCCGTCCTCCGGGATCTCCGTTTCCGACGTGTCGCGGACCGCCAGCGCCAGGCCCCGCTGGCCGCGCGAGGCGAGCGCGCGGTAGCCGTCGATCAGGTGCCCACGCTGCCGGTCGTCGAGGGGCAGCGTCTCGCCATCGAGCACGACCTTGTCGCACATGGCCATCACGACCTCGGGCGCGCCCTTCAGATACGCCTCGTAGCGCGCCCCGCCATCCGCCCCGCCACTCTCCTGTTCCGGCACCGCGTAGAGCGTGGTCATGCGCTTGAGCGCGTAGTCGAAGGGTTCCGCTGCGGCGCGCGTGTATGCCGTCAGATCGGCGACATGCGCCATCGCGTTGGCGTAGTCGAGCAGCGCCACCTCGGTCGCATCGCCGACCGTGCCGGTTTCGGTTATATGCGCGTTGTTGCACAGCACCATGACGCGGCGCGTGGCGGCGAAGGCCGGATGATCGAGAACTGCGCGATCGTCGGCCTCCACGGCCTGGCCGCCGATCACCAGCGTCTGCACCGAAAGCCGGGCCTGGGTCAGCGTGCCGGTCTTGTCCGAGCAGATCACCGTGGTGCTGCCGAGCGTTTCCACGCTTTCGAGGTTCTTGATCAGCGCGTTCTTGGACGCCATCCGCTTGCTCGCCATCGTCAGCGCGAGCGTGACCGTGGGCAGCAGCCCCTCGGGCACATTGGCGACGATGATGCCGATGGCGAAGATCAGGCTCGCCAGCTCGCCCCGGCCGATCGCCACGCTGATCACGAAGAACAGAATGCCGAGGACGATGGCGATCGCGCTGATGATGGTGATGAAGTGCTTGAGCTCGCGGCGGATCGGCGTCTCGACCTCTCCGGTCGCCTTGGTGAGCGCCACGATGTTGCCGATCTCGGTGTCCATGCCGGTGCGGCAGACGATGGCTTTCGCGTCTCCGCTCTGCACCAGCGAGCCGGAGAACAGCATGTTGCGGCTGCGGATCGGCACCGGATCGCTCTCCGCCGCGTCGCGTTTCTGGGGCTCGCTCTCGCCGGTCAGGCTGCTCAAGTCGACGGTAAGCCGGTAAGCCTCGATCAGGCGGCAGTCCGCCGGCACCCGGTCGCCTTCGGACAGAAAGATCACGTCGCCGGGAACCAGCTCCTTTGCGTCCACCTCATGGCTGTCGCCGTCGCGCAGCACCGTCACGATCACCGGCAGCATGCGCCGGAAGCTCTCCATGATCCGCTCGCTCTGGCGCTCCTGAATGTAGGTGAAGGCGGCGTTGAGCAGCACGACGCCGAGGAGGGCGTAGGCGATGTAAAGATTGCCCTGGCCCGGATCGAGCGTCTCGGCGAACCACGCCAGGAGACCGCCCGCGATCAGCAGGATCGCGAAGAAGTTCCGGAATTGGAGCAGGAACTTGACGATCTCCGGCGTCGCCCTGCGCACGCGAAGCGCGTTCGCGCCGAACCGCGTCAGCCGCGCTTCGGCATCGGCCTGGCTCAGCCCGACCGCGCCGCTGGCGAGCGTTTGGTAAAGCTCGTCCAACGGCATGGTGTGGCTGTCGGCGGCCGGTAGTACCGGCGCTATGGTTCTTTGGATCTCGGAGCGTGGCATCCGCGCGTACGATTGAGCGGCAGTGATGGATGGCCGGACGATTGCCCGGCCTGTTCATGACACTCTTGTGATCGAAAGGCTTTCGATCAAGCCCGGCGCGACAATTGCGACCGGTTATAGCCCCGTCACAGCCCGACCGGGCTGAAATCGACGTCGGGATAGTAGCCCGCCAGGCGCGCGAGGCGGTCCTTCTGCGCCGCCGTCAGTTCCTCGGCGCCGCGGCCCGACACGCCCTTGTTGAGGCGCGTCGGTGCCTTGCCATCGTTCACACCGGCTACCGCGGTGTTGCAGTGGTCGATCGATTTGCCGAGGCCGTAGAAGTCGGCGACGCGCTTCACCGTCTCGGGCATCGCGGCCACCAGCTCTTCGTAGCTGACGACGATCGCCTCGAGCCGGTCTTTCGCGAGCGCGTCCATCCAGGATGCATAGAACGCGAAGTACCAGGGCAGAAAATTGTCGATCATGAGATCGATGCGTTCGCTGCGCTCGAATTGGTCCCAACGTCCGATGAAGAAGGTATTGCTGACCGCGCCGGCATCGAAGAAATCGGTGTAGCTCACCACGATGTCGTAGAGGTTGCGCACCTGGATGAGCGGCTTGATGCCGAAAGCCTGGAGAAGCTGAATATTCGCCTCGGTCGCGCGGAAATGCTGCTGGGTGACCGTGTTCCGTGTCGCCTCCTCCTGCAAATAGGGCAGGTGCAGCTCTTCTTCGTTCTGCTGAAAGGCGAAGGACAAGTACGTATCGTCCCAGCCGGTCAGCGCTTGCAGCAGGCGGTTCATCAGGGTCGAGCCGCTTTTGGGCATGCAGGCGATGACGATATGCGTGCCGAGCGTCGCCGGGTCCAGGTTGGGCGCGAAGTCGGACAGCACGGCGCTGGTTTCGGCGCCGGTGATGCAATGCATCAGCTGGTTGAGCCATCTGGACTGCCCCGGGTCGACCGCCATCACCCTGCGCAGCGCCGTAACGGCCTTCATGTGGTCGCCGTCGGCGGACTCGATCTGGACTTTCGCGAGCGCAAGCTCGCGCGCCGACTTCAGATTATCCGCGAAGTCGGCCACGGTCGGCGCGACATCATGCGCCATTCGGAAATGGCTAAGCGCGTCGAGATACCGATCGGATTGCGCGGCAATGCAGCCGAGCACGTTGAGCATGCCCGCATGATCGGGGTTGGTCTCGAGAATCTTCCCGATCAGGGCCTCGGCTTGGTCGAGCCGGCCGCTGTTCAAGTGCCTGTAGACCTCGCCCTCGCGCCGGTCTGGGATCTGGTTCATCGTGGCCCCCGCCTCAGAGCCCCACCGGGCCGAAATCGACGTCGGGGTAATAGCTTGCCAGATGCCGG
The DNA here is from genome assembly GCA_037387885.1 of Alphaproteobacteria bacterium. Lineage (GTDB taxonomy): Bacteria > Pseudomonadota > Alphaproteobacteria > JAPULJ01 > JAPULJ01 > DATKZM01. The sequence continues at coordinate 9,989 of JARRKQ010000072.1, read as the reverse complement.
ATGCGATCCTTCTGGGCATCGGTCAGCTCCTCGCCGCGGCCCGCTACCCCTTTGTTGAAGCGGGTCTTGTCCTTGTCCGGGTCGCCCTCGATGGCGGCGACCGTGGCTGCACAGTCTGCGGCGGAAACGTCGAGCGCGTAGAATTCACCTAGGCGCTTCAGCGTCTCCGGCTTGTCGGCGATCGATCGATCATCAGATCGATACGCCGCTCGCGTTCGAAAGTCTCCCAGCGTCCACCGAAGAAGGTGTTGACCGTCGCCCCGCCGTCGAAGAAGTCGGTGTAGCTGACGATCGTATCGAAGAGGTTGCGCACCAGCACGATCGGCCGGATCGCAAAGGCCTGCATCAGCTGGATGTTCGGGATCGTCGCCCGGCAGTGCTGCTGGGTGATCGTCTCCGTGCACGCCACCGCCCGCAAAAACGGCAGATAAAGCTCCTCCTCGTTCTGCAGAAAGGCGAAGGTCAAGCTCGCCTCGCGCCATCCGGTCAGCCGGAGCAGCGCGTGTTTGAGGAAGGTCGATCCGCTCTTGGGCATGCAGGCGATGAAGATGTGCTCGCCGAGCTCGTCTTCGCTGATCTCCGGCGCGAAATCGGCGAGCTCGCCGCGAGCGCCCATGTTCATCACGCAGTGAATGAGGACGTTGTGCGCCGACTGGTGCTCGGGGTCGGCCGTGAGGACGTCACGCAATGCTTGGCGCGCCTCCGTCCAGTCGCCGCGGCCCAGGCACTCATTGGCGCGCGCTTCCAGGCCCTGCTTCACATTGGCGAGGTTGCCGGTGATGCTGGGGTCCTGGGGCGCCAGCGCGTGGGCTTTCTGGAACAGCGGATAAGCGTCGACCAGCTTGCCCTGCTGTGCGGCGACGGCGCCGGCGGCGTTCAGGATCTGATGATCGTCGGGCCGGTCCTCGAGGATCTCCTTGAGCAGTACCTCGGCCTCGGCCAAAGCGCCGCTCTGCGCGAGCCGGATCGCCTCCTGTTCGCGGGGCTCCAGCTCGCGGGTTTCGGGTGCCGTGTCGGGCATCGCGGCCTATTGGGGTTGATGCGGTTCGGGGCTGCATCAATCCTACGGAGCAGCGCTTTCGATATGGTTAATCAAAAGCAAATCGGTGGCCGTCTCGAAATCCCGGCCGCGGCCCCTCAGCTGCCGGCCCTCAGCGGATCGGCGATCCGCCGTGGATCCCGCATTCGGTCTTGTCCTGCTCGGCCCAGCGGCCGGCGCGCGGATCCTCGCCCGGCGCTACGGCCCGCGTGCAGGGCGCGCAGCCGATCGATGGATAGCCCTGATCATAGAGCGGATGGCGCGGCAGGCCGCGCGCCTCGTAGTAGCGCTCGACATCCTCCGCTCCCCAACGGGCCAGCGGGTTCACCTTGATGCGCCCGTCGGCCGCCTCGACCGCGGGCAGCTCGCCGCGCTCCTTGGTCTGGAAGCGCTTGCGCCCGGTGAACCAGGCGGCGTAGCCGTCAAGTGCGCTCTCCAACGGCCAGACCTTGCGGATGGCGCAGCAGGCATCGGGATCGCGCGCATGCAGCCTGCCGTCCGGGTCGTGCGCCGCGAGGTCGTCCGGATCGGGCCGGATATCGCGCACGTTGGTCAGCCCCAGATGCTCCGCCAGCGCATGTCGATAGGCGAGGCTTTCGCCGAAATGCTTGCCGGTCTCCAGGAACAGCACCGGGGTCGCTGGATCCACCCGCGCCACCAGATCGAGCAGCACCGCCGCCTCCGCCCCGAAGGAGGAGACCAGAGCAATGCGGCCGGCGAACTCGCGCTCGATCATGGCGCGCACGATCATCAGCCCGTCATAGTCGCGGTAAAGTGCCAGCAGCTCCGCCGCCAATTCGGTGGTGTGCGCCGCGAGCGCGGGATCGTCCGCCGCGCCGACCGCCTGGATGCGCGTACCGTCGGCCATGGCTACTCGGCCGCGTTGCCGATGAGCGCGCTGACCGACCCGTCGCTGTCGTCGAGCCGGCCAACCGGCGCGAGCGCGTCGAGCGGCAGCGGCGTGGCGACCAGCTCTTCCACCGTGTCGAGCCAGAGCGCCAGCGCCTCGCGGAAGCCCTCGAGATCGGCATCGCCGTTGGCCACCCGCGCCGACTGCTCCGACTGCCGCACGGCGTCGAGCGTCGCCAGCAGCGGATGGTCGGTCGCATAGGCCGTGGTGACCCGGGCGAAGGTGACCTCGGCCAGCTCGTCGTCCTTGACCTCATGGCCAAGGCGGCCAAGCAGGCGCTGGGCTGCGTGCGCCGCGGCGGAGCGTCCGTCGTCGAGCGCCCGGTCCTTGATGCCGGCATGGAGTGCGCGATCGACGTTGATCAGCCCGTCATCGGCGAGGTTCTGGTAGAGGTTGTCGAGGGGGAACCCGGCCGCGCATTCGGCCTGAACCGCCGCCGGCGTGACGAAGGTCTTGGCCTTCCCGAAGTCGACATAGAGCGACGCGGAGGAATCGTCGCGTTCGGTGACTTCGTCGCCCAGCGGCGCCAGGATGTCGCGCAGCCCATCCTTGCCGATGCTCTCGGCCCAATCGCGCACCGAGGTGCCGGCGTAGCCGAACGGCGTGTAAGCCTCCAACAGCAGCTCGAAGGCGCGCCGCGCTTGCTTGGCCGGGACGACCGGACCGCTCACGCCGATGGCGCCGATCGTGCGGTCGTCGCCGCCGACATAGATCTGGTAATGCGGTGCCGGCTGGCCGTCGATCTTCTTGCCCATGCCGCGGAAGCCGAAATCGGCGACGTGATGCAGCCCGCAGCCGTTCTGGCAGCCCGAGATACGCACGGTCAGGTTTGGCTTGGGCGTGAAGTTCCGCGCCACCTCGACCAGCTCGCGGCCGAAATCCTGGCTGTTGGTGATGCCGATGCGGCAGGTCGTCGTGCCGGGGCAGGAAACGAGATCCGGCTGGTCACCGATCTCGTCCTGCACCGGCAGACCGGTCGCCCGAATGGCGGCGACCGCTTCGTCGGCCCGCGTGGGGTCGATGCCGACGAAAGCAATGTTCTGGTCGCGGGTCGTCCTCATATGGTCGGCGCCGAAAAGCTCGCCGATCGTCGCCAGCTCGTCGAGCTGGTCGGCTGACATGAGACCCAGGACGGGCGAGACGACGATCGTCGTCTTGCCGTCATGCTGGGTGAAGACGCCTGCTGGCGTGACCGGCGCTTCGGCCGGATCGGGGGTGCGCCACGCGACGGGCGTCCACGGCCGCTGCGGCATGGCGAGCGCACGCTCGAACTCTTGCCTGAAGAGCGTGCGGAAGGTCTCCTCGCCGAAGCGCTTGAGCACGAATTTGAGCCGCGCCTTGTTGCGGTTCACCCGGTCCGAATACTTCTGGTGCAGGCGCACCAGCGCCTCGACCACCGCCGGCAGCTGCTCCTCGGTCACGAAGTCGCTGACCTCGACTGCGGCCACAGGCTGTCCGCCCGTGCCGCCGCCGGCCAGCACCCGGAAGCCCTTTTCGCCGTCCTTCTCGGTGGCGATCAGGCCGAGATCGTGGATACCGCCGGCCCCGCAATCGACGGCGCATCCCGAGACCGTCGACTTGAACTTGCGTGGCATGTTCTGAACCAGCGGGTGGCGGATCCACGATTCGGCCAACTGGGCCGCGACCTTGCCGGCGTCGGTATGCTCCTTGGGGCAGACGCCGGAAAACGGGCAGGCGGTGAAGTTACGCAGCGTGTTGCCGCAGGCCTCGCGCGAGGTCATCGCGCCCGCCGCGAGATCGGCCAGCAGCTCCGGCGTGTCGTCGGTCGGCACGTGATAGATCTGGAAGGCCTGACGCGTGGTGACGTGGATGTCGCCCTTGGCCCATTTGCGGTTGGCCGCCGCCACGGTGCGGGCCCAGTCGAAGGGAAGCACCCCGCCCGGCACCTTTATCCGCACCATCTGCACGCCCGGCTGCAGCTGGCCGTAGATGCCGCGGCGCAGGCGGAACGCCGTCCAGGTCTCGTCGTCCCACTCGCCCGAGCGGAATTTCGCTAGCGCCGTGCGCAGCTCGTCGGCATCCTCCATGCGCACCAGCGGCTCGGCTGTGGGCGTCCAGGCCGGGCGGGCTTTGGTCGGTGGTGCGATCGATCCGGGCATCGTGGAACTCCTTTTTCACATGATTTTCATGTGTAATCAGTGATTCCACGTTAAGATTGCGTATAATGAGCCGATAATCAAGATTGTCTGTGAAATAATTTATTCCACAGAACTTGAATGGAATTCATGCGATAGGGGCCAAACCTACCCCAATGCGCAAAGGGCGGGCCTCAAGCCCGCCCCTTGGGACATTGGAACGATCATGGGCGCCAGCGCCCGATCAGAAGGGCAGCCCCACATAGTTCTCGGCCAACGAGCCGAGCGCATTTTCCGACGACAACAGATACTCCAGATCGACCTGCTGGAGCTTCTGGTCGTAGGGGATGTCTTCCGGGAAGGTGTGCAGCAGCATGGTCATCCACCAGCTGAAGCGCTGCGCCTTCCAGACCCGCGCCAGGGCCTTGGCCGAATAGGTCTCCAGGCCCGTATCGTCGCCGTCCTGATAGTGATCGACCATGGCGTGGTAGAGGTAATAGATGTCCGACGCCGCGCTGTTGAGGCCCCGCGCCCCGGTGGGCGGCACGATATGGGCGGCGTCGCCGGCCAGGAACAGGTTGCCGTAGCGCATCGGCTCGGCGACGAAGCTGCGCAGCGGCGCGATGGATTTCTCGATCGACGGGCCGGTCTCCATGCGGGCGGCGACCTCGTCGGGCAGGCGGCGCTTGAGCTCGGCCCAGAAATCCTCGTCCGACCAGTCGTCGACCGTGTCCGACAGCGGCACCTGGATGTAATAACGGCTCAGCACCTGACTGCGCAGCGAGCAGAGCGCGAAGCCGCGCTCGTGCTTGGCGTAGATGAGCTCGGGCGAAACCGGCTTGGTGCGCGACAGCACGCCCAGCCAGCCGAAAGGATAGACGCGCTCGTATTCGCGTAGGATCTCCTTCGGAATCGACTTGCGGCTCACGCCATGGAAGCCGTCGGCGCCGATGATGAAATCGCCGTCGACGCGGATGATCTCGTCGCCGTCGCGGTAGGTGACGTAAGGCGTGTCGCTCTCGATGTCGTGCAGCTTCACGTCCTCGGCGTTGTGGATCACTTTGCCGTTCATCCGGTCGCGCGCCTCGTAGAGGTCGCGTGTCAGCTCGGTCTGGCCGTAGACTACGACCGAGGAGCCGCCCGAATATTTGTGCAGATCGATCCGGTCTAGCCTGCCGTCATGGGCGATGTAGAAGCCCTCGTGGATCTCGCCCTCTTTGTCCATCCGCTCGCCGCATTCGGCCTCGCGCATGAGCTCGGCGAAGCCGTGCTCCAGCACGCCGGCGCGGATGCGGCCCAGCACGTGCTCCCGGCTCCGGCGCTCGAGGACGATCGTGTCGATGCCCTTCAGATGCAGAAGCTGCGACAGCATCAGCCCCGAGGGCCCGCCGCCGATGATGCAGACTTGGGTCTTCATGGTCGCGTCCTCCCTATATCCGCTGCGAAACTACCGGCGGGAGACACGGGAAGGAATGGACGGGCAGGACGATTACTTGTACGAATCGTACATGTCGGAAGCCCCGCGAGCCTCGATCCTCAACTACAATCTCTTCGGCGAGACCGGGGACCTGCCCGACGTCGTCCATTGCGAGACCATCGAGACGCGCTCCCGCTTGCATGATTGGGAGCTCGCGCCGCACCGGCACGCGCGCCTCCACCAGATCCTGCTCCTGGAAAGCGGCGGCGGGCGCGTGAGCCTGGATGGGCAGGGTCATACGCTCGGTCCTTCGAGCCTGGTGAACGTGCCAATCGGCCTCGTGCACAGCTTTACCTTCACCCCGGGCACGGTCGGGCTGGTGGTGACGCTGGCCGCGGAGATGCTCGACGTAGCGCTGCAGCCGAGCGAGGGTCTGCGTCCGGTGCTGGCGCAGCCGGCCGTCCTGCCCGCCGAGGCCGCCCATAACCGCACGATGACGGAAATCGCCGAGACCTTTGCCGGGCGCGACTTCGCCCGGGCGCATATGCTGCGTTCGCTCTCGGCGTTGATTCTTGGACAAATCGCACGCACGCTGGATGAGGCTGGGCGGGCTGGCACATCTGCGTCGGCCCCCGACCTGCTGACACGTTTCGAAGCCTTGCTCGAAGCGCACTATCTGCAGCACTGGCCGGTCGCCGACTATGCCGATGCGCTGGCGGTCAGCCCGACGCATCTCTCCCGCGTTTGCCGGGTGGCGACCGGGCGCCCGGCGACGCGCCTCATCGAGGAGCGTGTCGTGCGCGAGGCCCGGCGCAATCTCGTCTATACCGGCTTGACCGTCTCCACGATCGCCTATGCGCTGGGATACGCCGATCCGGCCTATTTCAGCCGTGTGTTTTCCCGCGCCACGGGTCTGGCGCCGCGCGAGTTCCGCGCCCGCGCGCTGCGTGAGGGCGGCGCATAGAGGCACGGCTGTCCGACAAATGATCCCGCCCGACGGTCGCACCCGTTACTCGAACAGCCCCGCCACGTTGATGCTCGACCCCTCGCCGATCTTTGCGAACGCCTCCCCCAGCCAGATCTCGGCGGCGGCACGGCCTTTGTCGCGAAGGTCCTCCAGGAAGGGCAGGGAGGCATTGAAGCGCTGCGCCACCTCGAAGCTCGGATCGTCGGCGTCGGGCGCCAGCGCGTGCATGTGGATCTTGCGCAAACCCGCCTCGGGCGAAACCAGATCGCGCTCGATCAGATCGGTGACGAACGCGATCGCCCGCATCTCGCGCATGAAGGCGGAGGTGAAGCTCACCTGGCTCACCCGCGTCATGATGTCGGCGGCGGCTTCGGGCGCCGGTTTGGGGCCGAGCGGCGTCGTCAGCACCATCACCACGTCGGCGCTCTCGCAGTCATAGATCAGCGGATAGATGGTCGGATTGCCCACATAGCCGCCGTCCCAATAGCGCTCGCCCGCGATCTCCACCGCGTCGAAGAGATAGGGCAGGCAGCACGAGGCGCAGACCGCATCGAGGCTCACCTCGCTCGTATCGAAGATCCGGTTCTCGTTGGTCGAGATGTTGGTCGCGTTGATGAAGAGCCGCATCGGCGCGGCGGCGCGCAGCCGCTCGAAATCGACCGTTTCGGCGATCACCGCGCGCAGCGGGTCCATCGTCTCCGCATCGAAGCTGTAGGGCAGCAGGATGCGCGACATGAGATCGAAGAAGGCATCCTTGCGCGCGAGCTGCGTGATCCGCGCGCGGGCCAGGCGGAACAGCATGCTGCCGCTCCAGCGCCGCTCCTCCGAGGCCTCGCTGATACGCGTCCAGAAGCGGGCGAGCAGCGCGCGCGCCGCGGCGCGGTCGCCGTCGATCAGGCCGTAAGCCAGCACCACCGCATTGATCGCCCCAGCGCTGGTCCCCGAAACGCCTTCGATCTCGAGCCGCTCGTCCTCGAGCAGCCGGTCGAGCACGCCCCAGACGAAGGCGCCATGCGCCGCCCCGCCCTGTAACGCCAAGGTGATCCGTTTGGGCGGTGTCGATGTCGATCTGTCAGGCACCCCCGGTCCCCCGGCCGCTTCGGCATCCGGTCATTCTTAGCCGCGCCCCGGCATCAAGCAAGCGTCGGGCGACTTGGGCCTCGCGGCATACCCCATGATGCAGCCGCGCCACGGTCGCGCCGACAATTCGTTCCGCGCGCTGATTGCGCAATTGGCGGCGGCGCGGAGTGTTGGTATGGTTAACGCCAGGGTGGCCTTCGGCGGAGGCCAATTGGATCGGCGAAGACGGCATGAACCGGGCTCGGAATTGCGCGGCCGGATGGGAGAAGTGATCGTGCGTCTCAGAGCGGTCTTCGCTAGCTTGGCGCAAGTCTTGGTTGTGGGCGTTTTCGCGGGCCTGCCCCTTGGGGCGACGGCCGAGGCCGCGGCCGGGGTCGACCCCGAGCTCCGCAACATCTACCGCCAGATCCTGCGCAACCCGACCGACACTGCGCTCAACCTCAAATACGCGGCGCTGGCCGAGCGCAAGGGTCTGCCGCGCAAGGCGCTGGCGGCCTATCAGCGCGTCCTGATGAACGACCCGCGCAACGCCGAGGCGCGTGCGGGCCTGACCCGCATCGCCACGATCCTCGAGCCGGATTTCTCCGCCGTCTATCTCCACCTGGGCGCCCGCTACGCGACCAATTTGCGCCAGCGGCCGACCGGCGATCCGACGGACGACGACGATTTTCTCGGCGATGTCCGTCTGGTCGTCCGCGACGAGCGCCGGCTCGGCGGCATGCGTTGGCGCACCTTGGGCCAGCTCTACGCCAACCTTCATGCCCAGTCGCGCAATTCCGATTTTGGTCATGTCGGCGCCAGCACCGGGCCGCTCGTCGGCCTCACGGGTGACTGGCGGCTGCGCCCGGCGGTCGGCGCCGCCTTCGCCTGGCTCGATCGCAAGGTCTTTTTCACCGAGCTGTCCGGTCAGCTCGGTTTCGAGGCCCTGGGCGGCGGCTATTTGCGGCGTGTCGATATCCGCTTCGGTTATCAGTTCATGGGCAAGGACTATGCCCCGGGCCGCGACGGCCTCGTTCTCGACATCGCGCCGACCTTCGCCGTCCCCAATGTCGCGAAGGACGGCGACCGGATCTCCGTCCGTCCGCGCTATCGGTGGAACAACGCCACCGGCCGCAACGCCGATCCGGCGCTGGTGCAGGGCGACATCTTTCCCGAGCGCTATCACGAGATCGGTGGCAAGGCGAGCTACCTGGTGCCTTTCATGGACGGCCGGATCTATCTGGGTCCCACCCTTCAGGGCAATGTCCGCTACTACCGCTCCAACGTGCCCGGCGGGTCGACGCGCCGGCGCGACGTCTATCTGCGCCCCGGCGTCCAGCTCATCGTGCCCAACGCCTTCGTCAAAGGCCACACGCTGAGCCTCCAGTATCAGCACGAGCGCAACGTCTCGAACGCAGACGGCAAGGGCTTTCGCAATCACGTGGTCGGCATCCGCTCGATCTGGCGGCTCTACTGACGCGCAGCTTGGCTCAACGCGGATTCCCTCCGCGCTCACCCTCCGCTAGCATGGCGCCATGCGCCACCGCCTGACGCCGTTCATCCCCTACCTCATGCTTGCCTTGGCGCTGATCCTGCGGGTGCAGGATCCCTGGCCGATCCAACAGCTGCGGCTTCTGGTCTTCGACGCATACCAACGTCTGAAGCCGCGCGACTTCGACGTCGCCAAATCTCCGGTGCGTATCGTCGCCATCGACGACGCCTCCTTGAAGCGGGTCGGTCAGTTCCCCTGGCCGCGCACGATGGTCGCGGACATGGTCGACCGCCTGCGGGCCGCCGGGGCGTCGGCGATCGTCTTCGACATCCTCATGTCCGAGCCCGACGAAAGCTCGCCCGACCGTGCGGTCAAGCGCTGGCCCGATACGCCGGCGCTCGCCGAGCTGAAGAAGGCCGCCCAGGCGCTGCCCTCGCACGACAACGCGCTGGCGGCGGCCCTCGCCCGGGCGCGCGCCGTCACCGCCTTCGTCCTCACCGCCGAGCGCAATGCCGACAAGCCCGCGCGCAAGGCCGGCTTCGCCCATGCCGGCGCCGACCCCGCGCGCGTCGTGCCCGGCTATGCCGGCGCGGTTCCGAGCCTGCCCATGTTCGAGGCCGCGGCAACCGGCAACGGCTCGATCAGCTTCCGGCCCGACCGTGACCTCATCATCCGCGGCGTGCCGCTCTTCGCGCGCCTGGGCAAGACGCTCTATCCGGGGCTTTCGGCCGAGGCCTTGCGCGTGGCGGCCGGCGCGCGCGGCTATCTCATCAAGTAGGTCGGCGCCTCCGGCGAATTTGGCCGCGGAGCCGGCATCGTCGCGGTGCGCATCGGGCCGTTCGAGATCCCGACCGACGAACGCGGCCGCGTCCTCATGTACTACGCCAAGAGCGACCCGGCGCGGATGATCCCGGCCTGGCGCGTCGTCGAGGGCAAGCTGAAACCCGGTGAGGTCAAGGGCCGCATCGTCTTCATCGGCGCCACGGCCGCGGGGCTGAAAGATCTCCGC